>CAYHPU010000033.1:0-10493 GCA_964358525.1 uncultured Gammaproteobacteria bacterium
AATACTCCCCACATAAGCATCAAAGCAGAAGAGATCTTTAATTTTTTTGGATTTCCTATAACAAATTCATTACTTACAAGTTGGATTGTCCTTTTGCTCCTTATTATTGTTGCAATTCAATTCAGACAGCAAAAAGGACCGGTATACCATGCTGTAAATATATTGTTAAAAGGTTTATATGAATTGTTTATGCCTATTCTTGGTGAACGTGCACAGATTTTTTTTCCGATTGTTATGTCTTTCTTCTTATATATTTTTGCACTTAATTGGTTTGGATTGTTACCGGGCATTGGCACAGTGGGTTTTGAGGGTGAACACGGTTTTATTCCTTTTTTTCGTGGCGGCACAGCTGATCTCAACACAACACTTGCTCTGACTCTCGTTGGTATGTTCTTAATCCAATTCTACTCGATTAAATATGTTGGATTTGTTGAATATATTCAACGCTTTTTTAATTTTAGCAACCCCATCAATGCGTTTGTCGGAATACTCGAGATAGTGTCGGAGTTCTCTAAAATTTTATCCTTTTCATTTCGTTTATTTGGAAATATATTTGCCGGGGAAGTACTTATGACGGTTATTTCTTTCTTAGTTCCGGTACTTGCCTCGTTACCCTTCTTACTTTTTGAATTTTTTGTTGGGTTTATACAAGCCCTTGTGTTTACCATGTTGTTATCTATCTTTATAACAGTTGGTGCAACAAGCCACAAACATCATTAAATAATAGGGAGGGGAGGTGAATTACTATATGGACGCAGAAGCAACAAAATTACTAGCTACAGCACTCGCCATAGGAATTGGCGCTATAGGTCCTGGAATTGGCATTGGTCTTATTGGTTCTAAGGCGGTTGAAGCAATTGGGAGAAATCCTGAAGCTCAATCTTCTATAACGACAAACATGGTCCTTGCGTTTGCATTTGCAGAGGCAATTGCCATTTACGCTCTTGTTATTGCATTAATTATTAAATTTACATAAACGAATTTCATGGAGAAACTTGGCATTGATGCGCGCATACTAATCGCGCAGGTTATAAACTTTATCGTTCTGGTTGTTCTTTTTAAGAAGTTTATCTTCAAGCCTTTTTTTGAAAAACTGAACAGTGAGGAAAAACGTTCAAAAGATGAACAAAAAAAGCTGAAGGTGTACGAGGAAAAAGAAAAAGAGCTCTATACTCAAAAGCTCGAGCTTGAAAAAGATTATGAAAAGAAGCTAAAAACAATGTACGCAAAGATGAAAAAGGAAACTGAAGAAGCAAAGCATGAAATCTTAAAAACAGCACAACAGGAGGCAGACGAGATACGCAAGCACAACATGGATCTTATTGAAAGCGAAAGATCTAAAGGACGGGAAGAAATAAAAAAAGCCGCATATACACTTGCTGCAACATTAACTGAAAAAGTATTGTTCGAAACAGTAAGCGCGGACATGCAACAGAAAATAATGCAAGAAGTAACGGCAAAATTACCTAAAATTTCAGCATAAGAAAGGTTCTATGAAGCTTATTATTACGTCTACGTATGATTTGAATACTGAAGAAATACAGGCAATCTGTGGGAAATTGGGTATCCCACTCGACGCTTCTGTTGAACAGAAAATGAATCCACAGTTAATTGCGGGGTATACCGTTGAGTATGGAAGTTATTATGTTGATAATTCCTTAAAAGGGAAATTACAGGAAATTACCGAAAGTTTACATTTATAGACTATGTCAAACGTTACAACAATTACCGAGTCACTACAAAAAGAAATCAAAGCAGTTCGTCCGCAAAAAGTAGTTACGGAAAGTGGGTCAATTGTCCAGCTTTTCGACGGGGTTGCGGTAGTTGATGGTTTGCCAAAGGCTAAAAATGGTGAAATAGTAAATTTTCCACACGGAATTACAGGTATGGTTATAGATCTTCCGGAACGCTATACCGCAGTTTTAGTTTTCAAAGATTATACTGAGCTTCGGGTGGGAGATCGTGTTACGCTCACTGGTAATGTGTTGCGGGTTCCTGTTTCAGACAAAATGCTTGGTCGCGTAGTTGATGCACGTGGCGAGCCGGTTGACGGACTTGCGCCTATACCAACAGATCTCTATGAAGAGGTAGAAAAAATTGCTCCGGGCATAATCTATCGTAAGTCAGTAAATCAGCCACTTCAAACGGGCATTAAAGCAATAGACAGTATGATTCCCATTGGTCAAGGTCAGCGCGAACTTATCATAGGAGATCGTGCCACCGGGAAAACCACTTTGATTATAGATACAATTCTTAACCAAGCGAAAGAAAATGTTATTTGTGTGTATGTTGCCATTGGACAAAAGGAGTCCAAAATTGCAAATGTTCTAAACCTTTTACAAGAGCGTGGAGCGATGGACTATACTATTATTGTTTCAGCGCCAGCTTCTAGTTCTGCGGCACTTCAGTATATTGCGCCATACGCAGGAACTTCAATCGCTGAACACTTTTTAAAACAAGGAAAAAATGTATTAATAGCCTACGACGATCTTACCAAGCACGCATGGGCGTATCGTCAACTTTCACTTGTCTTAAAGCGACCAGCGGGTCGTGAAGCGTATCCTGGCGACGTTTTTTACCTTCACTCTCGGTTACTAGAACGCGCGTGTCGCATAGATCCGCAATATGGAGGAGGTTCTATTACCGCGCTCCCGGTTATTGAAACGCAGGAAGGCGATATTTCTGCCTACATTCCAACAAACGTTATTTCGATTACCGATGGACAAATCTTTTTGGAAAAAGAACTCTTTAATGCGGGCATGCGTCCTGCAATAAATGTTGGTTCGTCGGTATCTCGCGTTGGATCTTCAGCTCAAGTGAAAGCAATGAAAAAAGTAGCGGGAAGTTTAAAAATGGAGCTTGCACAGTATAGAGAACTTGCCGCGTTCTCACAGTTTGCGTCGGATCTTGATGAGCAAACGAAGAAAGTGTTAAACCGTGGTGCGCATATGTACGAACTTCTCAAGCAGGACAAAAATAATCCGATGCCAGTTGAAGAGCAAGTTGCTATTATGTGGTTTGGGGTGAATGGGTATATTAACGAAATTCCACTTGCAAATGTTTCTCAATTTGAAAGCGAAATTATTACTATGTTGAAGGCAGAAAAACCAAAAGTTTTGAAACAAATTCGTGAAGAGAAATTAGTAAGTGAAAATACTGAAAAAGATCTTCATGCATTTGCAAAGAAATTTATACAAATATTTTCTAATAAATCGTAAGCTATGAATCTTCGTACTATAAAAGGGAAAATAAAGTCAATAAAAAACGTTGGTCAAATAACCCGCGCAATGCAGCTTGTTTCTGCGGTAAAAATGAAAAAAGCACAAATTAAGGCGAGTATGGGTTTGCCTTATCGTAATGCATTAACTGAAACAATTTCACAGCTCGTAAGCGCAAGTGGATCACTGGAGCATCCGTATACTAAATCAAACAAGCTGGCGAATAAAAGGCTTGGAATAATCATATCTTCGAATAAAGGGCTTTGTGGTGTGTTTAACTTTAATCTATTTAAATTTCTATTTAAAGAAATTAAAGATTTTGATGCGTATGACTTTGTTATTATCGGCGCAAAAGCACAGCAATTTTTACACCATTTCGGAGCACGGGTACTTGCTGATTTTTCACGAGAACTCCCATTTGATAAAAATGTATCGGCAATCTATTCTCTTGCGCTTTCTCAATTTTTATCAAAGCAAGTAACCGGAGTTGATTTATTTTATAATCGCTTTGTTACCAGCATGACATTTGAACCGACAAAAAAAATATTATTACCATTAACGTCTAAATCGTTTTCAGTTACCGCAGAAGAAAAAAAAGGCCACAATCAAAATTATCTAATAGAGCCAAATAGCACTCGTGTTCTAGCCGAATTATTTAATTTTTATATTGAAGGTCAAATTAGAGGCGCAATTTCAGAAAGCGAAGCATCTGAACATTCTGCACGCATGGTTGCAATGAAAAATGCTACAGACAATGCAAAAGACCTGGTGTATCAATTGACATTAACACGAAATGCGGTTCGACAAAGCAAAATTACCAATGAACTACTCGATATGAATACCGCGAAATTAGCAGTTTCAAACGCATAAAATGAAGAGCACGGGAATTATTAAAGAAATTAGAGGAGTCGTTATTGATGTTGTATTTGAAAACGATCTCCCAAAAGTATATGACGCATTGCACCTTACATTTGGTAAGAAAACAATAGTACTTGAAGTGGAAGCAATACTTTCGGCGAATACCGTTCGCACCGTTGTTTTAGATACATCTATTGGATTATCTCGCGGCATGGAAGTTGTCAATACGGGCGAACCCATTAAAGTTCCCGTTGGAAAAGCTACATTAGGTCGTTTGTTCAATATGTTGGGAGAACCGGTTGATGAGGGAGCTAAAGTCGAATCAACAAAGTATTATCCTATTCATCGGAAAGCGCCACCATTAACTGAACAAAATCCAAAACCAATTATTTTTGAAACGGGCGTCAAAGTTTTAGATTTACTGACGCCATTCATTAAAGGTGGAAAAATTGCAGTGTTTGGTGGAGCAGGGGTTGGGAAAACGGTATTAATCCAGGAACTCATTCGAAATGTTGCAGAAGAACATGGAGGTGTTTCTGTTTTTGCAGGAGTAGGAGAGCGGACGCGTGAAGGAAACGACTTGTGGAATGAAATGAAAGAAACGGGTGTTTTACCAAAGACTGTTTTAGTTTTTGGACAAATGAATGAGCCTCCGGGAAATCGCTTACGCGTAGCGCTCACCGGAGTTACTATGGCAGAATACTTTCGTGACGAAGAAGGACAAGATGTGTTACTTTTTATTGACAATATTTTTCGTTTTGCTCAAGCGGGATCGGAAGTTTCTGCGCTACTTGGGCGTTTACCATCTGCTGTAGGGTACCAGCCAACACTTGCCGAAGAAATGTCCGCGCTTCAGGAACGTATTACATCTACAAAAAAAGGTTCAATTACTTCGATGCAGGCGGTATATGTTCCTGCAGACGACTACTCTGATCCGGCGCCAGTAGCTACATTTGCGCATCTTGACGCTTCTATTACATTAGAGCGGTCTCTTGCAGAGCAAGCACTGTATCCGGCCGTAGATCCACTATCATCTTCATCACGTGCATTAGATCCTTCTATAATTGGAGAAGAACATTACAGTGTCGCGAAAGATGTTCTGCGCCTGCTACAAAGATATAAAGATCTACAAGATATTATTGCCATCCTTGGAATGGAGGAATTGTCGGAAGAAGATAAATTAACGGTAAATCGAGCTCGAAAAATTCAACGCTTCTTAACACAGCCGATGTTTGTGGCAGAACCATTTACGGGCAAAGCAGGGAAATATGTTTCTCGTGAAGAAACAATCAAAGGCTTTAAAGAGATACTTGAAGGAAAGCACGATGACAAATCTGAACAAGCATTTTATATGGTTGGGTCTATTGAGGAGGTAAAATAGGTAAGGGTAAAATATGTTGCATCTTAAAATAATCACTCCAGAGAAGGCGGTATACGAGTCTGACATAAGCCAAATTACGTGTAACACTGTTGACGGCGAGATAACTATTCTTTCCCACCACGCACCCCTCTTGACTTTACTAGCTGACGGAGTTATAACAGTGGTGAATAACGGTGTTCAGGAATTTTTCTCTGCAGGGAGCGGATATGTTGAAACCGATGGGAAAGTAGTGCGTATTCTCATTTCACACGCACGGGGACAGCAGGAACTGGATGAGAAAACAATTGAAGAAGTAAAAGAGCGAGCAGAGCAATTACTACGAGAAAAGCCGCAAAAGGCGGACCGCGAAAAAGCTTTTGCGATGCTACGACGGGCAAGTGTAGAACTGAAGGTTCTAGGAAAAATGCGCAAAAAAAGATGATTACAGCTTCGTCCTTAATGAAAAAGAAGGTGGTACACATCCACCTGAATACTGATTTACGTCAGGTGTGGTCATATCTCTTCAAAAAAAATATTCACGCTCTTCCTGTGGTGGATTCTCAAAATAAGCTGCTCGGAATAATTTCGGAA
This sequence comes from uncultured Gammaproteobacteria bacterium, assembly GCA_964358525.1. GTDB lineage: Bacteria > Patescibacteriota > Microgenomatia > UBA1406 > UBA1406 > CAYHPU01. Next base: position 6,028 of record CAYHPU010000033.1, read on the forward strand.
GAGGCATTGCTCGAAAAAATTTATCCGAGTTATAAAGATTTTTTTGAGGATCTTGAACTTAAAGACAACGCTTTTTTGGAAGAACGGTTGAAGGGAATGAAATTCAAGCGCGCGCGAGATGTTATGAGTAAGTTAGTTTTTACAACGAGCCCTGAGGACTCTTTGTTTAAAACACTGTCTCGAATGGTTATGCTTCATATTCGTCAGCTTCCCGTTGTTGACAAAAAGAGGCGAGTTATTGGTATGATATCTAAGGGAGATATATTTAGCTATTTTTATTCGTCATTTGTTGGTACATAATGCCTTATTTTATATTTATATCCGGCGGGGTGATTTCTGGTTTGGGAAAGGGAATTACCGCCTCTTCGCTTGCGCTACTTCTTGAAGAAGCTGGCTACAGCACTACGATAGCAAAAGCTGATCCATATTTGAACGTTGACGCCGGCACTATGAACCCCATTATCCACGGAGAAACATTTGTTACCGAGGATCGACTTGAGACAGACCAGGATATTGGGCATTATGAGCGGTTTTTAAGTCGCAATCTATCGAAGCTTAATTATATGACGCTTGGCCAGTTGTTTCTTACCGTTCTTCAAAATGAGCGCGAAATGAAATATCAGGGAGAATGTGTCGAAATGATCCGACACATTCCAGAAGAAATTAAAAAAAGGCTTCATACACTCGCAAAAGACAGTAAAGCAGAAATAGTAATTCTTGAAATTGGCGGAACCGTTGGAGATATTCAAAACCAGTTATTTATTGAAGCCGCCCGCCAACTAAAACTACAGTATGCAGGAAGGGTCTTAATTATTCACGTTGCCTATATGCCACTCCCCCATAATTTGGGAGAACTCAAAACAAAACCGGTACAGCAATCGGTATCTTTACTTCTTGCGGCAGGGGTACAACCCGACATTATTGTGACTCGATCGGAAAAAAATATTGATGCGGTTCGTAAAGAAAAAATAGCGGTATTTTGTAATGTCCATAAGGAAGACATTATTTCAAATCCCGATGTTGCATCTGTTTATCAAGTTCCCGCTGTTCTTGAACGGCAACATCTGGTTGAGCGAATACAGGAGAAATTAAATTTACCGAAAAAGGAACTCAACGTGGAGCTCAAGAAGAAATGGGATACTTTTATTGATAAAACAAAAATCACCACAAAAAAAGCGCGCATTGGTATAGTCGGCAAGTATTTTAATAGTGGTGAATATGCGCTTGAAGATTCATATGTTTGTGTTATCGAATCACTTAAGCACGCATTTTATTTTCACAACAGCGCACCTGATATTTCATGGATCAGTAGTGAAGACATTGAAAGAAACGGTACCGAGAGTCTTTCTCAATATGACGGAATTATTGTTCCCCAAGGGTGGGGGAGTCGGGGAACAGAAGGAATGATCGCAACTATTCAGTATGCACGAGAGCACAGTGTACCTTTCCTAGGACTTTGTTTTGGTATGCAAATGGCAACGGTTGAATTTGCTCGCAATGTTTTGAATTTAAAAAAAGCGAATTCTGTTGAAGCTGATGAAAAAACTCCATACCCAGTCATTCATATTATGCCGCACCAAACGGAATATTTAAAGAAAAACCAGTATGGTGGGACGATACGACTTGGAGCATGGCCAGCGCTTATTAAACTGGGCACGCAATTAGCTGACTTATATAATTTGTATAAAAACGATCAGTTTACATTGCCAACTGTAGAAGAACGCCACCGGCATCGCTATGAGTTTAATAATGAATATAAAAAGAAATTTGAAAACGCTGGCATGGTTATTTCGGCAACGTCGCCAGACGGAAAGCTCGTTGAAGCTGTAGAGCTACCGAGTCACCCATTCTTTATTGGGGTACAATACCATCCAGAACTTAAATCGCGTCCGCTCTCACCCCATCCGATATTCGTAGGTTTTGTAAAGGTTTGTATTAAGAAAAAAACAAATTGAATTTTGGACACTTACTCGGTATACTACTACAACTATGGCACTCTATACAAAAGTAAAGGACACAGATGTTAAAATAGGCGACGAGGTTCAGCTCGTAACCAATTACACAGACGGAGAAAAAACTAAAAAACAGGTGTTTACTGGTATTGTTATTGCCATAAAAAACGTTGGCGTAAATAAATCTTTTACCGTACGCAAAATGACTAAATCTGGTATTGGCGTTGAACGTATCTTTCCTGTTGCCTGGCCACTTCTCGAATCAATTAAAGTCAATTCTCACAACGAAGTGCACCGATCAAAACTCTACTATATGCGTGGACGTAGCGGCAAACGATCCTCGGAAGTGTAATCCCTGCTTGTCATTGCGAGCTGAGCCCCTTATACTGTGGCGAAGTGTGGCAATCTCACGACTAGATTACTTCACTTCGTTCGTAATGACAGTCTATAATCTTTTTGTGACGAACACTAGGATTATTGGTGCCAAGGGTGAAGACATTGCATCGTCGTATTTGACTTCAAAGGGCTATCGTATTATCGATCGGAACTTTCAGACAAAGTTAGGGGAACTTGACATTGTTGCTGAGAAGGGCGAATTTATTATTTTCATCGAGGTAAAATATCGCTCTAACTTATCTTTCGGTTATCCCTATGAAGCAGTCAATTCTCATAAATTATTTAAACTGAAAAAGATGGTAGAAGTATATATGTTGGTGAATAAAGTCAAAAAACAGGCAAAGGTAGAGATATTATCTATCTGGGAAGAAAACGGAGAAACAAAAATAAAACACTATACGGATTTGTATTTCTAGATATTGTTATAATACTCTCTACTCATATGCCAAAAGATAAATTTACTGCGGTGTGGGTGTCTCATACGTCAATTTCCGATTTTCTTTCTTGTCCACGCGCTTATTATCTTAAAAATGTCTACAAGAATCCAAAGACCGGGCATAAAATGAAAATAATGTCTCCTCCATTTGCACTTGGTCTTGCTGTCCATGACGTGGTTGAATCTCTTTCGGTGCTTCCTGCCGATAAAAGATTTAGCGAATCACTCCTTTTAAAACTCGAAATTGCGTGGAAAAAAGTAAACAAAAAAAAAGGAGGGTTTGTTGATGGGGATTCGGAACGAGCCTATTACAATCGTGCAGAAGAAATGTTGCGACGCCTTACGCTCAATCCCGGCCCACTCGTCAATTCCGCGGTAAAAATTCAAATGTCCTTACCCTATTTTTGGTTGTCTGAAGAGGATAATATTATTCTCTGTGGAAAAATAGACTGGCTCGAGTATTTACCGGAGACAGAGGGTGTACATATTATAGATTTTAAGACAGGTCGTTGGGAGGAGAAGTCAGATTCACTACAATTACCCATATACTACCTACTCGTTAACCAATGTCAAAAAAGAAGTATCGAAAAAGTAAGTTATTGGTACTTAGGACTCAGTAACGAACCGGTTGAAAAAAAATTACCAAATTTTACCGAATCGTATCAGGAAGTGCTGAAAATTGCCAAAAAAGTCAAATTAGCGCGTCAGCTACAATTATACAAATGTCCTCACGGTGGGTGTAGATCCTGTCTTCCATTTGAACAGATACTAAAAGGTGAAGCAGAATTTGTATGGGTAAATAACTATAAAGAGGATGTATATATACTTCCAAGTGCCTCGAATGATGATATACAAAATGATACAATGATATTGTAAGATGCAAAAAGAAAATAAAACCACGCCAGTGTTATTTGAAACAAAAAAAATTCGTCGCGTCTATAATGAAAAAGAAGAGAAATGGTACTTTTCGATAATCGATATAATTAGTGTGCTTATAGATCAAGCAAATTTCAAAAAAGCACAAAGTTACTGGACTACTCTTAAAAGCAGATTAAGAAAGGAGGGAAATGAGTCTGTCACAAGATGTGACAAAGTGAAAATGGTTTCCGCGGACGGTAAATATTATAGAACTGATGTAGCAGATGCTGGAACTATTTTACGTTTAGTTCAGTCAATACCAAGCAAAAAATCTGAGCCAATTAAACTATGGCTTGCAAAAGTCGGATATGAGAGAATGCAGGAAATTTCTGACCCAGAGTTAGCATTAAACCGAAGTCGTAATTATTGGCAAAAGCATGGACGTAGTGAAAAATGGATTCAGCAGAGAATGATGGGGCAGGAAACAAGAAATAAATTAACAGATTATTGGTCTACTCATCGAGTAGAAAAAGGTAATGAATTTGCAATTCTCACCAATATTATTCATAAAGAGTGGGCTGAAGTCTCAGTAAAAGAGCATAAAGCCTTAAAAGGTCTTAAAACTCAAAATCTCCGAGATCACATGAACGAAGCAGAAATCATATTTACTGCTCTTGCTGAACTTTCTGCACGTCAAATTGCTGAGAATGTGCAAGCACATGGATTCGTGGAAAATAAAATTCCAGCAAAAAAAGGAGGTAAAATTGCCAGAGATGCGCGAAAAGCCCTTGAAGCGAAAACGAATAAAAGTGTTGTTAGCTCTG
>CAYHPU010000034.1:0-9574 GCA_964358525.1 uncultured Gammaproteobacteria bacterium
GTTCAGATACTTTTGTCGGCCCAACTGAAGATAAATAATTTCTTCCAGATAGATTACGAGATAAGGAAATCTTTTGAGCCGACTGCGGGATTTGAACCAACGACCCACGCTTTACAAAAGCGTTGCTCTACCACTGAGCTAAGTCGGCGCATTCTACCTTACATTATAAACGATAAACCGTAAACGGTAAACCACAGTTATACCCGTCTTACACTGGTTTGTCTCGCCAAAGGCGGATCAAAGCAGTTTAGAGGGGTATATACCCGAGTATATTCAAGTGCGAGTGGTATAAATCTTTTGGACGGTTTTGCAACCGTTCCTACACCTATTACATTTGTTTTTATCTGTAGGTGCGGACGAAAGTCCGTACTACTACTATTAGTATTTAATTGGCTCATCATGTTACTGATAGTATTTTTTCTCAGATTATTATTTATCAGTAATGCCAATTTGGCAGCGTAAATTTATTGTTACATATCCAATACACTTGACTTATAGTATTCATTTCTAGATTGTTAGAACAGTCTAAACATGCCTTGTAGGCACTTGACAAATCTGTTATACTGGCACCCTATGATTTCAAATAGCGCAGTGTACAACGCCGGCTCAGTTGTCGTTCTTGAGGGTCTTGAACCGGTACGCAAGCGCCCCGGAATGTATATAGGAACAACCGCGCTCGATGGTGTACACCACTGTTTAAATGAGATTATAGATAACTCAATAGACGAATCGCTTGCCGGTCACTGTACCCAAATTTCAGTACGTATTCAGAACGATAAATATCTTACCGTTATTGATAATGGAAGAGGAATTCCAACTGAAGTGATGCCACAGTACAAGAAAAGCGCGCTTGAAATAATTCTAACAAAGCTTCATGCTGGCGCTAAGTTTGATACAAAATCGTATAAAGTATCTGGTGGCTTGCACGGCGTAGGTAGTAGTGTAGTTAACGCACTTGCAGAGCATTTGATAGTCGAGGTAAAGCGTGGAGGCAAAATGTATCGCCAAGAATATAAACGGGGACTACCACAATATAATGTAAAAGAAGTCAAAGAATCACAACTAGGTATTATATCTGAAACAGGTACAGCCCTTTCTTTTTTACCCGATACAGAGATTTTTAAAGACGGAATAGAGCTGGAGGCACGTCGCGTGTTTCGTGAGGTTCGCGACCGCGCATACCTTGTTTCTGGTGTGACATTTAAAGTTTACAACGACAATAATTCTACTAAAAGGGGTTTCTATTTCGAGGGCGGCATAACATCACTCACTGAGGATTTAAACGCAAGCAAGCATGTTCTTCACCCGGTAATTAATATTTCTGGTATTAAAGACGAGGTAGATGTAAGTGTAGCAATACAATACAACGATTCCATTAAGGAAAATCTCCTGTCTTACGTTAACGTAATTAACACAAAAGAGGGCGGCACGCACGTGACCGGTTTTCGTATGGCACTTACTAAAGTGATCAATGATTATGGAAATGCAAAGCAAATTATCAAAAAGGAGAATATTGTGGGGGACGATACACGAGATGGTCTTACGGCAATAATCTACATTAAAATGCCCTCAACAAACCTGCAATTTGAAGGCCAAACAAAAGGGAAACTTGGTAACGCAGAAGTGCAAGGTATTGTTCAGCAAATAACAAAAGAAAAACTAGAGAGGTATTTTGAGGAACACCCGCAGGATGCGAAAGTTGTAGTAGACAAAGTTCTTTTGTCTCAACAAGCTCGACTTGCAGCAAAGGCCGCGCGCGATTCCGTAATCCGAAAAAGCGCACTCGAAGGCGCGACACTCCCGGGAAAATTAGCCGACTGCCGAGAACGGGATCCAAAACTATCTGAGCTTTTTATTGTAGAAGGCGACTCCGCTGGAGGCTCTGCAAAACAAGGAAGAGATAGACAAAACCAGGCGATTCTTCCTCTCCGCGGAAAAATTCTTAATTCAGAAAAATCGTATTTAGACAAAGTTATGCAATTTAAGGAACTGAGAGATTTGGTAGTGGCGCTTGGTACCGGCATATCTGATCTATACAACTATGAGAAACTTCGGTACCACAAAATAGTAATTATGACGGATGCCGATGTGGATGGAGAACACATAATGACACTTATTTTGACATTCTTTTTTCGTCACTTACCAGATATTGTTGAAAAGAAACATATTTTCATAGCGCAACCACCACTATATAAAATTTGGGCTGGCAAGAAAATATTCTACGTGTATTCTGACGATGAACGTGATGCGTTAGTTAAGAAGGAATTTCCTTCTACTAACTACAATATTCAACGGTATAAAGGTTTAGGAGAAATGAACCCGGAACAATTATGGGAGACAACCATGAACCCTGAAAATAGAGTATTGCGCCAAATAGAGGTAAATGACGCAATAGAAGCAGATAAGGTTTTTAGCATGTTAATGGGTGAAGAAGTAGCGCCGCGCAAAAAATTCATCCAAACACATGCGAAGACCGCGAATCTGGATATTTAAACCCCTCCTCGCCTCCCCTATCCGCCAGCTGGCGGAGGGGAGGGCAGGGTGGGGTAAAATTATAAGTTCCAAAATTTTAAATGTACGATTTTTCTAAACTAAAGGTCGATGTAGAAAAGCTTCCCGAGGTGTATGCATTTATTGAAATAACCAAGGATAGTATGGTGAAGTACGAGATTGACGAAAAAACTGGAATACTTATGGCAGACCGATTTTTGTATACGGCAATGAAGTATCCCTTCAACTACGGTTTTGTACCAAATACGAAAGGTGAAGACGGAGACCCAATGGATATTCTCGTACTTGCCTCTGAACCAGTAATAGCGGGCGCAATTGTGAAATGTAAAATAATTGGCATTCTTGAAATGAAAGACGAAGAGGGGATTGATGCTAAGCTTTTGGCAGTTCCCGTAAAAAAAGTAGATCCTCTGTATGGTGTGTACGAAACGGTCGATGATATTCCCGTTGCGGTAAAAGATCGCATACGCCATTTCTTTGATCACTACAAGGAACTCGAGCCAAATAAATGGGTAAAAACAGAGAAATTCATGTCACGTGAACATGCGATTAGTCTTGTTAAGAAGTCTATAGCAAAATAATTGTGCTAACTATTAGCTACTAACTATTAACTATTTCAGTAATGACCAAAATAATTCTAACCAACATAACGGATGCAATGAAGAAGTCGTACCTCGACTATGCAATGAGTGTTATTGTTGCGCGTGCATTACCGGATGTTCGTGACGGATTGAAACCGGTACAGCGCCGCATTATTTATGATATGCATAAGCTTGGGCTCGGTTCGTCTGCTAAATACTCAAAAAGTGCAAAAGTTGTTGGAGATGTTCTTGGTAAATACCACCCACACGGCGACGCACCAGTTTATGAAGCATTAGTCCGTATGGCACAAGACTTCTCACTGAGGTACACGTTAATCAAGGGACAAGGTAACTTCGGATCGGTAGACGGCGATCCCGCTGCTGCAATGCGTTACACCGAAGTAAAGCTGAACAAAATTACCGATGAGTTACTGCAAGATTTAGAGAAAGATACTGTTGTATGGCGGAAAAATTTTGACGGTTCACTCGAAGAGCCAGATTATCTACCTTCAAAACTACCAAATCTTTTATTAAATGGAGCTGAAGGGATTGCCGTTGGTATGGCTACCAAAATTCCAAGCCAAAACATATCAGAACTCATAGAGGCCTTGCAATTTATGCTTGACACTCCGACGTACGATAAGAAGTTATCGATAGAAGAAGCAGCACATCTGGTGAGTTTTCAAGTAACAGTAGACGATCTTATGAAATTTGTAAAGGGACCAGATTTCCCAACTGGTGGAATAATATATAGCCACACAGATATTAAAGAGGCATATACGACTGGTAGAAATTCAATAATTATGCGCGGCGTTGCTGAAATTGAAGATATTGGAAAGGGAAAACAAGCTATTATCATTACCGAGTTACCGTATCAAGTTAACAAGGCAACACTTGTACAGCGCATTGCCGAATTAGTACAGGATAAAAAAATAGCGGGAATTTCTGACCTCCGCGACGAGTCTGACCGCGAGGGTATTCGAGTCGTTGTTGAGCTAAAGCGAGAAGCATCTGCAAATAAAATTCTTAACAATTTATTTCAGAAAACACAACTGCAGACATCTTTTCCTGTTAATATGGTTACTTTGGTTGACGGAATTCCACAAACACTTTCACTAAAAGAAATTCTTGAATACTTTTTGCGACACCGTGCAGTCGTTGTCATCAAGAGAACAAAGTATGATCTGCGCGTTGCAAAAGATCGAGCGCATATTTTAGATGGGTTACTTATCGCCATAGACAATATTGACGAAATAGTAGACATAATTAAAAAATCAAAGAGCGAAGACGATGCACGAGATAAACTTATTAAGAGGTTTAAATTCTCACCTGTGCAGACCAAGGCTATCCTTGATATGCAACTCAAGCGTCTTACTGCACTTGAAAGAGACAAAATACTAGACGAACTGAAGGCGTTAAAGAAAGAAATTGCGCGTCTTGAGGAAATTCTTTCGTCGCTCAAGAATGTGTTCACCGAGATGAAAAAGGAACTGGCAGAGTTACTTATTGCGTACGGTGACAAACGAAAAACAAAGGTAGTACGCTCTCGACCGGACGAATTCAGTGAAGAGGAACTTATCCAGAATGAGGAAACGTATATTTTGCTTACGGATAGTAATTACGTTAAACAGTTACCAAAAACCGCATTCAAAGAGCAGAAAAGAGGCGGAAAAGGCATTTCTGCAATTAAAACGCACGAAGGTGACGTGGTCAAAAAGGTAATTTCCTGTAGCACACACGATCAGCTCCTTTTCTTTACCGATACGGGGCGTATATTTCAAATTCGCGCTTGGGAAGTTCCCGAGGCAAGTCGTCAATCAAAAGGAAAAGCAATGGTAAATTTAATTAATCTGCAGGGCGAGGAGAAGGTAAGTACATTCTTCAGCTATGATCCTAAAAATATGTCCGATATTCAGGAGACGTACGTTTTTTTCTCGACAAAAAATGGAACAGTTAAAAAAACCAAACTTGAAGAATATATAAATATACGTGCCAGTGGGATTCGAGCAATTGGGTTGTCACTCGACGATCAATTGTCGAGCGTTCAATTTGTACGTAAGGACGACTATCTATTTTTAGTAAGTTCCGCTGGCAAAGCAATAACATTTCCAGAGAAACAACTCCGTGAACTGGGAAGAACTGCTCAAGGTGTGCGCGGAATTAAATTAAAGGAAGGCGAGGAAGTAACAACACTTGGCGTCATTCCAAAGAACAAATATAAGACAAGTAAGCTCGTTATTATTACGAAGCGAGGTTTTGGGAAAATGGCGGCCGTTTCAGGTTTTAGAGAACAGGGTAGGGGAGGTGTTGGCGTTAAAGCGGCAAACGTAAGCGACAAAACTGGTCCCGTCGTATTTGCGAGCCTTGTACCTGAAGAGGAAGCTACTGACTTAATTATAACGTCCGCACTAGGACAAGCGGTACAAATACCTATTTCGTCGTTACCAACATTATCTCGGAATACAAAAGGCGTTACACTTATGCGCTTTTCAGACGCCACAGATTACGTGGCGACCGCTGCATTTGTTTAAAAACTATGAAAATACCATGCCGAGTAATAACCGCCGAGGTTAATGAGAAGACAAAAGCACGCTTAAAAGACATCTATAAAAAAGGTATCAAACCCCATATAGCTTTGTTTTATGTAGGGCAGGATCCCCTTACTGACATTTTTATTGCCCATAAGCGCGCCGCCGCAGAAGCGCTGGGAATGAAACTATCGGTATTTCGCTACGAAAAGACGCCAATGTTTGAAACATTTGCGAAGGAACTTCGCCGCGTATCAATTAATAAGGACTATCATGCGGTCATAATTCAACGCCCATTACCCGCAGAGCTGCGCTCACCAACAATTGACGAATTTATTCCGCTCGTAAAAGAGGTTGAGTCACAAAAATATAAATCTCCTTACGTATCTCCCGTTGGTCTTTCAACGCTTTCAATTCTTAAATATGTTCATTCGGACTTTAAAAAGTGGGCGGTGGGTAAGGCAGAGGCAGAATTTTTTAAACGCAACTTTAAAAAGAAATTTGTAGTGCTTGCAGGTCGAGGAGAGACCACTGGTCAACCAATCGCAAACACGCTCGTCCGTTACAAAATGGCTTTGGTAATTACCCATAGCGAAACTCCCGATCCGAGTATATTTTATAAGCAAGCGGACATTATAATTACAACTACCGGCCACAAAATTCTTACTCCGGAGAATATAAAACCTGGCGCCATACTCATTAATTTTGGATATGGGAGAGTTGACAACAAAACATGTGGGGACTACAGCGATGCCGAGGTTGATGGCGTTGCTGGCTTTTACACACCAACAATCGGCGGTACCGGCCCCCTCATGATTGCCTATTTAATGAGGAATGTGGTTGAAGCATATGCACGACAGGCAAAATAAACCCCTCCCTGCCTCCCCTATCCGCCAGCTGGCGGAGGGGAGGATTAAGGTGGGGTAAAATTATTTAGCTAACTTAAATTTCTCCATAAACAGCTTCTCTGCGTCCGGTGTACCAACGTAACATTTTCCTTTATCCAATATAAATGGTACTCCCATGCCCGACGGGTTAATCTTGCACATATCCGCGGCTTGCTTCATAAGTGCCGCGTTGTCTTCGTTGTAAAATACTTCGAGCTTTTCATATTTCACTTTCTTGTTTATTCCCTTGTCTTCAAGAAATTTATTAAGAACCTTACAGTGCGGGCAGGTAACGCCGTAGAAATAGATAAAATCTTTCTTTGTAAGTGTACGAAGTACAGCTTGATTCTTGGGCTGGTTCATAGAGTAGACGAGAAACACTGAACCTACAAATAATACCACTACACCAATAATTGAAAAAACCTGTTTATTCATACGGTAAATTCTATATTGTTTTATAAAAGTCGTCAATAACCTTCTGTCTTTTCTTGGTCCACATTTCATCACGTCTACAGAGCCGTTGCACATCTTCTTTGTTTTCAAGGAGCATTTCCACGATAATTTCAAACAGCAACGTATTCTGAGACGCCTTAAGTAGAAGAACATCCCCTTTTTGCAAAAGCCGCTCTTTAATAAAAATTCCTGCCTGGTACGTGTTAGGAAAGTGCTGGACACTGTTTTCGTCCATTCCTGACTTTAGCAAATAAGGAACAACAAACTCTTTCATGTGCGGCCCAACCAAAACAACATTATCTATTTTATATTTGATAATATCACCGGCCAGGTTCTCGTGCTCTTCCTTAGCTAGACTCCCCAGTTCTCGCATGTCTCCAAGGACGGCAATTTTACGCTTGCCCGGATAGGACAAAAGCACCTCGAGCATACTAACGGTGGCATAGTAACTTGAGTTATATGTTGAATCTATGAGCGTTGAGCTGTTAATTCCGTCAAGCACGGTAGATCTTCCTGGTGGTAACAATGAGCTACTTAGTATTTTCTGATTCTCCTTTGTATCAATCTCGAAGTACTCCGCAATATAGAGAGAAGCAACGAGTGAATATCCAATAACGCGCGATGTTAAATAGGGGATTGTTACTTGAAACTGCTCTTTAAAAGCTTTTATTGAAAACGTCGTTTTATTCTTCGAGAGTTCCCATGAATTGAATGAAGAATGACCTTTGGAGTCCTTAATGAAAATAGTGCTTTCCTGAAGCCCCGTAGGGGGTAGTAGTTCTGTTGGAATATCACCGTTCACCAGTATTAATTTAGCCTGCTTACTGGAAGTAACAAAAGAAAAAAACTCGTGCGATACTGCACGTTTTAGATTGTCATAAAGACCCCTATCAACAAGGTGCTCAAAATTGGCAGTATGAGTTGCATAGCAGCTTACCAGGAAGACAACTTCCGGTTGAATTAACTGAGCAAAGAACTGCATTTCGCCAGGACGGTCGCTATCGAGCTCTACAACATATATTTGTGCTTTGTATGGGGCTATGAGTAGCCCTAAAGCATTAAATACGGATGCAACAATAATAGAGAGCCACTCACCGCGATTGAAGTGCTGTGGATGTATACCAAGAATATCGAGAGGTACTCCAATAGCGCTGTTTGCCTTGTAACTTTTTCGTACTGAATATCTGGACTCGAGGACAGAGCTAATTAAATCAACAGCAGTAGATTTCCCCGCGGAGCCGGTTACTGCAATAATTCGCGGCCTCCATCGAAATAAAACTATGGAGGCAAGGAAAGCAAAGTATCCTCCAATTAAGAAATAAAGGGAATTCGACATAGTAGATGTATTATACCACCCCGAGAGAAAAATACACTATATACTGGCAGACTTATAATATGAGTGCTACTGGCAGACAGGTATGGCGTGTGCTAGCCGAAATGGCTAGAATTCTGGGGTTGTTAGGACAGGCCAGGATTGTCACCTGAAAGGGTGAATATTGCAACTTTATGCTGTCAGAATAACGATTTCTCGATCTTGCATCATATTTGTAGGGGTCGACCTCTGTGTCGACCCAAACTATTAAATTGGGCGGGCACGGAGATCCGCCCCTACAATATAATCGCATTTCAACAGTTGGCACACGTACTACTGTGGGTGCGGTAGAAATACCGTACTGTTAAAATAGATAAAAGATATGTATCTTATAGTAAAATAACAGAATTTCGAAATGCAGTATCGGGGCTTTGTAGCGGACTATTTAAATAATTTGATGAATGCCTCTTTTGGTATTTCTACTGTACCCACGCTCTTCATTAACTTCTTCCCTTTTTTCTGTTTTTTAAGAAGTTTATCTTTACGCGTCCTGTCTCCTCCGTACAGTTTGGCAGTAACATCCTTCCTAAAAGCAGAGAGCCGCTCAGACGCCAGTATCTTTCCTTTGTATCTTCCTTGTATTCGTATTTCAAACATCTGACGGGGAATGATCTTAGATAATTTCTCGGTTATCATCCGGGCACGTTCCACTGCTCGCTCTTCAACTACTATTTCGCTAAACTCATCAATAGGATCGTTGTTTATCAAGAGTTCGAGTTCAGCAGCTCGTACGGGCCTATACTCAAGAAAGTCCCAGTCTAAACTTGCGTAGCCAGAAGTAATACTCTTGAGACTATCAAAAAAACCAGAAACCATTTCGGAAAGTGGCATTTCATAAGACAAAACAAGTTGACCTCTGTTACCAGCAACGGTATCCATCGTTGTAAACGTCGCACGATGATTTTCACAGAGTGTCATAACAGAACCAAGATAGTCTTTCGGCGTAATAACGGTTATTTTTATGTACGGCTCCTGAAAAATATCACCACTACTTAGAAACTGTACTTTGGGTGGAGTTAACACAAGGCTTTGTCCAAATTCCCGTTCCAGTCTCTCTCGGGTGACATCCGCGTGCAGAAGTCCTAGAAAGCCAACGCGAAAGCCAGCGCCAAGCGCCTTGCTATAAATTGACTCAAAAACGAGAGCGGAGTCGTTCAAATAAAGCTTCTCCAGAGCCTTGTTCAAGTTAATAAAGTCGTCTGGATCCGTGGGGAAAAATGAAGCAAATATCATTGGTTTTAC
>CAYHPU010000034.1:9584-10358 GCA_964358525.1 uncultured Gammaproteobacteria bacterium
GCGGGAAGTTTCGATTTACTATTCATAATAGTGTCACCAACACGCACATCTCGTATTTCCTTTAAGTTTGTTACCACGTATCCAATACTCCCCTGAAATAGTTCGCTCCGTGCCACCAGATCGGGCGTAAAAATACCAACTTCCGTCACGGTGAATTGAATACCCGTTACTGCTAACCGAAGAAGATCTCCTTGTTTTAGCGCTCCATTCACCATGCGGACAAACGCAATAACACCACGATGGGGATCGTAGTACGAATCAAATATCAGTGCACGGCTATTTACTGAGTCCAAGACTTCGTCTTCAACAGGGGAGGGAACTAGGCGAATTACCGCTTCAAGTAAATCCTGCACCCCAGCTCCCGTTTTTGCAGAAATTTTATAGACTGTATTTTCTGGTACACCAAGAAATTGAGCAAGTTCTTCAACAGTTTTATCAACGAGTGCTCCATCTACATCAATTTTATTTACGACGGGGATAATGGCTAGGTTTTGCTCCAGGGCTTTGTAAGCGTGCGCAAGGGTTTGCGCCTGAATCCCCTGAGTGGCATCAGCAAGAAGAATAACGCCCTCAACAGAAGCAAGTGTCCGCTCTACTTCATAACTAAAATCCACGTGCCCCGGGGTATCTACAAGGTTAAGAGTATATTCATCCTCTGTCATCCCGAGAGTTACACTGTCATCCTCGCGAAGGCGGGCCATGGCCCCCTTGGGGGGATCCATTATTTCTGCTGGATTCCTGTTTTCACGGGAATGACAATATTTATACTTCATC
>CAYHPU010000035.1:0-2795 GCA_964358525.1 uncultured Gammaproteobacteria bacterium
AGTGATTATATGCGTGTAGAAAGTAAAAAATATAATCTGTCGTACAAAGAGCGTTCAAATAGTTTTCAAAAGGACACGAATGAAGTTATTGAAGAATTAAAGTGAAAAAAAGGTTTATATCTAACGGTTATAATAAACACAATATGACAAATACAATAAAATTTCGAAAACCAGAAGAGCATAAACTCATTTTCACCGAAGGAATAGATTATTCCAAAACGGAAAAGACTTCAATTTTTGGCGCGGGGGAAAAAGTTACCCTACAACTATTGAATGATACTGAAATTCGCGGCAAGTGGTTAAACCTTGCCGCAGGGGATAGTCGCTATAATTTGATCCTCTTGAAAAAAACAAAACTTGTTGTAGCCGCAGATATTGATGAAAGTGCGCTGGGAAAATTATGGGAAACAACACCGAACGAATTCAAATCAAAACTCAAAACAGAAGTATTTGATATAACAAAAAATTTTCCATTTGTAAACGGTTTCTTTGATGGGGTATTTTGTACGGGAACTTTGCACCTCTTCCCAAAAGAAATTTTGCAAAGTATTTTTTCTGAAATTGACAGAATTCTGAAACCAAACGGCAAAATAATATTTGACTTTGCAACCGATATTAGCCGCGCTTTTTTAGACGGAAAACATTACACTACAGAATATGAAACAAAATATTCTCTCAAAGAAGCAAAAAATTTTCTAAAGAAATTATTAAACACATACAAGGTTCAAATTACAGAATCGGAAGTTCCAGAGGAAATAATTAAAATGCCCAAAATTGACTACCGTTTTAATTGTAAATTTCTTTTAATAACCGCAAACAAGAAATAACATATGCAAGACTGGTTAAGTCCGAAAGTTGAGGTACGCGAAACAAGGAACAAGGGTAAGGGAATGTTTGCAAAAGAGAATATTAAAAAAGGCGAGGTTGTTGTTCGATGGAATTTCGAAGAAGTTGGTAAAGAGGAAGCAGAGCTGGGAGAAAGAGCAGGGAAACAGGTTATGCAATGGGATGAGAACGTGTACAGCGTTGAAGATAAAGGAGTGGATGATGGTTATTTTATTAACCACTCGTGCAATCCCAATATTTGGATGAACGGCGCACATTTACTAACAACGCGAAGAGATATTGCGGCAGGTGAGGAAATTACCGCAGATTATGCTCTGTGGGAAGCGGACGAAAATTACGTTTCAAAATGGGAATGCAGTTGTGGAGAGAGTAACTGCAGAAAACGAGTTACGGGTAAGGATTGGCAGAATAAAGAAATTCAGCTACAATACGCTCATCATTTCTCCCCGCTTATAAACAAACGAATAAAACAATATGGAAATATCTAATGAAACACCTGTACTACAAGGTGGCGAAAGAGCTGATAAGAAGGATTTTCTTGCGTTTGCAAAAAAATTAGGATTTATTGAATCAAGAGAAATGGAACAGATTAGAGCAGCTGCAGTGTTACTCCTCAAAGAAGATAGGATTGATGGATTTAATGGAGCATATGCAAGATATGATTCTCTTGGCGCGGCAATTATTGAAAGCCTACCAGACAAATCAGCGAGTGTGCACGTAGGATTTTTGATTATGAAGGCAAGCTTGTTTTATGAAGGAGGATACGATCTCTCCTTTAGATTAGAATGGGACGAGGTAATTGAGTATGCGCACGGTGGTGGCGTAAACGTGTATTACTTGCGAGTTCTTGGAGGAAAATAACAACTCTATTTAAAATTTTCTAGTTTTGTCCATTTCTCGCACCACTCTCTAAATGAAACGTCTCTTTCAATCCAATTTTTATTGTATTTCTGTACAAATTTCCACACAATTAAACAATCGAGAATAATATAGATGGGGAAACGTTTTTCAAAGCCAGAACGAAAAGAGTGATGTGTGGTGTAACTCTTTATAAAGAGGTCTCCAAGTTCATTATTTTGTTCAAGTAATTTTTTATACATTCGAGACAAATCTGTTTCACCATCTCCGAAGTAGCCTTCTACTAAGTCAAAAACTCCCGTTACTTTCCAAACACCATTAACTTTATCTACGAGCATATTGCTCCACTGGTAATCTTGCATTACGTAACAAGGAGTAAATGGAATTAAAAGAGCTTCGTGCCCATTTTCGACTATGGAATGTACCCACTCAATATCATCATCCGTAGTTCTATTATTAATTTCCCGCGATGCATTCAAAAGGTTATTAATCTGTTCTATTACCCATTCGCCATAAGGTTTTTGAAATTCTTTTATGTTTTTTGTTTTTTCGTCATATTTTCCGCAAGTTGGCCATGTAAGCGAATGCATCTCCGCTAAATTCTTTGCGTAAGCAATTGCCAACTGGCTCCAATCTTTAGGGGTAATAGTTTTCTGTATACCTTCATCCTCAATTTGTATTCCGGGGAGTTTTGGCATAAGCACATAACTCCATCCAAAGATATTTGTTGATTCGTCCACAATAAATGGCCATGGTACGGGAACTTTTGTTTTTTCTTTAAGAAGTGTTATGGAAAATTGTTCTTGCTCAAACTGACCAGGGAAGTGCGGGTTACCCCGAAATACATACTCGCCTCTATTGGTATTGAGGAAAACATTCTGCTTAAAATTACCATACGGTATGGCCTCGGCTTTTATAAAAGTACCCAAGTTAGACTTCGTTAGTGCGGTTTGAAATTGTTCGTCTGAAATTTCTCCTAATTTTTCTGAATATTTCATACGAATATTATAAACAAATCCTGTCATTCTGATGCCACAATGTGGCAGAAGAATCTTACCGCTGGTATAATAAAGACAATGATTTCCTCATCC
>CAYHPU010000035.1:2895-10255 GCA_964358525.1 uncultured Gammaproteobacteria bacterium
ATTGGACCAAAAGAGTTCGTAAGCAAATAAATTATTAGTTAATAAAAAACATGTCAGGAAATACATTAATTCCGGCTGGAATGTTTGGCGAACAATATGCAGAAGATGTTGCTTTTCTTATTAAACCCAAAAAAATTCTAGGTGAAGTTGTGTCAAAATTCCAGAAATCGACCATTGTTGAAACCGAAACACTTGGGCGCGTTACGTTTCAAGATGGATTAATTTACATTGCTGATAAAGGAAGCGAAGCAATTTGCGAGATCTACACGCACGTTCCGATGCAAACTGGTAAACCAAAAAAGAAAATTCTTCTTATTGGTGCAGGTGACGGTCTTGGAGTAGGACGGTTACTTGATTACCCTTCGATTGAGAAAGTGGTTGCAATTGATATAGATAAAGATTTTGTAGAGCTAGCAGATAAGGTAATACCAGAGGGGGCTAAATTTAAGAAAGATCCACGCGTTGAATTTTTAAATATTGATGGGGCAGAGTATGTAAAGAATACCAAGGAAAAGTTTGATTTTATTTTAATAACAGTAGGGGATCCGTATACAATTTCACAGACAATGTTTAATGAGAATTTTATTAAGGATGTGTATGTTCACTTGTCTGATGATGGAATATTTTGTATTGATGGGTTTATGCCATATTACACAAACCCTGAAGTACTAAACTATTGGGATATCTTTAAGTTAGTAGCGAGTTCATTTCCTATTACACGAATAACAAACTCGACCTCACCCGTAATGCCTGGTGGATTGGTGACTTTTGTTATTGGTTCTAAAAAGGATGACCCAACAAAGGGCGCAAGAGGAGATTTACCTGTAAAAACCGTTTGGTATAACTACGACATCCACAAAGCATGTTTTGTTTTACCTCAATTTATAAGAGAAAAATTAGTTGGTCTTAAAGGGTTTGAACAGTAAGAAATATGCCACAGATTCGGGTTGCTGCAAAAGCACTTTTTATCAAAAACGGGAAAGCACTGTTTGTAAAACAACAACTACCAACTCGAGTTGCGTATGATTTACCTGGGGGAAAGCTTGAGTATGGCGAGACCACGGAAGAAGCCCTAACCAGAGAAGTATTTGAGGAACTCAACATAAAAATAAAACCAGGAAAGTTTGTTGGAACCTGGTGGTTCATTCGAGACATAGATAAAGATCAAGTTATTTGTATAACTTACCAATGTGAATTTCCAGATGAAGAAATAAAACTTCTTAATAACATAAGTACTGAAAAAATTCTAGAGACGATATGGGTAAGTAAAGAAAAAATAGATGAAATGCTAGATCAAATTCCGCAACCGCTTATCAAACTTCTTCAATCTGTATTCTAATACCCTCTCCACAGTGCCCACATCTTTTGATACACGTAACTTAGGTAGTACCATGGAGAAAGTGGTAAATCTTGTGCGTGAAGAAAATTAACAGAATTTCCTCCGAATCCCCGCTTGAATTGTGTAAATCCTTGCCACGGGTGGTTAGGTTTGTTTTCTGGCGCAATACCCCACATATTGTAATAAGAGAACCCTCTTTTTTTGGCGTCCTGAATAATGCGCCATTGTAGTAAGTAGTTGACAGGTATTTCATTCAATATACTCCCGGAATGGTGGTACACGACTTGCTTTCCATAAAAAACGACAAGCGAAGCCGAAAGGGGCTCGTTATTATAATAAGCAATGTAGAGCGAGATAGAATTATTCTTTTTAAGTTCTGTAAATTCCTCCAGAATTCCTTTATGAGCCACAAATGTCTCACGACTTGCTGTTTTTTTATACAAGCTAAAAAAAACATCAAAATCTTTTGGATTCTCAGTTTCCTTTACAACCACCCCGAGTTTTTCAGCTTTTCGAATATAGTAACGAGTCTTTTTTCGAAATAACGATTGAATTACTTCAAGCGAACCAGTTAAATCTACAATAGAGCAATTTTCAGCATCTTGGTTGTGAACAGGGGCATTAATAAATCCGATTTTATTGAAGGTATTCCTGAGTTCAGTTTCATAAGAAATAAGAGGACTTATACGAATACATAATGCCTTATGTTTTATTGCCAATTCTTTTAAGAACGCGAGAAGTTTTTGAAATGCAACATTGTCAAAGTTAACAAAAAGAGGAGCGTGCCGAAGGTGTAAAAAATTTCCTCGTTTTGCGAGTACTACAAAAACTTGCGCAACCATAACTAGTTCTTCTTCTCTGAACACACCTAGTCTATAAATCCGTTGACCAGATAGTTTTTGTGCTTCTCCAAATGCCCACGATTGGAAAAATGGTGTCCACTCGGTTTTAAGGACAAACAATTCCCAAATGTCTCTGTCTATAACTTCTCTAATTTCCATAACGTTGGTAAATTGATAATTTTTTTTGCAATTTCCTCAGCAACAGGGCATTGTCCCTTTTGGTAGTGATAATTTTGTAGGTTAACACCAGTTGGGTCAATAACATTTCCATACCATGTATCTAAATAGATCTTTTTTTCTTTGGTTTTTTTTAACAAAATCGTCTGGTCTTCTACTAAAAGAGGGAACTTTAGTAAGCTCCCTGATAATCTTTTATTGTAAAGGTCGTTATAATATTCAGTATTCGTTTTCCGAGTCTGAATTAATTTAGGGAGTTTAAGCAACTGATTGTACAAAAGTGGATAAAAAAGTGACGGGAATTTGTAAAGAATTTTAAGTGAAGCATCTGCTGCTTTTTCTTTTTCTGAAAGCGCTTTGTCGAGTAATCTAATTCTTTGTAGAAGAAAAATCAAGACGCGAGTTAATTTAAGATGAAAATTGTATTTTGCGAAATACATAAAGAACAAATAAAAAACTAATTTGAATTTTTCAAATAAAGCCGGTTCATAAAGATTCGCATAAGCTGTATTAAGAATATTTTCAAGATTTTTATTACGAATTATGAGTGCACCTCCAGAAACAGAGGAAATTGTTTTGTCTCTTCCAAAACTAAGAATTGCAACGTCACTGTAGTTTCCTAGAAATTGAGCTTCGTGTTTATTTCCAAATGCGTGAGAAAGATCCTCAATTATTAATAAATTATTTTCTCGTGCATAAGCAAGGATTTCGTTAAGCTTACTTGGTAGTAATCCAAACGTGTACTGCAAGAGAACGGCCTTACTATTTGCATTTTGTTTTTTTTTGAGATTATCAAACGACATGTTGTAATTCTCTTTCTCAATATCGATATAAATGGGTTTAATATGGTGTTTTAAAAATGGATAGACTACTGCCGAGCAAGTAAAAGCCTGTAAATACAGAGAGTCCTTTTCGTTCATTAGGTTTGCTGCAACAAATTCAAGCGCTGCGCGCCCACTTGAGAAAAACAAGACAGTACTCGAAGGAAAATATATTTTTAACTCTTTGAGAACTTTCGTTTTCCAGGAGTCTTTATTAGAGAACAAATTACTTAAAAAAAAGAACAAATCGTCCTTTTCTATTGTAGGAAGAATCGAATTTATGCTTCTCATTTATAGCTACATTATACCCCACGTGTTACAATGTGCATAATGGGTAATCTGAAATTATCATTACGCTCTATAGGGGAACACTTCAAGATATTTGCTTACACCAAGACACAAACTGTTCACGCATATTATCAACAAGAACAACCAGAAGATGCTGGTAAGGCAATCCTCGTTCCATTGCCCCTAGAAACAGATACTCAAAAAATATTATCAAAACCGCAGGTAATTCCTAAAGAAAATTTACTAATACACGACAAGCATCATAATTATAATGTTGGATTAATTAAGAATGTACACGAAAAGAGAACTCAGTGGTCTGTAATAATTAAATCAAACCCCATTGTTTACAAAGAAAATGGAAACTTTTTGCTTTCTGATTATCGGGTTAAACTTGAACAAGATGATAATAAATGGATAAGCGCAAAAGATAAAAATATTGAGAATATTCAAAAAAGTATTGTCAAATCAGAAGATAATGTTATGCGGGTTATTAGCACAATATACCAGTATGTATTAAATACGCTAACGTATGGAAATCCAATCGAGGGGTTGTATTCATACAAAGATGCTTTGGAAAAAGGGCGTGTCGATTGTGGAGGTTTTGGAACGCTTCTGGCGGCGCTTCTCGGGAATGCTGGAATTCCTAATCGCCTAGTGGTAGGTTTTTGCACAGTTAGTGACAAAAGTAATAATTTATCGATGCACGCATGGAATGAGGCATATTTACCAGACGGTTCAGTTGTTCCGCTAGATCCGTCGATTGAGTGGAAAAGAAAGCGCGGGATCACTAATCGCTGGGGAGGTTTTGGATACGTGGGATCAGATAGAGTAATAGTATCGTACGGGGTTAATCACCGCATTAAAATAGATAACAAAGAATATATATTACCTCTTCTGCAACACCCCATTATTATTGAATGAGTTGTTTTAGTTTTCTTAGGTGTTCTTCTGGCCTTTCGGTTTTAGTGAAGTAACTACCAATACAAAGTGTGTCGGGGAGAGATATGTTTTTAAGAATTACTGGAATTGTTTCTTCATTTATGCCGCCGTCCATAAGTATTTCCCCCGCAAAACCATTCTGCCTTAGTAAATTAATTTTATCGAGCGTTTCGGGCAGAAAAGGGCTTCCTTGTTTTCCGGGATGAATAGTCATTATTTGGACAGCAGAAAGGTGGGTAATATCTCCCTTTGTAACAAAATCTTCGGGATTGTATACGATGCCGATTTTGAAAGGAGAGATATTCTTTCTTTCGAAGACGGCCTTGTGAATGAGAATATAGTTGATATTAAGATGTAAACGGACCTGTTGTAACTGCGCAACCGCCTGTTGCCAATTTTGGACCATGAGATGGAAATCAAATACAATATCTTGGTAATGTTCTTCGTTGTGAATAAGATAGTCAAGAATAGTAGATAAGCCAACTGTTTTATTCGGAACAAGTATTCCGTCGGCTACGTCCACCTGTGTGCGCTTAGACAAATGTCGAAACACCTGTCCCTGTTCGTACAAGTCTTCCATTTTTTCAGCGAGAAGCGTTGGTACTATCTGCATATGAGTTTATCTCGTTTATTCTACGTAAATAACGGGGAGCGTTGCTGGTGGGAGTTTCTAAAAATAAAGTACATAAAGTTTGTGCTAGTTCTTCTGAAATATATTCGGTGGGAATGGCGAGTACATTAATATCGTCTTCCGCGCGCGCGCTTTGTACCTGTTTTTCACTAAAGCACAAGCCGCAGCGAATTTCGGGATATCGATTTGCGGCAATTGAAACACCAACACCTGAGCCACACGCCACAATTCCTTTAGAAGCGGGATCGGACTTTATTTTTTCATAAAGAGCGTGAACATACACAGGAAAATCATCATCAGGGTCAAGCGTGGCATTTCCGCAATCTACAACTTCAATATTTTTCTGAGTAAGAAAAGCAATAAGACTCTGCTTCAATTCAAATCCCCGATGGTCCGCGGCTATATATATCTTCATACTACCAGTATAACTAATTTTTCTTGTTGAAAAACCTTAGGTTAATCTATATACTAACCTTATGTTAATTCCAACTGTAAGAAATACAAAAACAATAACAGACATGCGTGAAAACGCATTAGGCCTTCTTAAATCTGTGGATGACGAAGGAATTACCTATATATTTCATCACTCGAAACCACGCGCGGTAATGATTCCAGTTGATACATTTGTTCAACTCCAAGAGCGACTAGAAGATTTACAAGACGAACGAGATGCTCAAGAACTGGCAAAGCAACCACGTGAAAAGGGAGTTTCACTAAAAAAAATAATGAAAGACTATGTCTGAAATACGGTTCTATCGTAAGGTTCAAAAAGAATTAAAGTCATTATCAAAGCAAGACGCTCGCCGAGTTGTTCAAGAGATTGCTCGACTCAAATTTCCTCTTCCAAAATTTCTGGATATTAATAAATTAGTTAATACATCCAATTTTTATCGTTTACGGGTTGGTAAGACAAGAGCAATATTTGAAGTTCTTGAGCAGGGCGCAGTAATTATGATTCGAAAGATCGGCTATAGAGGAAATGTATATAGGTTATAATTCCCCACATGACTCTTAAGGACGTTATCCGACAGCACTTATCACAGATGGACGCGAAGAAGAGTAAAAATAAAGCTCTCCCAATTCACCAAAAAAGGATTCTAGAAGAGGGACCATTGGTGAAAAAAGAGGGAGCAACTCGACATTTTTGTACTTTCTTTGTTCCAATTCATATTCCTTCTCGGTCTATTTATCTTGGTCATCATATTAAAGCGGACGACTGGATTCCGCCGGGTGGGCACATTGAAATGGGGGAGCTTCCGTTAGATACAGTTAAACGAGAAATGCTTGAAGAACTGCAGCATAAAATTACTGACGAAAAGATTATATTTTTTAATATTTCACACAAAGTAATCAATCGGCCGGAACAACGATGTATGGAACATTTTGATTTATGGCATACGGTAGAAATGAATAATATGCCGAATTTTGTCTTTGAGAGAAAAGAATATTACGACGCCGGATGGTTTCCGATTGACGAAGCACTGAGTAAAATAAAGAAGAATGACGATTTCAAAGAAGTTCTAGCGAGTATCTTCGATAGGATATAATAGACGTGTGTCATCCTCGCGAAAGCGGGGATCCATTCTATTAATTTAGATTTCCCTAAAGGGACTATAGCCCGCATGCGCGGGAATGACATTTGTATATGAACAAACACATTCTTGTTGCAGTTGCATGGCCGTACGTAAACGGAGATCTTCACGTGGGGCACCTCGCCGGATATTTATTACCCGCAGATATTTTTGCCCGCTTTAATCGATTAATCGGTAATAACGTTTTAATGGTTTCTGGTTCCGACTGCTACGGAACACCAATTGCCGTTGAAGCGGACAAGAGGGGAATTACACCTGAGGAACTTGTGGCAGAGTACCACCCCCGAGACGTTAAACTTTTTAACCAGTATGGTTTTTCGTACGACTTATATACAAAAACCACAACCGAAAATCACACAAAAGTAACACAGGACATGTTTGTACAACTTGCGGAGAATGGGTATATCTATAAAGGTAAAACAGATCAATATTTTTCTCCGAAAGAAAATAAATTTTTACCAGATAGGTATGTAGAAGGAGAATGCCCACACTGTGGTTTTAAAGAAGCGCGCGCGGACCAGTGTGATAAGTGTAATAAAGTACTCGAATCGGGTGAACTTAAAAATCCCATCAGTAAACTCGGTAAAAACAAAGTAGAAATGCGAGAAACGGAAAACTATTTTTTAGATTGGCCAAAACTACAACCATTTTTGGAAACGTATATTGAAAGTCATAAAAAAGAGTGGCGACCATGGATATATGAAGAGGCAAAAGGTTGGCTTACCAAAGGA
>CAYHPU010000036.1:0-9822 GCA_964358525.1 uncultured Gammaproteobacteria bacterium
TGTTATCTACCGTACTGCTCAAAAAGGGTTTTGTGCTGATCAATGCCTTTTTGAGAGCGTCGTGTTTTTCTACCGGCCCAATCAACGATATACTCAACATGGTGTCGTCGAGATCCTAAACGCGAGTAGCGTCGGACCTCCAGTATCGTAATCTTGCCGATATCTTCACCTGCCTTATATTTTGGCGTTATGTCATCTTTTTTCTTTTCACATTTCAATGCACCCTTTTCAGTAAGGTGCATTTTTTTACATACGCTACATTGATAGAAAATTCTCATTTATCTCCATACAGGACAGTTCGAGTATATCATATTATAGGCCGTTGGGGAAACCAGGAGTGAGTAGTTAATAGATAGTAGTTAGCATGGAAGCGTGAATTTTTTGCCAAATGCTAAATACTAACTACTATCTACTTTTTTGCAACATAGAATGTAACATCAAGAAGAACGTACTTTTTGGATCTCTGGATATATTCTAGTCCAAATTCCTTAGCTTCCCAGCTTTGGAGGGACTTAAGATCGAGGTCTTTGAATTCAGAAACTATTATCAACTTCCTTGACTCTTTGTAGGCGAATTCTGACTGAGGAACATATCCTGTTTTTCTCAAAAAATACCGATACTCGTGCCCTACCGGCGTCAGTCCTGTGTCTTTCCTCAGTAGTAATACATTAAACATATCGTTCTTATTGATAAGACGCTTTAGTTGCAGGTAGTCAACCTGCAACTGTATTTTCTCCGGAGTTCTATCGGTCTTACCATAGAAATAATTGGGTGCCTTATAGAGATTGAATACTATCAGTACTATTAGTATCGGCCACCATTTGGATTTAATGAGAAGCGTGGCGAGCGTTATCGTCAGTAAGAGAGAAAATGGGTAGAGGTAGTGAGAGGCAAATTGGAAGCGAAGGGTGAGAGCAAGAAGAATGAAAGATGCAAGAGGTAGAAGCATTGAGGGTTGCACCCTAAAGGGAGCAATCCTTTCAGCCCTGTCATCCTCGTGCTTGCTCGCCTCGCGAAGCGGGACACGGGGATCCATTTTCTGGAACTGGATTCCCCCAAGGGGGCCATGGCCCGCCTGCGCGGGAATGACAAAGTAAATAAGATGCCGAAATAAATTCGGCATGACAATGATTGCTAGAATCAATAGCGGGTTCAGCACGGTCCACTCCTGAATGTATGGAGCCAGAAATAACATATTCGCAATTAGGTCCTTTTTGGGTGCAACATTGCCGGGTAAGTTCTCGTTATTCGTAAACGCAAGATAGGATTTATTTATAAATGTATTCTTGAACATAATAAAATTATGTTTCACTTCAAAAAGTAGCAGTGGAAGGTACGCAATTCCAATTCCCAGAAATAAAAAAAAGATAAGCTTCTTATTCTTCAGTTGAAAAAACAGATATGCAATCAAAGGAGTAAAAACAACCACGGTAGCTAAGTGAAAATTCATCATTACTCCCATAGCAAATCCAACAAGAGTAAGCTTTAGAATTGAATCAATTTTATGAAAGAAGATATACGATATAAGAATTACGAAGAGGGGGGTGTAGGTATAGGCATTACTGGGGTTTCGAGCGCCTACTAATATCATCGGCAGTGTAAACATATATGACTCAAATAGTAAGGACTTAAGAATTGAGAACTTTGAACTAAGAACTAAAAATAAAACTCCCGCTCCGATACCGAAAAGTGCTGCATTCCAGAAAACAACTGCATTAATCGACAAACCTGACAAAATATAAGCAGGGAGCAGAAGATAATAGTAATACGGGCCGGTATATATTCCCCCGAATGACAATTTTGGTCCAATAAGCATAAACTTACCCTGCGCTATCGTTAGCAAATCGTACATGTCCCGCGCGAAATCACCGCCAAAGGAAACCGTTCCTGACAATCGAAATGACAAGAATAAAAATACTAGTAAACTAAAAAATACTGACCAAAAAATTCTGAGTTTCATATTCGAATTATAAATTATCTTCTTGTGTACATTTAACTAAATTCATATCTTTTTCGTAGGAACATGCATCGCCTTTAGTTATACCCTTTGGTGATACCGAATAAAGTCCTTTCAGGCCAGATTTTTTTACGGAAAAATATTTGGAAACTGATCTCAGAAAATATGTGCATTGAGAGTAGATATGCGTAGCACTAAATCGCTCAATTGTCTGCACCAGATTACACGAATTGATGTTACTAGGTGGGAATACTACTTCAGTACCAGTTAGAGCACCGAATTTCACATAATCGTAGCCGCTGGTATTATCAAAGAGGACTCTGGCAGGTTTTGTCTTCGTAAACTCGGTCAGTAAAGCTTTAAATTTCTCTCCGTTTTCAAGTACGTACGTTGACGGTCTTACATAGTTAGTTTCGGAAATTCGATCCACTGCCCAGCGGAATGGATCCCCGGAAACCGTGAAGAGATAATACGAAATTACCGTTATCAAAACAACAAAAAAAATACTTCTTTTTTTAAATAGCTGGACAAAAACAAAATATGAAATAAAGAAAATAATCAACACAAAATATCTCCGTACATCATATCCGGTAAGAGCCAGGGTGAGAAATTGCCCCCACAACATAAAATAAATCGGTATATATTCACTCATCTTTCTCCCAACTTCTTTTATGCATTGCACCAAAAAAACTATAACCAAAATTAAACTTACCCGAGTAGAATATTGAGACCATAACTCACTTGCAAGCGAATAGATAAAGGACACCATGTTGGTGAGCTTTGCCACGATCCACTCCGTTGGAGCATTAAACAAGGTTTGAATTTCCGATTTCGGGACAACGTCGAGCACGAATATATTAGTGACATATTGAAGATTTCGCGAATTATCACTGACAAATAGAGAATTAAATCTAAATACCGAGTACAAGATCCATGGAGACAGAAACACAATATACGAACAGAAATAGATAAGTACAGATCTAAGAACAGAAACAACTGATTTACGATTAACGAGGTACGAATAGGACAGTCCAAAGAAAACGCCAGCAAGAAGATGGTCAAATCTATTGAGAACCATCAGTCCATTCAAAAAACCGAGAAGAATAAGAGTTTTATATGATTTACCTCCCTTCAGTGCTATTACAAGTATAGTGATAAACAGCACAATACTCAGTGGGATACTTCTTCCCGCAATTACTTCTTCAATAAAATACTTGTTTGACCACAGTAACAACGAAACAAAAGAAGCGAAAAAAATATTTTTTCTGAAAAATAAATAAATGATTATGGGAATACAGAGTGCAAGAGTAAAGTTTATGAGAAATCCTGCGTATGCTGAGGTGTTGAATAACGTATTGAAAACCGAAATCAAAATGGGAAAAAGAGGAGGAAAAGAAATACCAAAAGGAGAAGTTGTTTGAAGCTGACGAAAGGTATTTATATGGTAGAAATTAGTAAATATAGTTTTCGATAATTCATAGTAGGTCCATGAGTCCGGCGAATATGGTGGATTAGGAACATAGACGAGAAAAGTAGAAATAACGCGTGCGTAGTATAATGCAGTGACGAATAAGCCCGCTAGTATTTCCATGGTTTTATAGTGAGTATGTTACACTACAAATAATGAAAATACGATCAAAAGTCTTTTCTAACAAGATTTTTTCATTTGTCACGGTAACCTCAAATGATGAGAATATTATTTCACGAGAGCTGCATAAACTTCAAAGAATTACCGTAAAATATCCTGAGAAGGAATTTGTTATCATAGATAATGCCTCGAAAGATAATACGGTATCGGTAATTAGAAAACTTCAAAAGAGTAATAAGAATATTCGGCTTATTGTTTTAACAAAAAAATATCCTATTGAGATGGCTATTACTGCGGGCATCGATTGTGTCATCGGTGAATGCGTTGTACTTTTGAATATTCGCACTGATGTAACGGAAAAGTTACATAAGCTTATCTCTACCACGCTCGAAGGAAACGATATAGTCCATGGAAGATATGTTGATTACCGAAATTTATTGTCCGGGTTCGGAGCACGCATTTTAACTAATATAGTTTCCATGGTGTATCCTCATAACATATTTTTAGGAATCAATTATTTTTTTTCTCTATCAAGAAAAGCGGTCAACGCTTTAACGCGAATAAGGAGAAAAAATAGAAATTTAATGTATTTGCAGAATTTTGTCGGATTTAATGTCGTTTCTGTCTCAGTTCCGTATCGCCTTGCCGATAGGGCAAAGGAATCGAAATTAGGCGTACTGGATATAATTTCAAATGTACTGAGTAATTCTATAGCGAACTCTGTCCGCCCTCTTCGCATGGCAACGATTATTGGACTCACCGGATGCGTCCTTAATTTTATGTACATTACCTATGTTCTCTTGGTAATATTGATTAAGAAAAATATTATTGAGGGCTGGGTTAGTACTTCTATTACCATGAGTTCTATGTTTCTTCTTCTTTTCATACTTTTGACCGTATTATCTGAATACATCCTACGCATACTTGAGGAAACACGACAGGAACCGCTTTATTTCATTTCCGATGATTTTGATAGTAGTAATTTTAGCGTCCCTTCTGATAAACTGAATATTACATAATTATGGGAGAAGAAGCTTTAATTGGCTACACCGGATTCGTGGGGGGGCAACTTGCACGCCAGCATAAGTTTAATTTTCTCTTTAACTCTAAAAATATTTCCGATATTGAAAACAAGGAATTTGACTTAGTTGTTTGTGCTGGAGCGCCAGGCGCCAAGTGGCTTGCAAATAATAATCCGGAGCAAGACCGCAAATCGATAGATAAACTAATACGTAGCCTCTTAACTATTTCATCGAAGTTTTTTGTTCTAATATCTACTGTCGATGTTTATCCGACTCCCCTTCTAGTAGACGAGACTATGGAAATAGATGCTAAATCTCAGCAGCCATATGGTGAGCACCGCCTACAGCTAGAGGAGTTTATTAAAAGTAAATTTAAAAAACACCTAATCGTTCGTTTACCAGCATTATTTGGAAAGGGACTAAAGAAGAATTTTATTTTTGACTTAATTCACAATCAGTTGCTCTCAGCAGTGCATCCTGAAAGCAGTTTCCAGTTTTACAATATTGAGAATTTGTGGAACGATATTAAGCTCCTTAGAGGGAAAAAAATTCAGCTTTGTAATATAGTAAGTATTCCTTTAAAAGCTGGAGAGATAGCGCTCAAGTCGTGTGGAATTAAGTTGTTACAGAACGACGCGGTAAAAATTCTCAACTATAATATTCGCTCAATTCAACCTGGACCGTGGCAACACCAAAGCGTTTTTACCGAATTAATGGATTTTATTAAAAACGAAAGAAAACTGCAGAAATGAAACTTTGCATATCAAACATAGCTTGGGAAACAAGTGACGACGCAGATGTATTTTCTATACTCCGAAAATTCAGAGTAAGTCTTTTGGAAATTGCACCAACAAAGATATGGACAGATCTTATCTCGGTGACCAAAGAAGAAATACTTACGTACAGAAAATATCTTGAAAAGAACGGACTGACTGCGTATGCATTTCAGTCGATTTTATTTAGCAAGCCTCAACTTCAGTTGTTTGACTCTCCAGGTGAACAGAAATCCCTACTGATGTACCTTGATAAGGTTTTCTTTATTGCTTTTCACTTGGGCGTAAAAATAATCGTATTTGGATCTCCGAAAAATAGACGAGTATTGAATGGAAATATAGATACCGCTATTTTCAGAAAAATAGCAGACAAAGCAAAAAAATATAATCTCATTTTTTGTATAGAACCTAACCCTATAGACTATAGCTGCAATTTTATTACCAATACGAACGAAGGAATTGAGCTTGTTAAGAATATTAATCACCCCAATTTCCGACTACACCTCGATAGTGCTATCATGCATATGAATAATGAACCCTTGAGCAATCTTGAACAAGCTATTCCATATCTTGCCCATTTTCATATAAGTGAACCCCAGCTTTCGTCAATCCCGGGAGTTGTTAATCACTCGGTATTTGCAAGAAAACTGAGAGAGCTCAATTACAGGGACGTTGTTTCTATAGAAATGAGAAGTTGTGGCGTAGAAACTGTGCAAAAGATTAAAAGAGCATTGGAATTTATGAACAAGACATATGGAGATACCTAAACACACAACAGAAATATTTTTTCCTAAACGAACAAAATACTGTGTAGTAATTCCTACTATAAATGAAGGGAAGAGAATACAGAGTGAACTGCAAGAGATGAAATCACTGTCATCAAGAATAGACATTATTATTACAGATGGAGGTAGCACTGACAGTTCACTTTCCAAAAAATTCCTGAAATCAATGAATGTTCGAGTACTACTAACAAAAAGAGCTAGTGGCTTCTTAGGTACTCAGCTTCGCATAGCATACTTATTCGCAGTACATGAAGGATATCAAGGAATCATTACAATTGACGGTAACAATAAGGATGGTACTAGTGCAATTCCCCTTTTCATAGATATGCTAGATGAAGGGTACGATTATGTACAAGGATCCCGCTTTATTACTGGAGGACGCGAAGAAAATACGCCACTTTCACGCTATATTGGTAATCGTTTTATTCATGCGCCACTCGTCAGCTTAGCATCTCTCAAATGGTACACAGACACAACAAACGGATTTCGTGGTTATAGTATTCGGTATTTACTCGATAAACGTGTGCAACCGTTTCGATCCATTTTCACAAAATATGAACTGCTTTTTTACCTATCAATTCGAGCAAATCAAATTGGTTACTCTTCAATTGAAGTTCCGGTTTCTCGTGTATATCCAAAAGGTACTGTGCCAACTAAAATTTCTGCACTTCGAGGAAATCTTGACGTTCTAGTGGCACTCTTTAAAGCGGCCCTCGGATTTTATAATCCGTAGAATATCGTATATATTATCTATTTTCCCACCCATTACTAAAAAGAGGTTCTGTATTCCTGCATAATCTTTTCTATATAAAATTGGCCTTCCATCGTCATTTTCATTTTCAAGCAGAACCGTCTTAATTTCCCACAGTGATTTGAGATATCTTGTTTTTGCTAGCTGAGGAATATAACGAACCGCATCGGCGATCATAAAACCATACTTTGATACTTTGTCAAAGTTATTGAGCACTTCATACGGGTCTTTGTACTCATCTCTATCTATCCACGAATAATGAGGAGTAAAGCGAACATGTGTAAGACTATGACAATTGAAACTTGGAAATGGTAGCATAGAAAAAAATAGGCCATCCATTACAGTAATTCCTTTTTTTTCAAACTCTTTTGGAGGTTTTATCAACGCAATTTCGGTAACTTCATGTTTGAGTGGCAGTAGCGGAAGATTTGAATTATAGAGAAACGAGTTAATACGGGAATAGGTTGTATTAACAACAATATCCGCTTTAGAAAATTTCCTGCTTTCATTGAGAGAAGTTATAGGAGTATTAAAGTGAATGTTAATTTTCTTTTTCTTCAAATGCATTGCTAGCCTTTTAGCCAGTTGTTCGGAGTCAAATACGCACTCATCAACCGTAAACACACTTTCAACTAAATGAGAGTTAAATAAATCACCTCTTACTTGAACTTCTGTTAGAGGTGAGCCAATTTTATTCATGAATACCTTAAAATAAGGTCCATTAATTTTTGAATTGTTTCGCGAGATTGCATATATGTGTTCAAATTTAGAATGTATGGCATACCCATAATCAACGGTAAAACGTGCGTAGTTTTCGTGGGACCGGAGTGCAGTTAAATAGTTTCGTGGATAGTGGTACCCATTATGAACGCGGGCTTGATTAACAGAGGTAGCTCGTGAGCATATAGTGGAGGCTTCATCTACGATCTCTGTTTCTATTCCCAAGTCTTTGAGGAGTAAGGCAATTGAAATTCCATAGAAGCCCGCACCGATAATGAGTGCTTTCATTGGAGGAATTATACAAAGTTAATGATATAATTTATAACGTTGTTGAACCCCACCCAGCAAGTAGGCTGACCTCCCCTATTAGGGGAGGCAAGAGTGAACGGATAAATATGAAAATTCTTTTAACAGAGCCTAAAGAAATACACACAGATGCGGTTAAGCTACTGAAGGAGGCTGGACATTCTATTTATCTGGGAACTGATACGTTTGATTCGAAAGATATAGAAGTCATATTTATCCGTACCTATACTTTGGTTACTTTAGAGTTTTTAAATAAATTTCCTGCACTCAAATATATTTTGCGTGCGGGTGTGGGACTCGACGGGATAGATCTCGCCGAATGTAAAAAGCGCTCAATTACTGTACTCAATTCTCCCGGCGCAAACGCAAATGCCGTTGCAGAATTTGTTGTTGCCACCACGATTATGTTGCTTCGAAATGCATCGATCCAATCTAATGAATTGAAAAATGGGAAATGGCGCAATCGTCAATTCATTGGTTCTGAGTTAAAAGGTAAAACTATTGGTTTTGTGGGTTGTGGGGCAATCGCAAAATCAATTATTGAAAAATTAAAAGGATTTTCAATTGGTTCTATCGTAGGTTACGATCCGTATTTGTCCTCGGAGCAATTATCTGAATTCAACGTAAGAAAAGTTTCGCTCGAAGAACTTCTGAAAGTATCTGACATTGTGAGTCTCCACTTGCCTTTAACTGATGAAACTAAAGATCTTATCTCAACGAAAGAACTGCAAATGATGGAAAAGACAAGCT
This sequence comes from uncultured Gammaproteobacteria bacterium, assembly GCA_964358525.1. Classification (GTDB taxonomy): domain Bacteria; phylum Patescibacteriota; class Microgenomatia; order UBA1406; family UBA1406; genus CAYHPU01. The sequence continues at coordinate 8,653 of CAYHPU010000036.1, forward strand.
ACCTTATAAACACTTCTCGCGGTGGTATCGCAAACGAATCGGATTTAGTTTCAGCTTTGGAGAATGGTACTATCGCCGGCGCTGCTCTTGATGTTTTTGAAAATGAGCCGACTATAAGCAAAAAGCTACTAGCTAGCAGCAAATTGCTCCTCACTCCCCATGTTGCAGGTTTTACTAGAGAAGCAGATCGCTCAATAGCCGTAGATGTTGTAAACCGATTTCTCACTTTGAAAAATGGATAAGGTATTTGTTGTTGTACCGGCGTTCAACGAAGAGAAAACAATTAAGCAATGTATCGAGAGAATTCAAAAATATCACACCGATATAATTGTTGTGGACGACGGGTCGAAGGATGGTACGGTTGCTATCGTAAAAGAATTAACTGGATCCCGAAACCCGCTTCGACGAGTCGAAGACGAGGCGAGCAAGTTCGGGATGACAGTAGAACTAATTTCTCTCAAGAAAAATAAGGGAAAAGGATTTACCATGCGAGAAGGAGCGGAATATGCGTGGAAACATGGCGCAGGTGCAGTATTATTTATGGACGCAGATAACCAACACGATCCAAAACATATTTCATCCTTTTTAGAATTGCTCAATAAGAAAACTGATATTATCTTGGGCATACGAGTTTTAAGAGCTCATATTCCTTTTTACCGTAAACTGGGAAGTGACCTCATAAGTTTTCTTATGCGCCACTTATTTGGAATTGATTTACCCGATATGATTTGTGGGTTTCGGGCTTTTACAAAAAAAGGGTACGAACAAATTAAGTGGAAATCTAATGGCTACGGAGTTGAACTTGAAACGCTCGCCAGAATTGGAAAAATGAAGTTGCCCTATAAAACAGTGGTAGTCGATACAATTTACCATGACAAGTACAAAGGCTTTTCAATATTGGATGGAATTAAATTGTTGTTCCAGATTCCGAGGTGGAGGTTTGTAGAGTTGTAGGGATCAGGCATGCCTGATCCGTACAGTTATTTACCCCACCTTAATCCTCCCCTATTAGGGGAGGCAAGACGTCCGAGTCGGACGTCGAGGAGGGGTTCTACCTATGAAAAAAATATTTATCACTGGCGCGAATGGTTTCATAGGCAAACATGTTGTTGAGTATTTTTCAAAAAATAAAGAATATGAAATATATGCACTTATTCGAAAAAATTCTCT
>CAYHPU010000037.1:0-7940 GCA_964358525.1 uncultured Gammaproteobacteria bacterium
CGAATTATACGAATACTCACGAATGGATGAGGCAGTGATGAAATAGAGAGCCTTATAGAGCCCTCTTTGGAAATACCCACTAATCAGTCACAACTTCTTTCTATATAGAAGTGTATCACTCATAGTTTTAAACCCCACCCCAGTCAGTAGACTGGCCTCCCCTGATAGGGGAGGTAAATACGTTTTGTAGGAGAGGATAAAGGAGGGGTTCTAACATAGTAAAATTAGAATAAAAACTACAGGTCTATCAATAAAATTATAACAATCCGAAACAATTAGTAACAATACAGATGATAGTATTTTATAGCAATCGTTCTTGTTCTCTGCTCATTCTAGGTGAAGTAGATATTCAGATGTTCAGGAGCCTAAAAAGCGCCTTACGCCTAATCATCCTTCGACGGAGTCACCGAGGCGCTATAAAACTATAGGATCTCAATATAATGAGGATTACTACTATTCACTTGATCATTGAATAATGACCAATGAGCAATATTCAATATCCCTTTTGTGTTATAGATGGGCTATACGGTTTTAAGTGCCACGCATTTTTATAGGGGCATCTGGTCTATTAACATGCCATAACAAGATGTGGATATCTGTGCGTTGTAACTATCACGCTGGTAGAGCAGGGAGTATGGGTATATTTACTATGTAGGTGTTTTGAGAATATCAATTAAAGGCTGCTACATGGCCCTAAATGGTGTCCCCGGAGGGAATTGAACCTTCATCCCGGGTTTAGGAAACCCGTGCTCTATCCGTTGAGCTACAGGGACGGACAAAGGTATTATACCTTATTGTTTGGGTCGACACGGGGGTCGACCCCTACAATCGTAATAACATTATTATGTTACATGATTAATAATCAACGTAGGGGCAGGCCCCTGTGCCTGCCCAAACATATATTAATTCAACACCGGCGACGCAAATATCATTAATCGCTGTAGCGTTGTTCCCGGCGGCCAGCACGTTTGGAGCGTTAGGAATTCGTTTCCCGACTGGCGTGTCAGGAACTCGGTCTTTTGGGGGTCGACGATTTTTTTATCGAGCACTCTATATGTAAATTTCTTTCCCTGGTAAAAAAGATAGAGAAGGTCACCCTTTTCAAGTTTATAGAGAAGGTAAAAGACCGCATTGTAGTTAGTTATGTTTAGGAAACTATCTGTTGAGTGAGCGAAGAGATAAATATGCCCGCTGTCACCAGGCAGTGCGGTTCCGCGAGCGTGTGCAACGCCGTATTTTAGAGCTTCAATATATTCGTCGTAATTACTTGGATCTACGTTTTGGACAACTTTACTATTGGCGCCTATTTTTGGAATAACGAGTGAGAAGTTTGGGTCGGTAGGAACAATTATCTCCTCGGTTTTCCTCAGTTTTTCAAGTAGACTGGCGAAACTGTTAAACCCCTCCTTACCTCCCCTAATAGGGGAGGCCAGTCTAATGACTGGGGTGGGGTTTTTTTGAATGACGATGATTTTGACTTTTCTAATCTGGCGGGTAAGATAGACAAGCTCTTGAAAGGCGATTGGTCCAAAAGTTTTAAAGATTATAAAGAGGCTGAAAAGTATCATACTATTCCCGATCGTACGAAATAGGAGTAGGCGGAGGAAGTCAAAATCAAGCCTCATTGCAGAAGATATTGTTAAATTGTTAAATGGTTAAATTGTTAAAAGCAATTTTAACAATATAGCAATATAACAATTTTATACTACTTAATGGACACGGTGTAAAGATCCGGTAATTTATTTTTCTTGGGGTTTATGTTCGTGAGAATAATAAGTCGTCCGTCCGTCGTGACTGCGTTAAAAGACTGTTCAAATGGGCCAGAGTAGACAAGTGTTTTATTTTGTCCATCGTATTCCATAACCGATATTGTTTCGGCGTCTTCAAATACAATATGACGAATATCGGAATACCAATATACTTCTTTGAAAAGCTTTTCTTTCGCCGCAAGGTAGGTAACATCTTTTTCTGTTTGCTGCTGCAAACTGAGCGCTTCTTGGAGCATTTTGTCGCGTCGCTCAGGAGTTAAGACATGGAGGTCAAAGTTTTTGTCCTCTTTAGAGTCGTATACGTAGTAATTTCCCGGTTCAATACTACGCGTTTCGGCGGTGGGGACCGACCCAATAAGCGGGGGGACAATAATATGTGGCAACGTCGCTGAAGCGGTGGCAAAATACAGTACTTTGGTTTTATCTTCTGAGAACTCCAAAACAATACTGGCGGGTGCGAGCGTGCGAGCAATTTTTTGCTTGAGTCCCTCTATTTGTTTTTCGGTTAGTTCTTGTTGTTGTGTTTCCCATTTGGTTACAAGCCCCGTATAGTTTGCCGTGACATCAAAGTAGGATGCCGCAGTTGAGGTGCTGGTAAGCCATACAGAGAGCACGCCGTCTGCATCGTTAAAAAAGAAGATAAGGAGATTTCGTTCATCGGGCGAGAAGAGAAACTTCAATTTTTCGGAAACAAAACCGGCGGGCAATTTGCTATGGGGAATTATCAAGTTGCGTTGTTTAAAGAAATTAAGCCCGTCATTATTTATTGAAGAGTACATAATTCCGCCCGTTTCTTCAGTTGGTAATTCGTTTTCTTCGGGGTATATGTAGTAAACGACTTTATCTTTACTGGGCGAGAGGAGGGGGTTGACAACGCCGCGGTTTGTTATAGGAGAAAGCGATGGGTTGAGAGAAAAGAGCTGTGCATCGGTACGAGATACTACCTCGCCTTTCAGCGCGTACTGTTTTTCCCACGCGCTATAACCTTCTTTTGATATACGAATGGTGTAGTGTCCGGGGTTTAAATACAAATTATTAGAAGTAACACCATAGAATTTGTTATTAATATAAATCTGAGAACCGTTCGGGGAGGCGTTTGCAACGAGTATTCCAGTGCTGCCAAGTGTGCGACTTCCGAAGTTTGGGCGGTACCCTCGCGCAAAAAAAATAATAATGGCGGCAATCGCTATTATCCCAATCCAGACAAACAGCATCGAAGCAGCGCGTTGTATATGAACCATATCCCTCTATTATAACGTATTATTGGGTAAGGGTAAAGGTTAGGCAGTTGGTAGGTAGTTGGGCTAGGGTAAAGTTTTAAAAACCCCACCTCGCCCCCCCTATCCGCCAGCTGGCGGAGGGGAGGATTAAGGAGGGGTTTGATCTATTCGATATATATTTAGTATTAGTTTTTATTGTTTACCGTTTACCCCGTTACATGAAATGTCTTATAACATGTAACGGGGTTTACTGTTTCCCGTTTAGTGTCTATAATGTTACTCATGTTTAGTAAACGTATTGGTATAGATTTAGGAACGGCAAATACACTCGTCTATGTTGAAAAAAAGGGAATAGTACTTACCGAACCGACCGTTGTTGCCTATTCGCTTATTGATCGTCGCGTTGTTGCGGTTGGCGAAGAAGCAAAGGAAATGCTGGGAAGAACACCCGGAACTATTGTTGCGTCCCGCCCTATGCGCGACGGGGTAATTGCCGAATATACCGTTACGCGCGCTATGATTCGCTATTTTTTAGGCAAGGCTCTCGGAAATGTTTTCTTTAAGCCAGACATTATTATATCCATTCCCGGAGGAGCGACACAGGTAGAAAAACGTGCCATTTCAAACGCGTGTTATAGCGCCGGAGGCCAGAATACCTACCTTATTGAAGAGCCAATTGCGGCGGCAATTGGGGCCAAAATCTCTATTGCGGAGGCGTCGGGAAATATGATCATAAATATTGGAGGAGGTACAACTGAAGCTGCAGTTATTTCACTCGGGGAACTGGTTGCGTATGAGAGCGAGCGTGTTGCAGGAAACAAAATTGAAGAAGCAATTAGTAGCTATCTCCGTAAGAAGCATGGGCTTATTATTGGAGAGCGAACGGCTGAGGAGTTAAAAATTAATCATGGTAACGCGTACATAAAAGAAGCCCGTGAAGACGTCCTTTTTCAAGTTCGCGGTCGAGACCTGCGTACCGGTTTGCCGCGGACACATGAAATGTCGGAACGAGAACTCTCGGAAAGTATTCAAAAACCGCTTCGACAGATTGTTTTAACGGCCAAAAAAGTTCTTGAAAATATTCCGCCAGAACTTTCTGCAGATATTGTAGAAAAAGGGACTATGCTTTCGGGGGGTACCTCGCTTCTCCGAAATATAGATAAATTTTTGACCGACGAATTAAACATCCCCTGTTATATTGCAGAAGAACCATTATTTTGTGTTATTCGTGGACTGGGACTTATTGCCGAAAATTTCGAGTTGTATCGTAAAGCAGCGGGGAGAATGTAAGGCCTATAACAATTTGTGTTTTATAGTTAATAGTTAATAGTTGATAGTTAGGATATCGAAGCAAGAATAAAAACAATAACTTATAGAAAAAGATATGGTAATTAGAAAAAAAGACACAAGTTTGCATGAAAATATACATATGCATGTATATAATGGCCTAAAAAAAATTAATTATTGTTCAAATAAAATGAACAATAATTATGAAAGTTATAAATTTTATATCAATTATAATATCTTATAATAATTATTAACACCATGCTACATACAGAACTGTTTTCCACTCCTGTTTCATTTGCTTCAGTGAGTGATATCCGAGAGCAATTGCTAGAAAGCATTCCACCGCGGACACATATGGTGCATATTGTCTCTCTTAACCCAGAGAACCTCATTCGTATGAAACACAACTCTGAGTTCGAAAAGGTTGTTAGGACAACAAGAATGCACCTACCCGATGGGATAGGGACTACTATTGCGCTCCATATCCTCAAAGGGGTCAGCGTTGCCCGTCTTACGGGGGTTGACACTATGGATATGCTTATAGGCCAGGCATCAAAAAGGAGCCTTCGAATACTCTTAATTGGGGGTAAAGGCAATTTGGCAGAGAAAACAGCAGATTGCTACAAAAGTAGGTATAAAAATCTTCCGATTTGGGCGGTTACCGGGTATCAAAATATCTTTGATCCGCACGAAAGTGAAACAAAACACATAGAAACAATAGTTCGGTCTATAAAGCCCCACTTGATTTTTGTTTCATTCGGTTCACCCCAGCAGGAAATTTGGATAGAGCGTCATAGAGATCTCTTTCAAGGATGTGTGGTAATGGGGGTAGGCGGGGCATTTGCTATGGTATCGGGCGAACTTCCTCGAGCTCCCCGGCTAGTGCGTATAGTTGGTCTTGAATGGCTCTACCGATTGGTGCGCGAACCATGGCGTATATGGCGGCAATTGAAACTGGCGGTGTTTATAGTTATGGTTGTGAGAGAAAGACTAGGGAAGTAGAATATTGCTAAATTGCTAAATTGCTAAATTGCTAAATTGCTAAAAACAATTGAACAATTTAACAATATAACAATGATAACAATTCTTGAAATACTCGTAATATTGATTGTTGTATTTATATTGGTGCAGCAGAATATAAAGCTGTTATCATATTTTTTCTTTTGGTTTATAAAATCGAATGAAACGGTTATTTGGTTATTTGCGCTTCTGTTTCTTCCGGGAACGTTTATTCACGAGGCGGGGCATTTGCTCTTTGCCGAGTTTTTACACGTGCGCACTTTTGACTTTGATGTTATTCCCCAGGTACTTCCCGACAAAACCATCAAACTTGGAGGGGTGCAAATGGAACAAACCGATATTATTCGGCGAACCATTGTGGGCCTTGCGCCAGTCTTTTTTGGCATTATCGTCATCTGGCTGGGAAGCTATACAGCGAGTCTGTTTGGGAGTGTGTGGTATGTCCAACCAATTTATTATTACTTCTTGTTTGAGGTATCGCACACCATGTTTTCTTCAAAAAAAGATATGGAGGGAGTATTCTTAGGAATTGTTGTAATTGTTATATTGTTGGGAATTGTTTATATAGTAGGTCAAATTGTGCAGATAGGATTTCTTGCCACAATGGGAGAGCAAATTGTTGGTTTTCTATCGGAAAATAGCGGGTATCTGCGGAGTGGATTTCGGTTGGCGCTTGGAATATCAATTGTTCTTTATGGACTCTTGTGGAGCGTACTGAAGATGGGGAGGAGGATCTAAACAAATTGTTAAATTGCTGTCATTGCTAAATTGCTTTCAACAATATAACAATATAACAATTTCAACAATTACTTTATAAGTCTGATTTGTTTTGTTGCTTCCTGCGTTACTCCATTTTTCACCTCGCGGAGTATTATTTCTGCTTCGTTGTTTTCGGGCTTATCTATCACCGCAAAGTGCGTATAGCTTGGTTCATCGCTCATGGTAATAGTCTGAACTTTGCCATTCCGCAATCTTATTACAAGAGTAGAACGGAGCTGTTTTTCGGTGCTGAAAAAAACCGCCAGTTTATTTTTTCCCACGTACTGAACTTGCACCTTGAGATCGCTCGCTTGTGTGGTAACGGTCGTTTTTGTAGAGAGCTTGTTGAGAAGGGTCACATTGAGCACCGCAAAAATTCCAAGTACACCAAGAATTACCACGGTCCGCAAATCTTTAAAGGCAAACGGGCGTTTTTTTGAAAGCTCTTCTGCTCGTTCCTGCTTTTCAGCTACCAGTAGTTCGCAAGACGTGAGTACGCCACCGCACGTATAGCAATGTAAAAAATAGGGTTCTTTGTAAAGACGTTTTTTACAATGAACACACAAGTATTTTTCGTGGTCAAGTACTGCTGGGTTGTGCAGTTCAGTGAGGCTTTTAGCCTCGTCTAACGACAAAAAGTCTGTTTCCTTATTATCGAACCACAAGGCGTTACACGATCCACACAACCAATACACGGTGCTTCCCATTTTCTGTGGCTCAAGTTCATGTGTACAGTGCGGGCATATCATATGGCGCAATTTTATCACTTCTTGTAGATTTGGCAACCTCTTTATTAATAGGCTAAGGTTAGGGTTAAGCAGTTAACCAACTGCCTAACCCTTGCCCTTACCCATTTATATGCTATACTCTCCCCGTTACATAGTTCAAAACTGATGGTAATTGATACCCCAAGGGGGTATGCCAATCTTGCTGGTTTGTTGCATTAGAATAGGGCAAAGCAGCTTAGAGTGGCATATACTCGGACCACTCTTACAGTGCGAAGGGTATACCAAGAGAAGGGAATACCGGTGTAAATCCGGACCTGTGCCGCAACGGTAATTGCTCAGAAAAGAGCATAAGGCCGAACACTTTTCACGCCAATAGTCGTCCTCCCGAGCAGGAGAAAAAAATATGTTTGCTGATACACTTAAACCACACCAAGATATTTCCCTCCTCATTGGTAATTCATATAGCGTGATTGCAGAGTCTCGTACCCTTCAAGAAATGCAACACGAGGGAAGCTCATTAAACGAGTTACGGCACTATGTTTCAGAACAGCTCTTGAAGTTTGCACTAGAGCATATAGCCGGCGTAAAGAAAACTTCATATTCATACAGATTACAGAACGGTGACATCTACTTTCAAGGGAACAAGAAACCAATGCGAGAAAGTTTTGAACGGGCGGCACAAAATTCTGGAAGCGGTTCGCGAGAAGAGGCAGAGTTTGTCGGATGGAATAAAATTGTTGCAGAATTTAACAGTGGCGCTCGACGGGTTTTGCAGGTCTCACCGCCGTCAAACAAAAGGGGATTCGGTAATTATGGCATGGCTTTTTTATTTGAGAGAGGCGAGGATAATACGATTGTTTCCCATGCGCTTCGTTATGAAAGTCCCAACGAAAAATATCACCTTCGTCAGACGAAGCAGATTGGATATACGTTTGGTGTACCTTATAACCCTGACCAAGAAGAGTGTGGTTATCTCGAGAGCCCAATTAATGTAACACGCTACGGCGAGAATCTGTTTCCCACACTACAGGAACTTGGAATATCGATTTTTGACAAAGAAAGTGTCGAAATAGAACAACTAGTAACTTCAAACACTCAAATACAAGAACTTATAAACTCCTATTTTGCACGAATTCTTATGGACGATGTCCGAGGTG
>CAYHPU010000037.1:7950-9793 GCA_964358525.1 uncultured Gammaproteobacteria bacterium
GAGGTGCGAAACAGAAGCTCTTTGAGTTTACCGAATATGCAACACTCCTGGTTCAAGAGTATAAATACGCACGCTACCAGAATTCTCGGTTTGTACCGCCCTATTTTTTTGGTTCAGGATGTTTGGTAAGCGGATACGAGGTGATGCCGGTTTATATGGCGTATGTAGGAGAAAAACGAGTTACTACGTGCCCAAACTGCAATACGCGCCAGCTTTTGAGTCGCGAACGTGTCTTAAACTTCGGAATAAAATGTGTCAACTGTTCGTCGCGTGTTGAAAAAGGGAAAGCCTCTTTGTGTATTTTCGATTCGTCCCGCCAGGTAACAGGACCCGACTATCTGCCAGACGCCGAAACGTGTGACTAGGAGAGTTTGTGTTATAATTTTTTTATGTATCTTCTCATTTCTCAAATTGCAGCCGAGCTGAAGAAATTAGGTATTGTGAAGGCATCTCTTTTTGGCTCCTATTCTCGAGGTGAGAACAATGATGCAAGTGATCTTGATATTTTAATTCAACCATCGGCACATATGAGCCTGCTTGACGTTATTCGTATTGAAAATCAGTTATCTAAGATATTGAACAAAAAGGTTGATATTATAACCTTCAACAGTGTTAATCCTCTGTTAAAGGACATAATCTTTCGCGATGTAAAAACAATATTATGAAAAAGGACTCGTTAATTTACCTTAAGCATATAATTGAAGCGATAGAAAAGATACAAAGCTATACCCGTGGGATAGAGTTTAGTACTTTCGAAGACGATTTTAAAACCCAAGATGCAGTTTTTCATAAACTATCTGTCATTGGTGAGGCGTCAAAACAAATTACTCCAGAAGTAATGAGCAGTATCTCTGGAGTACCGTGGAGCGAAATAATAGCCCTTCGTAATAAAATAATTCACGAGTATTTCGGTATAGATTTACAGTTAGTGTGGAATATTGTTGTGGTTGATCTACCAAAACTATACAAATCAATAAATGACTATTTAGTAGAATCGCATGTTTAGTGTATCTATACCTGTTCTACTCGCTTTTCTCGCTTTTTTTGGGTGGGGGATAGCCGATGTTGTTGGGATATTTTTGTTTCGAAAAAATAGTCCCGCAACACTAGTTTTTTATTCGGGAATTTTTCGCATGGTAATCTGGATTTTCTTCATGCCTTTTTTTGTGCAGGATTTTGGAAAAATCACCTTTATTCCACTGGTCTTCAACTTAGTAGCCGGTCTTTCTTCAGGTCTTGGCTATGTCTTTTATGGCAAGGCTACGCGGTATACCAATCCAACAATTGTGGCCGCGCTTGGCGGCGGGTGGGGCGCTATGGCACTCGTATATTCTCTGTTCCTTTTTAAGGAAAATATTACTACTAACCAATGGGTAGCCATTATGTTTGTCTGTCTCGGACTTATTTTGAATTTGTTTAAAAAGGAATGGGTAAAGGAAGTGTTTACCAATGAAGGGAAAGGGCTTTTTTACTCGGTGTGCACGTTGTTGTTGTGGGGTCTTTGTGGAGCGACGCTCAAAATACCAGCGCTTGCGTATGGGTGGTATTGGACTTCGCTTATTATGCTTTTACCATACCTGGCGCTTATTTTTATTGATATGCGCAGTAACAAAGAACCAATTTCATTTCGTATACATCATCTGTTTATTTTCATAGCTATGGTAGTTCTTATTATTCTGGGAGATCTTGGCTATAACAGTGGATTTACATTTGGTGGGAGCGTGGCCATTATTGGAACTATCGGTGGGTCGTATGCGGTGCTTACCACAGCGCTATCATATATTGTCTATAAAGAACCTCTCACAAATCAACAAAAGTTAGGGGTAGGTATTTCTCTTATTGG
>CAYHPU010000038.1:0-9566 GCA_964358525.1 uncultured Gammaproteobacteria bacterium
ATGTTTCGGGATGTAGTAGTTGACGCCATTGGGGCGTGTCTTATGTTTATCTTATTACAACGGACCCGGTTAAAAAATCTTTTGCCTTTGTCATGAAAAATATTCTTTCTTTCTTCTTTGTGCCACAGAAAGATAACGACTGGAAAGGTAGATTACTTCACCACGATTTTCTTACTGTATTGATTTTCGGTCTCCTTATTCTCAATATTTCTTTCAAATTTATTATTGGAAACGTACCCACAAATATCTTGGGAATAAATACCAATCTTTCAACAGAAGAATTGCTGAACGATACAAACACTGAACGAATAAAGTATGGCCTTAAACCACTTACTTTAAATAAAGATCTTACTACCGCCGCAAAAGGAAAAGCAACTAATATGTTTGAAAAGAATTACTGGGCACATTTTTCGCCCGACGGTACTTCTCCGTGGTATTTTTTTGACAAAGCACAGTACAAATATATTTATGCTGGCGAAAATCTCGCCAAAGATTTTGCGACCAGTCAAGCCGTAATAAACGCCTGGATGAATTCCGAGAAGCACCGTGAAAATTTATTGAAGCCTGAATATACACAAATTGGGTTCGCCATTTCTGAAGGGCAGTTACTTGGACAACAAACAACCCTTGTGGTGCAATTTTTTGGAACTCCCGACACAACCATTGGAAGCGATGTCCGTGCTTCAAATATTAAGCCACCCACGTCTCCTATTGCGTCTGTTGGCCAAAAAGTACAATCGGAACAAATCAAGAAGACCTACTTAGTTGACGCGGGACTACTGCAAAAACGGATTGTTTTTATAGTTCTTGCATTTCTTATTATAGCCCTTAGCATAGATCTCTACGTTATAGAACAGAACACTGTCCTGCGACTATCGGGAAAACATCTTGCACACTTGGTACTGGTGCTTTTCTTTATTGTCGGTATGCTAGTTATTAAACCAGGATTAATACTATGATAATCGAATATACGTTTCTTGCGTCCTATTTTTTACTTGAAATAATACTATTTTGGGTTGCTCCCGTAACACATATCCGCCTTACATTATTTCTCTATTTTCTTGCATATTACCTCTTATGGTCAGTCCTTCACCAGCTCCGCATACAAAAATTCACCCTTGCCGTTATGTTAGAATATATACTAGTTGGAGCCTTGTTGTTAGTTTTACTAAAAGTTCTTTACTTTCCACAACTATGAAAGGAATAATACTCGCTGGAGGATCGGGAACGCGTTTGTACCCCATAACCCTTGCCGTTTCTAAACAACTTATGCCCATTTATGACAAACCGATGGTTTATTATCCGCTTTCGACCCTTATGATGGCTGGAATTAAAGATATTCTCATAATTACTACGCCACACGACGCACCACAGTTTAAGCGGCTTCTCGGAGACGGATCACAGATTGGCTGCTCGTTTTCTTACGTAGAACAGGAAACGCCCAATGGGCTTGCTCAAGCATTTGTACTTGGTGAAAAATTTATTGGAACAGATAAAGTTGCGTTAATTTTGGGTGATAATATTTTTTACGGTGACAGCATGGGGAATATTCTTAAACAACACACCGATCCTGACGGAGGAGTTATATTTGCCTATCATGTTACCGATCCAGAGCGGTACGGCGTCGTTGATTTTGACAAAAATAATATGGCAATTTCTATAGAGGAAAAGCCAAAAGTACCAAAATCTAACTATGCAGTGCCCGGACTTTATTTTTATGATAACTCTATTGTCGACGTAGCAAAGAACTTAAAACCAAGTGCCCGAGGAGAATATGAGATTACCGATGTAAATGCCCATTATCTTAACTTGGGTAAATTAAAGGTGGGAATACTTGATCGCGGGACCGCGTGGCTCGACACCGGAACAACAACATCTCTAATGCAGGCCTCACAATTTGTACAAGTTATTGAAGAGCGCCAAGGTTTAAAAATTGGGTGTATTGAAGAAATTGCATATCGGATGGGTTTTATATCAAAGCAAGATTTAGTAAAAACTGCGGAGTCGCTTACGAAAAGCGGATACGGGAACTATCTCTTAAATTTAGTGAAATGAAAAAAATACTAGTCACCGGTGGCGCCGGATTTATTGGAAGCAATTTTATTTTATACTGGCTGAAAAAATATCCCACAGACAGGATAATTAATCTCGATAAGTTAACGTACGCAGGAAATTTAAAAAATCTTACAACGGTATCTAACAATCCAAACTACCGCTTTGTAAAAGGAGACATTTGCGACGCTACACTAGTCGATCAACTTGTTAAAGAAGTTGACTTAATTGTACATTTCGCCGCAGAATCCCACGTGGACCGCTCAATTGTCGACCCCGGAGTGTTTGTAAAAACAAATGTCGAAGGAACATACACACTACTTGAAGCCGCAAAAAATAATGGGAAGAAAAGATTTCACCATATTTCAACCGATGAAGTTTTTGGAGCGCTAGAATTAAATTCTACTGAGCGGTTTAACGAAAAGACACCCTATAACCCCCACAGCCCGTATTCTGCTTCAAAAGCTGGCTCCGACCACTTGGTTCGCGCGTATTATGATACGTACGGTCTCCCAATTACTATTTCAAATTGTTCAAATAATTTTGGGCCTTTTCAGTTTCCCGAGAAATTTTTTGGAGCTGCAATTACCAATTTACTTGAGGAAAAAAAAGTCCCCGTATATGGTGACGGATTATATGTCCGCGATTGGCTTTACGTTGAAGACCATTGTAGCGCCATCGATTTGATACTAGAAAAAGGTCGTATTGGAGAAACATATTGTGTGGGTAGTACCACTCAAGACATATCTAACCTCGATATTATTAAGCAAATTATTAAAAAAATGGGGAAAGACGAGTCACGTATTGAATTTGTTAAAGACAGACCAGGACACGACCGCCGCTACGCAATAGACTGGACAAAAATAAAAACAGAACTCGGATGGACACCACGATATTCCTTTGACGAAGCGCTTCAAAAGACTATTGATTGGTATACACAAAACAGATAAATTATGCAAAAAATTATCATTACTGGTTCGACTGGGCTTATTGGATCGCGTATTGTTGAGTTACTATCTGATAAACTTGAATTTATTCCGCTGCCCCATTCTTCTGTAGATATCACCGATATTGAAAGCGTTGCCAAAGCGCTGAGTACCATTAATTATGACTTATTACTGCACCTCGCCGCTTACACAAATGTGGACAAAGCAGAAACAGAGCGTGATTTAGCTTACGCGATAAACGTTACCGGTACTAAAAATTTATTTGAAACAACGCAGAAACAGGGAAAAAAATTTATATACCTTTCTACGGACTTTGTTTTTAGTGGAAATAACCCGCCCTACTTTGAAGAATCAGTACCAGATCCTATTGGATATTACGGACAAACGAAATTCGAAGCAGAAGAGATAGTAAAAAACAAAGCAATGGTAGTCCGCTTGTCCTACCCATACCGCGCAGTGTTTGACAAAAAAAAGGATTTCGTTCGAACAATAAAATCACTTCTTGAACAAAAAAAAGAACTAAAAATGATTACCGATTCGCAGTTTGTCCCGACTTTCATAGACGACATAGCTTTCTCACTTGAATATTTAATGAATAACTACTCCCCTACTCTCTATCATGTTGTTGGCTCAGAGTGTCTGTCCCCTTTTGAAGCAGGAAAAATGATTGCAAAGAAATTCGGTTTAGATCACGCTCTAATTAAACCAGTCACGTACGAAGAATATTTCACCGGAAAAGCCAAACGACCTCAATTTTCCGATATTCGATCAAAGAATAATACGTTCTTCAAAATGAAATCGTTTGAGGAAGGATTACAAAGTCTTTAAGGTTCGTGTCATTGCGAGCGAGTGAGCGAAGCGAGCGAAGTGTGGCAATCTATTATACCCAACATTCTGGATCCCCGGGATTTCGTCCCGCAATGCGGGACTCAACCCGAGGATGACATATTGTATAATGAGTAATATATGACAGTTACTTTTATTGGGCACGGGTATGTTGGGCTTGTCACCGCGTGTATTTTTGCAGATTTTGGCAATAAAGTATGGGTTATCGGGCACACCGCAGAAAAAATAGAAAAATTAAAAAAAGGTGACCCTCTTATTTACGAACCAGGGCTCGAAGAACTCCTCAAAAAAAATATCGCGGCAGGAAGACTGCTGTTTACTACAGACTATTCGGAAGCAATTCCCGATTCAACAATAATTTTTATTGCGGTCGGCACTCCTCCGGGTAAGAATGGAAACGCAGATTTAACAACGGTGTTTGACGTAGCAGCAAAAATAGCCCCGCTACTTAAAAATGGATATACCGTCGTTTCTTGTAAAAGCACTGTTCCCGTTGGCACCAATAAAAAAGTTCTCGATATTCTTTTGAAAAATAAACCCGAAAGTGCAGATGTTGCTGTTGCGTCGTGCCCCGAATTCTTACGCGAGGGAACGGCCCTTTTTGATACCGCAAACCCCGATCGAGTGGTTATTGGGAGCCACTCTGAAAAAGCAGTCCAAACGCTTCTCGAACTTCATAAGCCGCTCGGGGGTGAGCGCGTTATTACCGACCTTGCCTCTGCAGAGTTAATAAAGTATGCCGCAAATTCTATGCTCGCGACCAAAATATCTTTTGCAAATCTCATATCCTTTTATTGTGAACAGGCGGGTGCCGATGTTGAGACAGTGCTTAACGCCGTTGGATTCGACAAACGTATTGGAAGGGCCTTCTTATTCCCTGGTATTGGATATGGTGGCGCGTGTTTTCCCAAAGATGTAAAAGCGCTTATACATTCAGGCAAGGAGCTTTCTATTGAAACATCACTTCTCGACTCTGTTGAGCAAATAAACAAAGACTCGCGCGAACGATTTGTTACGAAAATAAAAAAATATATTCCCGGAAGAAATATCGCCATCTGGGGACTTAGTTTTAAACCAAATACCGACGATATTCGAGAAGCCCCTTCTATATTTATAGTAAAGGACTTACTTGAAAATGGGTATCAACTAACGGTGTACGACCAGGAAGCAATGAAACATATTAAAAAATTGTTTGGGGAAAAATTACAGTATGCTGATAACCCATACAGTGCGCTCGATAAAAAAGATGGACTGGTAATACTCACCGAATGGAATGAATTTAAACAAGCCGACCTTACAAAAGTTAGTAAACGGTTAAAAAATTCGATTATCGTCGACGGAAGAAATATATATAACCCCGAAGTTATGCATAAACTTGGTTTTAAATACTATTCAGTTGGACGTCCAAACAATAACACATAAAAATGAAGATACTAATTACGGGAGGAGCTGGTTTTATAGGCTCAAATCTCGCGAGCAGACTTATTAGTGAAAATCATTCTGTATGGGTCCTCGACAATCTACTGACTGGAAATAAAAAAAATATCGAATCCCTGACGAGTAACAAGAACTTCACTTTCATTCAAGGTGACGTTGCCGCGCCCGAAACAATTCAACAATTGAGCAACGTAGCATTTGATAACGTTTTCCACCTCGCCTCACCTGCGTCGCCCGTTCAATATATAAAGTATCCACTGGAAACACTTCGGGTAAACACCGAAGGCACACGACTCCTACTTGAATATGTCAAAGAAAATCCTGCAACTAAAATACTTTTTGCGTCAACCTCAGAAGTATATGGAGACCCGCTTGAACACCCGCAAAAAGAAACCTATTGGGGAAATGTTAACTCGTTTGGCCCGCGCTCGTGCTACGACGAAGCAAAACGTTTCGGCGAGGCACTATGTTATTCGTATCAGCATTTATTCAATCTCGATATTAGGATTGTGCGGATTTTTAACACATACGGACCAAATATGGAGCAAAATGATGGCCGCGTTATTTCTAATTTTATTACCCAGGCACTTTCTAAAAAACCAATTACCATATATGGCGACGGTACGCAAACACGTTCTTTTTGTTATGTTACCGACTTGGTAGACGGACTTATTAGCATGATGCAAGCTGATACTAAGGGCATGGTAATAAACCTCGGCAACCCCCAAGAAGAATCTATGATAGATATGGCACGAAAAATTAAGGAGCTAACATCGTCTTCGTCTGAAATTACCTACCATGATTTGCCAGAAGACGATCCAAAACGGCGCAGACCAGACGTTACTAAAGCACAAAAATATCTTAATTGGAATCCAAAAATACAACTTGAAGAAGGACTTTTAAAAACAATTACTTACTTTAAAGAGAGATTTTCTCTATGAAAAACGCTGTTATAGTACTACCAACGTATAATGAACGAGAAAATGTTGGACATATTATACCTGCTATTTTTGACGCCGTAAAAAACTTAACACAATGGGATATTCATATTCTGGTAGTGGATGATAAATCGCCAGACGGTACTGAAGTTGAAATAAAAAAACTGCAACAGTTGTATAAAAATCTCCATCTTCTTTCGGAAAATAAACAAGGACTCGGAAAAGCATATATAAATGGTTTTTCGTACGCGCTCAAGAATTTACAACCGTCTGTACTTTTTGAAATGGACGCGGATTTATCTCACGACCCGCTTCTATTACCACACATGTTGCAAAAGATTGAAGGAGGTGCAGATTTTGTACTCGGGTCTCGCTATATACCCGGCGGATCTATTCCCCATAACTGGGGCTTCTTACGGAAAGTGTACTCGGTACTCGGCAATTTGGTAATTCAGCTTGGGTTTATGAACTTAAAAATTCACGATTGGACTACGGGGTACCGCGCTATAAAAAGTTGGCTGGTAAAAGAGATTGTTCCTGAAATGGATCCGTATGGTGGCTATGTATTTCAAATGGCGTTTTTGGACAAGGCGATTAAGCGAAATGCAGTGATTACCGAAGTACCACTTAATTTTGTTGACCGAGAAAAAGGCGTTTCCAAAATAAATGTATCTGAAACAATACTAGCTATTTATAGCTACGTATTTCAAAACTCCTCGTTTATTAAATACGTCCTCGTGGGATTCACCGGATTTGCGGTAGACTTTGGGCTCACGAAAGTGGGGCTTGATATACTAAAATTCCCCGTGTGGCTTTCAACTGTTATATCTACCCTTTCCGCAATGACGACTAATTTTTTTCTTAATAATTACTGGGCATTTGCCCACAAACGAATTAAGGGAATTATTCCCCAGGTTAAAAAATACATTCAGTTTGTAGTTGTCTCGTCCGGCTCTGTTCTTATACAAACTGTTGGAATGGAAGTTTCGACCAGAATGCTTGGTATGCAATTTTGGTACGTGTACAAGGCTATAATAATTGGCCTCATAATAATCCCCTATTCCTACTTCATGTATAACAAGTACGTGTGGAAAAAGTAATGATTTGTTGACATCTCACTTGCAAATGTCCACAAAAGTGCCTGAATATGGACAAACCTAAAGATCAACTTAGTTTGAATATCACCTTTACCGGTGGTGACCAATTCATCGAATTCTCCAACAAGCTTGAAGAGTCCCTCGGAAGAGCTCGAATGTGATTGATTAATAATATGTCATTAAAGTGTTAGGATAATAAATATGTGGATCTCCATCTTGCTAGCAATAATATTAGGTTATTTTATTTATCAGCAAGGTAAGCGCTTGCGGGCATTAGAGGAAGTAAGGGGACCGGGTTATGTTCATCGATTTAACATTAATGCAATTGATGCCATTATGAAACATAAAATGTTTGGGCACATAACGGGAATAAAAAGTGCCTCAGAAGGAAAAGAATTCAAAGATTGGACAAAGGCAGATATAGATAAGTGACATAAATTTTTCCGTGAACGAATAGTTAATAAGGGATCAATAAACTTGACATATTTACCTGGAGAGAATTGTTACTTCGTAACAACGTATAAGAATTTTCCATCATTGTCACCCAGAGATAGTACAAGCAATCTCTTGTACTCCGCTATTGTTGTAGGAGACGAAAATGGTTTTGAAGACCATATTGAATTGAACATATATGAAAGGTTCCTCAAATGTGCTCAAGGGCAATACGAATGGGTGATTACGCCGTGCCTAGATTACAGGGACGATAAAATTATTGGTGGCAAGAGAGACTTTCAAATTCTTTGTGACTTTCCTCATTTCAAAGAGAATAAGGATAACGATCAAATGAAGCAATTAGGATTTGAGGTAGAGAGGCACGGTGGCGATGATTTTTATGAAGATTCTTTTGGTGAAAATCACTCAATACCCACTAAGGTAAAGTATAAAAAGAATGGTGTTGAGATAAGATATGTTTATTAACTAGATATTCGGGCCAAATTCGCACAGAAGCCTCGCAACATCCCCAACGAGCCGTTTGAAGCTAAATAACGGTAACTATGCCACTCCAGACGCGAATGTGGCACACAAGCCGACACGCGGGGACAGGCGTTGCGAATGGTTAAGTATTACTCGCCAAGGCTAGCTTTTTTGCAAAGAAAGCTTCCAAGCCCTCAACACTTACCCTTTCTTGTTGCATGCTATCGCGATCTCGAACCGTAACAGTATTATCCTGTAAAGTCTGGTAATCGACGGTTACACACCACGGAGTTCCGATTTCATCTTGTCTCCTGTATCTTTTCCCGACATTTCCAATATCGTCCCAAGTGGTTGTGATATTAGGCTTTAATGCCTTATAAATTGATTTTGCCTTTTCGACAATATCTTCTTTATTGGAAACCAGCGGGAAAACAGCGACCTTGTACGGAGCTAAGTCTGGTCGTAAACGTAGTACCACTCTTGTTTTTCCGGCAACAGTTTCCTCGTCATACGCATCAATGAGCAGGAAAAGGAAAGTACGGTCGACTCCTCCTGATGTTTCTACAATCCAAGGTATAAATTTATCACCTGTTTTTTGGTCAGTGTAAGTAAAATCATTCCCACTGTATTGTCCGTGACGGGATAAATCCCAATCTCCACGCCAATGGATTCCTTCCCATTCTTTCCATCCAAATGGTGTCTCATACTCGATATCGAATGCTTTTTTGGCGTAGTGGGCGAGCTCGTTTTGATCGTGCTGTCTAAAGCGCAAACGATCCTTGTGGCTAACCAGGCTTTGGTACCACTGTATTCTTTCTGCTTTCCAGTACTCATACTATTTATCCATCTCTTTGGGGTTGATAAACCACTAAAGATCCCACTGTTCAAATTCGCGCTGACGGAATAGAAAATGTCCTGGGGTGATTTCATTTCTGAAGGCCTTTCCAATTTGACATATTCCAAAAGAAATTTTGGCATTAGTCGAGTTAAGGACATTCTGGTAATCCAAGTAAATCGTTTGACACGCCTCTCCTTTGAGATAAGCAGTCATCTTTTCCCCTTCAACAACCCCCAAGGAAGTTTCAACCATAAGATTGAACTTGCGGACCTCTGTAAACTCTCCTCCGCACTCCGGACAAACAATATGTCTTGATTTAAGCTCTGCTGCTATTTGGTCTAAACGGTTTTGACTGGCAGTTCCAGCATCCTCAGTAAGGAATTCTTCAACCAAATGATCAGCCCGGAAGCGTTTGTGACATTTTTTGCAGTCAACAAGAGGATCGGTGAAGTTCTGAACGTGTCCAGAAGCTTCCCAGACTTTCGGATGGGTGATG
>CAYHPU010000039.1:0-3150 GCA_964358525.1 uncultured Gammaproteobacteria bacterium
CAATCATTATCATTTGTCATATTATTTTTTGATCAATCCAAAAATAGAAACCCTATCAAGTAAAAACTGTCTCTCCATTTTCAATTTTTCTAGCTTTGCTTCCAATGGTTTGCGATCCCTAGCTACTATTCCGTCTAAAACAGGTTGGCTAATAGCTCCCCGCTTTTTATGTGTTGTCATTTCAAGATTATCAATCTCATCTTTAACAGTAAAAATATCGGACTCTTTAATTTTTACTTTCTCGAATACTTTCAGAACGTAAATAGCAAAGCTAATCAAAAAGATGATGGACACAATTGCAAGAACAGCCCCAGGTAATCTTCCCAGCCAATCATAAATAGTTAGTTGTGTTTGATTATTCATAATTTCATAAACTCATTAGTGTTCGTATCCTAGCTCCTTTATAAAACCAGCAACTTTTTTATTAACTACTTCCCGCTCTTTTTCCAAAGTTTGCAGATCGTTCCAAACCTGTTTTACGTCAATTTGCTCCTGCTCCTCGTTACCATCTATGTATCGACGGACATTGAGGTTATATTCATTTTCCTCAAGCTCTTTTATATCTACAACTTTGGCGTATTTTTCGACATCCTGGTATTGGTCGTAAGCCCTAATAATCTTGTCTATATCCTGTTTTCTGAGAGTATTTTGGTTTTTGCCTTCAAGAAAATCACGCTCTGCGTCCACAAGTAGTACCTTCCCTTTTTTGTTTTCCGCCTTGTTTCGGTTGAAAATAAGAATGGCTGCTGGAATACCAGTTCCGTAAAAAAGTTTGGAAGGAAGTCCAATGACTGCTTCCAAAAGATCATTTTTGATAATCTGTTCTCGGATTCTGCCTTCACTACCGCTTCTAAATAGGACTCCGTGAGGCAATACGATGCCAGCACGACCATTAGCATTCAGTGATTTCAAGATATGGAGCACAAAGGCATAATCAGCGTTCTTCTCTGGGGGTAGTTCATACTCTTGGGTACGACCATATTTGTCATTTTTGAATTGCTCAAATTCCCAATCTTTGATTGAATAAGGGGGATTAGCGACCACAATATCAAAGGTTTGAAGATTCCCTAAATTATTGAGGAATTGTGGATTTGCCAGCGTGTCGCCTCGTCTTATGTCAGAGCTGTCCAATCCGTGCAAAAACATATTGATCTTGGCAATAGCAAATGTACTGATGTTGATTTCTTGACCGTAAAGATAAAGGGTGCGAGCAACCTGTTCATTCGATTTTGTTTTGAGATAATTGTATGCTTCAAGAAGAAAGCCTCCTGAGCCTACTGTAGGGTCGTAAATATGGTCTTTTTGGTGAGGCTTAACAATTCCAATGATAATCCGTTCAACTTCTCGTGGGGTATAAAATTCTCCGCCTTTTTTGCCTGCGTCAGCCGCAAATTCTTTGATTAAATACTCGTAAGCATCACCCAATAGGTCAGAGCTTATGTAATTACTGCCAAAGTTGTATTGCGAGAAGTGATTCACTAATTTTTGTATGGTTTCATTAGGGAAACGGTCTTTGTTGGCAAAATCCAGATCGTCAAAAATCTTATCCAGCTTAGGACTGTTTACATTAGTGATTTTGTCGAAAATATCATTCAGTTTCTGCCCGATATTTTCTGAAGTTTGGGTTAAAACTTCCCACTTGCAGTCTTTTGGCACTTGGAAGCGGTGATTGTAGTCTGCTTCTGCTAGGGTCTTATCTTTATACTCATCGAGGACTTTTTGGTATTCTTCATCCCAAACGTCGCTAATTCTCTTGTAAAAGAGTAATCCAAAGATGTATTTCTTATAGTCAGAGCTATCTATTTTACCTCGTAGAATGTCAGCACTTTTCCATAAAAATTGTTCAAGTTGAGCGAGAGTGAGCTTGCTTCCCATTTTGGCAACAATCGTTTCAATGTCTTGTTTACGATATTTTCTGTCTTTACGTGAGCCAATTCTCAGAGGGACAAGCTCTCCGCTTTTTTCCCAATTTCGGAGTGTATCGGGATGGATATTAAACAACTTGGAAACTTCACCAATCGAAAGCAGGTCTGGGGTATCTTCAATCTTTTTTGTTATTAAATCTTGCATATCTTTTTAGTCTTAATCTCGATATTTCGTCAACAGTATAGCAATAGTTTTTGCAAAATGCAATAGAAAATGTTTCATAGGTTATCATAGGTTAATAAAATGTTATATTTTTCCTTGTCACCAAATTCAAAGCCAAATATAGATGTTTAGAGTATCTTCCATTGAGGGTCGCACCCTAAATGGAGCGACCCTGGGAAAAAGCTAAAGGAATTTAAGGGTTCATTAAGGGTTATTAAGGGTGGGTAAGGGAGATGGACCCCCGCTTTTGCGAGGATGACACCGGGCACACTTATCTAAACGGGAACCAGTCGGAGATGGGCATAATGTTATAGTGCATAAAATTATTCGCGTATAAATAAATCCCTGGCAATAGTAACAATAAAGTAATAGTAACTTTCTTTTGCGTAAAAAATTGTTGAAACGCAATTAACGTAAATGGCCAGAGCGGCAAGGCGTACCGCGCAATATCTTTGTGCTGAACAAAAAGGAGAACGGTAAAATAAACCAGACTAAAGTAAAAAAAACTACGTTCCTTTATTTTCCACAGATACGCAACCGTAACTCCGTAGATAATAAAGTACAGCATGTTTGCCTCTAGCCACGCGTCCCCTATCCACGCCTTTGAAGAGTCGAACCCTGCAAATGGGTACCACCCGAAAAGCTGAAAATTATTGTTCTTTTGCGCCGTAAAATAGGCAAAAAAGTCTCCATATCGATACCAATAAAATGCAAAAACGAGGACAATGCTGAGCGGAATAAGCAAAACCCATAATTTCTTTAGAGAAAACGACCTATTTTGTCTATACTGCTCAATAAAAGATAGAACAAATACCGGTAGTAACAACAATCCGGGTAATTTGGTAATAGTTGCGAGTGCCCCGCACAGCCCACTTATAAAATAATTTTCTTTTTCGTGAAAATACAAGGACAGTAAAATAAACAACATAAAAATACTCTCCGGCGAACCCGTAGCACGAACAACAAGAAAGCGAGGTAGAAACAAGAGAATTGTTACCAACAATAGAGGTTTTTGGGTAATTTTAAATTTGATAAGCAGGTAATAAAAGAAACTGGCAAGAA
>CAYHPU010000039.1:3250-6706 GCA_964358525.1 uncultured Gammaproteobacteria bacterium
GGTTTTTGGGTAATTTTAAATTTGATAAGCAGGTAATAAAAGAAACTGGCAAGAAATACCGTAAAGACTACGTTTGAGATAAGCATGGCGCGCAAATACCCCATGAAAAATGCAAAAAAACGAATTACCAATGCATACCCGGGTAAATGCGCCGCAAAGTAGCCGGGAGAAAGCGGCAACGACAAAATAAACCCCCCGTCGGGAACTTGCATTTTTTTAATTTCGTAGAGCGACTTTGCCGGAATTATATAGAGCGGACCGTCCCACTGCTTATAGACCGTTAAAAAGTCGTGCTGAAGAAAAAAAGGAACCCAGAGAGCAAACGTACTAAGCAAAACAATGGCAGTTATACTAAAATAAGGTAGTATGCGACGCCACATAAAAACAATTGTAGCAACACACGGGTGGTTTTTACTACTTATTTTGATCTACTGCGCCCTTCGGCTCTACCAATTTGAGTCCCACGTTATGTTTTTGGGTGACCAGGGAAGAGACGCGCTTATTATGAAGGATATAGTTACCTTAAAGCACTTCCCGGCAATAGGCGCCCCCACATCAATCGGCCAAATTTACCTTGGGCCTTTTTACTATTACTTAGTAGCACCGTTTTTACTGCTCTTTAACTTTAGCCCCGTTGGACCCGCTTTTGGAGTATTTTTTTATGGTCTTTTATTTACTACTGCGCTTTATTTTATTTTGCTCCGTTTAACAAAAAACAAAGTTGTTCCACTTGCAACCGTTTTCTTTATCACATTTTCTGCACCCCTTATTAACGTTGCCCAGTTTTCGTGGAACCCTAACTTGCTACCCTTTTTTTCTGTATTCTCCCTCCTTTTTTTACACCTGATGCTGACAACGGGGAAAAATAGATACGCAATACTGTTTGGAACATTTTTTTCTCTCGCGTTTCAACTACATTTTTTGGCCGCACTTATGATTCCCACTTTTATCGTTTACTTATTGTTAACGTTGCAGGTAAAAGAAATTGTTAGAATTGCTAGAATTGTTAAATTGTTAGTCGTGTCTGTTTTTAGTTTCTTTGTTTTCTTTATCCCCTTACTAATTTTCGACCTCCGACATAATTTTATAAATAGTAACAATCTAATAAAACTGTTTAATGAGCCGTCTTTTATGTCCAACCAATCCTACATTAGTAAACTCGGCGAAACCATAAAAGGTTTTTACGAGAATGTTTTAAATATTCAAACTCCGTTCCTTGCTGTACTCGCCGCGATAGCAATTATTTTATTTTGTATATATCTTTACTCAAAATATAGAGACAAACTATTCACGTTATTCATTCTAAATTCTATCTTCTATCTTCTGACTTTTGCCCTTATTACCAGCCCGCGGTATGAACACTATTTTGGTGTTGTAACTATTTCTTTTTACACTGTGGTCGCATTTATTGTTAGCGAACTCCTAAAATCTAAAAAACTACTTTTACTCGGCTATGGAATTTTATTTTTATTTCTTGTTGTATCTTATCCCAAATATCAACCACTTCTCTTGTCTTCAAATAATCAAATTGGCCATAGCGTTCTAGTAGCGAAGAAAGTAAATAAGCTGATTGATAAAATCCCTTACAATATTGCTACATGGCCCGTTGAATTTGGAGAAGATAATTATGTATATTTTCTTTCTCTGTATGGTAACCCCCCACTCGACCGAAAGAAAATTGAGATTGGGAAAAAATTAATAGTACTCTGTGCAAAAAATCCGTGTGAAATAATTGGCTCGCCTTCGTGGAATATAAATATGTTTGGCCCGGCCAAAATTGATAAAATTGAGCGTGTAGAAAATATTACTATATATTTATTAAGTCACACAAAAAGGAAATGAGAATATCTATTGTCTTACCCATTTATAACGAAATAAAAAATCTGCAGAAGGGCGTTCTAGATAAAATAATTAACTACGCTCGAAATAATAAAAGTATTCTTGAGATAGTAATGGTAGATGACGGCTCAACAGATGAAAGTATTCCTATAATTGAAAGTGAATACATTGGTAAGTATCCAAAGTTACGACTCGTAAAAAAAAACCACTCGGGTAAAGCGTATACCGTTATTGAAGGAATACGACAGTCTAAAGGAGACTATGTACTTTTCTCTGATATTGACCTTGCTACTCCGATAGAAGAATCGGATAAATTTGTTACCGCAGCGCTCAATAATTATGATATTGCGATAGGTTCTCGCGGTTCGGTTCGTGAGGGCGCTCCAATTGCTCGGAAAATACTTGCCTATGGATTTATTAAAATCCGCAGTTTTTTGATTGGCTTAAAAGGCATACGCGATACACAATGCGGGTTTAAACTGTTTAAACGAGATTTGGCCATAAAGATTATTAACAACTTACGCGTATTTGGAAAAGAGCACGCCATAAAAGGATCATCGGTAAGCGCCGGGTTTGACCTTGAATTTTTATTCCTTGCGGCAAAATTTAATGCGAATATAATTGAAATTCCCGTTATGTGGCGCCATGTTGAAACGAGAAATGTTAACTTTGTAAAAGACGCCGTTGAAACTCTTATAGATATTGCTCGTATAAAATACTACGAATTACGGGGTAAATACAGCGCATGATGTACCTTGGTGTTATTATCTATAGCCTCCTCTACTGTGCTGTTTTTGCCTACAAACTAATTGCCCACCCCACTCCTTTTTTTGATTGGGACGAGTCTATTTATATGCAAGCGGGAAAAGAAATGTTTCAGCGCTTTTCTCTTGTTCCCACCTGGTCCGGCCACACATGGCTTGAAAAACCGCCCCTTGCTCCCCTACTGTTTGGATTTATCCATACATTTATTCCTGTGATACCAGAAATAGCGGTCCGAATATTTGTACTCCTGCTCAGCATTGTTGTTTTATTTTTAGTGTATACATGGGTTCTACGGCTTACCAAAAAACCTATACTCGCTTTCTTTACTGTTGTTTTAACATCACTCAACCCTGTTTTTTTACAGCGCGCTCAAGTGGTAAATATAGACAGCGTAATGCTTATTGGATGGCTTGGTTTTGTATTAACCTACACCAATTTCTGGTACGGGCTTTTTTTCCTCGCGCTTGGCGTATATAGCAAATCACTTCTTGGTTTTTACCCATTATTTGTGGTAGCGGGCTATCAATTTCTATTGTACATAACAAAACAAACGTCGCTTAAATCGTTCTTATTATTCGTGCGAAATAGTACCATCCAATTTCTTGTATTGAGCTTGTGGTACATTGGTATGTTTATAAAATACGGAAACGAATTTATCTCAATTCATTTTACCGATCACCTCGTTCGGCGCGTTACTTCTTCTATAGAATTCCATTTTGGAAAACGAACGTTCTACATTGACCTGATACTTGAACAATTTGGGTGGTGGGTAGTTTTAATGGCTATAACAGTTGTTATTCTTTTTGTAGTACATAGAAAAAATCTCAAGTCTTTAACGTCTATTGTCCCCCA
>CAYHPU010000039.1:6806-9394 GCA_964358525.1 uncultured Gammaproteobacteria bacterium
ATAACAACAACCGACTGGTATAGCAACCACCCGGCGCTTGTCTATTATTTTGAAAAACCACTGGTATTTGAATATGACAAGAAAAATTTTGTGTCCAACATAAAAAATCAGTGCCTATTAATTCATAACTCCGATGAAGACATTCTAAATTCCCAACAATTTACCCTCAAAATACCCTTTCCGCCCCTGTGGCTGCTTAAAAAATAGTATAATTGAGGCATATGTTCGATATATATGCGGCGGTGGACTGGCTTAAAAAGAACATTACACGGCGCGACGCGTTGATCTTAACCTTGATTGTTGGCGCATACGCATTTACGCGGCTTGTCCGCCTTGACCAATTTCCCATATTTTCGGACGAAGGAATATATATTCACTGGGCTAAGATCGCCTGGAAAGACGCTGCGTGGCGCTTTATTTCTCTTACCGACGGAAAACAACCGTTGCAGACATGGGGAACAATACCTTTTTTAAAGATATTCTCTAGCAACGCACTACTAGCTGGCAGAATGTTTTCTGTAACAACAGGACTTGTGGCGCTCGTTGGAATGATAAGCCTTTTATGGTACCTGTTTAATAAAAAGACGGCATATATAGGTGGTTTGCTCTATGTAGTTACACCTTATTTCCTATTCTACGACCGGTTAGCGCTTGTTGACTCTGGTGTTAACGCATTTTGCATTTGGATGCTCCTCCTTTCTATACTGCTTGCAAACACTCGACGGCTCGACGTTGCACTTATTTTTGGTCTAACCGCCGGAATGGGACTCTTGGCAAAGTCGTCTGTCCAGCTCTTTTTAGGACTTGCTGTTTTTGCGCCACTATTATTTGTCAAACTACCTTTGAAAAAATCTGTAAAGTTTACCGTTAACTACTATTTTCTCTTTTTAATAACGATCGGAATATCGTACGCCATATATAACATTCAACGGCTCTCTCCCTATTTACATTTTGTAGCGGTTAAAAATAGTACGTTTATACTTTCTCTTTCGGAATTTTTGGCAAATCCCTTTGCACTATTTTTGGGAAACTTTAAAACTGTTCCGTACTATGTTTTTTCCGAGTTGAGCTTTACCATAGCTGGCGTCTCAATCCTTGGTTTTTATCTCCTGGCACAAAAAAATCTACGGCTAGCGGCATATATAGCATTGTGGATAGTTGTTCCATTTCTCGCGATTAGTTTTTTTTCACGAGTATTTTTTCCTCGGTATGCTATATTTTTTGGCTCCCTACTTGTTATTCCAGCCGCCTATTTTATTGCACAGTACAAAAATAAACTTGTAGTTTACGGACTACTGCTTTTAATTTTTGTATCGAGCGGTTTTTATATGTACAGTATTTATTTTGATTATTCAAAACTTCCGTTTCCGCCGATAGACAAAGGGCAATACGTTGAGGGTGAGACTGTTGGGACAGGTGCCCCTAAAATTATGGAATACGCCCGAAAACTCAGTAAAAAACAGCGTGTGGTTATACTTGCCGAAGGCAATTTTGGAATGTCGGGAGATGTGCTGGACACATTCTTACTGCCCACTGATGATGTTTTTATTAAGGGACTCTGGCCGCTTTCTGAAAAAGAGCTGCGGGAAAACCAATTTGAAATGAAAAAAAATAAAGTGCTCGTGGTGTTTGCTCACCGCAACGAATACCCACCAGAGTGGCCCCTAAAACTAATACAAAAATATCCGAATGTGGGAAACCGGTCTGCTTTGTATTTATTTGAACTTCTTAAATGAAAAGGATTGTTGTCGTACTTTTTTTTGTACTCATTGTTGGTATTATTGGAAGAAACCTCAACCCCTTTTCGAACGCTTTTTTTCGTATACACGACACCACCCAATATGCCCGAATTTCTGAATTTACGTTTAACTTGAAAAATGGAGTGATTCCGCCTCGCCTTGCGCCACATATGTCCTTCAACTTGGGGTACCCCATTCTTAATTTCTACGCCCCTTTTTCATATTGGATATCATAATCCTTTAATATAGTCGGCTTTACTGTTGTTTCTGCGTTTAAAGTATCAATGCTTCTTGCGCTATGCATTGCGTTTCTCGGTATGATTCTGTTTCTTTCTCAATTTTTTAGCTTCTTTCCCAGCATTATTGGAGGTCTTTTGTATTCTCTGTCCCCCTGGGTTGCGACTGAGATATTTGTACGAGGAAATTTGGGGGAAATGTGGTTTATTGCGCTTCTTCCGCTTTCCTTAGCTCTTATCACTACACTCTCAAAAAAGTATTCAGGATTAATTATGATAGTAACAACACTTATTCTGTCATTCTTGTTTACGACACATAATGCCCTTTCCCTTATTGGTTTTGGCATTGTTCTTGTGTATTCCATCGCACAAGAGCAGAAGAAAAATGTATTTTTATCAATTGCCCTCGCGCTGACTTCTACTGCATATTTTTGGCTCCCTTTTATATGGGAAACAAAACTCACCTACGCATTAGCAGTCGCTCAAAAGACTAACTTTACCGAGCACTTTTTATGCATTACTCAACTGTGGACTACTCCTTTTTGGGGGTTTGGAGGTTCTGCCGCAGGGTGTACCGACGGCATGAGTTTTATGTTGGGAAAGTTGGTTATAC
>CAYHPU010000040.1:0-8974 GCA_964358525.1 uncultured Gammaproteobacteria bacterium
CTAACGCCCCGCGCAATTACTCGCGATTTGGCATGGGGGGTAAAAATTCCTACAGATCGCCTGTCAAAAGAACTCCAGATTGCGGACTCGAACAATAAACGTATTTACGTATGGTTTGAAGCGGTAATTGGCTATTTGTCGGCAAGTATTGAGTGGGCAAAGGGTACGGAAGATTGGAAAGAGTGGTGGTACGGCGAAAATGCACAACATTATTACTTTATGGGTAAGGATAATTTAATTTTTCATACCCTTTTTTGGCCGGGCCAACTCTTCGGGTACGATAATAAAATTCACTTGCCGGATTTCCCTGCAATAAATAACTTTTTAAATCTTGAAGGACAGAAATTTTCAAAAAGCAGGGGAATTATTATTGATTCGGAATATATTGGAAAAGCCTATGGGGTAGATGCGGTACGTTTTTATCTTACCTACATAATGCCCGAAAATTCAGATGCTAATTTCGCCTGGCAAGACTTTGCCGACTTTAACAACAATATTTTAATTGGGAAATTTGGAAATTTTATAAACCGTGTTTTAAAACTTGCGGCAGAAGTTAGTACGTCGGACTTGTTTGAAAAGGATGCTGCTGTTCAAAAAAGAGTGTCTGATGCGATTCTAAAATCTCATACCTATTTAAGTACATGTGAATTTAAGTTATATGCGCAAGAAGTAATAGGTCTAGCCGCTTTTGGAAATGAATATGTGGCAAGTAATGAACCGTGGAAAAAAGAGAAGAGTGGAGAAGAGTATAAAAAAATAATTTTGAACAGTTTGTATATAGTTTTGGCACTGCTCGTTTTGATGAAGCCACTTATTCCAACCTCAGCAGAAAAACTTGAAAAAATGTTGGGAATCTCTATTAAAACATGGGACGATCCGCTTGCACTACTGAAAAATATTACTATCCAGAACCCCGAAATTCTTTTTAAGAAAATCGAGCCAGAAATGGTTGTGGCGGAGAAAAGAAAGTTAATGGGTCAGGGTAAGGGTTAAGCAGTTGGCCAACTGCCTTACCTTAACCTTTTGACTATCTAGTATCTTTCATGTACCAACCTCATCTTTCCATCATCAATCAATAGATACTGTGCCAGCCCGTGCCTCGTTATTCCCGTATTAATAAATTGTTTGTTGGGGTTAAATTCTGCGCTATGAATATGCCCGGTCACCAAAATTTCATTTTCCTGTAAATTCGCAATAGCCCATTTTTTCATTACGTTATTAAAAATAGAATATTGCCATGAAAAATATTTTCCAAAAATTCGAACATATATTTCTTCTAAAAATTCATATCCAAGCGCAAATACTTTCCACCAGCCGGTAACGGGGTAGAACGGGGGATCGGTGCCAAAAAGTACTATTTGGTGCCCGTGCATTATGGTAAGCATCTTGTCACCAACAGGAAGACGATACTCGTGGACATGTTTCATAGAAAACAAATTTACTCGGTCATCACTCATTTTCTGTATGTCATGATTTCCATAGATGTAGATAGTGTTCTTCTGTTTCATCAGCGGGAAAAGATTACTCCACTTACTTTTTACAAAATCGTCAAAGGTAATAAGGTGCCCGTCAAAAAAATCCCCATTAATGATAATTTGGTCGACAGATGAAAGTAATTTGAAGAGAAAATTAAATTTTGCCGGTTCAAACTTATCACGTAAATGGGTATCGGAAAGTATTACTGTTCGCATAGGGAATATCATTGTAGCACTTGATATAATTGTGTTCAGTTTAAAAAATATGAAAAATGTTTTACTTCTTCACGCGTGGTTTGACACTCCCCAGGGCCATTGGTATCCGTGGCTAAAAACAGAACTCGAGAAGAAAGGATATACAGTAAATATTCCTCTATTGCCAACGATTGATACAGGAGCTCCACAGCTTTCGGCGGCGCTAAAGGAAGTAAAGAAACTCAAAGTGCTTAATGAAGAAACTATTGTAATAGGCCATAGTATTGGTTGTTTAATAGGGATGCGGCTTGCAGAAAAATATAAATTCAAAAAATTAATTCTTGTTGCTGGGTGGGACTTTGATGATCTTCAGAAGGAACACTTAAATTTTTGGAAACGAAAAATAAACCACGAGAAAATTAAGGGAAATGTGAATAAAATTGTTGTAGTTACTTCAGATCACGATCCGTATACTACCGCAGCAGTTGCAAAAGAAATGAGCAAACGCTTTGGCGCGGAGTATGTTCTAGTTTCGGGTGCCGGGCATTTTACGGAAAGTACAAGCGGAGGTAGGAAAGAATTCCCCGAGCTACTGAAAGTTATTTAATTTCGAGTAGCAAAGCAGCAACTACTCTTTACCATTTATTGATTTCCACTAGAGATCGAATTGTTGACGAGTTTAATAGTATCTTTTCCCTCCATTCCTGTGCCTTAATTATAGATTCGGCTCTTGAATCTAAAAAGAGTTCTATTTGCTTTCCATTTTTGTCGCGTCGAATTATACAAATATACTCATCATCCCACAGGCCGAAATCTTCCTCAGCTCCTAATGTTTTGTATAACTCATGCCCTATAAGAAAAATATTAATACCAGCTTGGAGGTCTAGCTCTATTTGTTTACGTAAAATTTTTCTATCGAGATCTTTAATGTTGTATATAACAAAAACCCGAGAAATTTTGACTCCCTGACGAGCGGCTTTTCTTCCATTGGAAAAATATTCGTCATTTGGATTCCAGTCTTCAGCATTTGAGGGAAATGTTGCAAAACCAGTTTTGCTGATGTTCATGAAATGAAACCGTCCTTCGTCATTTCCTTCCTCCGGACTAATAGTTAAGCATTTGTTTGTCGAATTTATGATGTTTTGAGCGATAGAATCTTTCGTTCTTCCCAAGACAAAGCGTTGATATAAATTAAGATCAAGTCGGGTGATACAGAGATCAAATACTAATGGAAATTCGTTTAGATTAACGTCTGAATTTAAGTGGCCAGCACGCTTTACTAAGATAGAAGAACTTTCCATAGCTTTAGCAAAATGCAGGGCTCTTTTAGGTTCAATATATGGATCGCTATCGGAATAAAGTACATACGAAGTTGGAACACGCTTAACTAGGTCAGAAAAGTCAAAATCAGTTTTGTAAAAGGATGTATTTACTAAATCGTATTGCCAAGGTACCAGCCCTAATTTGTCCAAACAAGGAGAAACAAAAATCGCACAATCCAATTTTATTTTGTGTTTTGCAAGAACATGAAGAATAAATAAATTGCCAAGAGAATGCCCGACAAAGCATATTTTTTTTGAGGCCGATAGATTTGGAAGTACTTCCTTTTCAAACGTATTCATCCACGAATTAAGATTTTGTTTTGTGTCTCCATTTGGGTTATCGACTATTTTGTCGTACTCATCGACTGGATATTGGGGACAATATACTTCTTGTCCCATGCTAGTTAACTTTTTATAAAGATCAGGGAACCAATTTCCATTTTTTGAACCAAGCGAGCCGTGAAAAATTACAAATTGCATATTTTTACTGTGTATTAACAATAACTTGTTTTTTTAACATCTCAGACAATAACATCTTCATATATGATTGGTAAGGTACATCACGTTTGTTAGCTTCGCTTTTTATATGGTTGAGTAAAGAAATTGGCAGGCGCAGTGAGATTGTCTCGGTGCTCGGTTTAAGATTAGGAAACAGTGCTTTTTTTGCTTTTGACCAGTCTATGTATTCTGTCGAGTCGTGAGACTTCCAGAATGTTCTTTCCTCGTCTTCTGTTTTGAATTGTGGAAGAGTTTTAAATTTTTTCATATACCTCTCTTTCTTTTTTACTCATATTCCTTGCAGAAATAATTCTGATTTTATTATTTCGCAGAGTAAAATTTATAAATAACTTTCTGTCTTTATTTGTTTTACCGAGGCAAAACAAACGTTTTTCAACTTGCGAATGCCTTAAATCTTCATTTACTATTAATGGCTCATTAAAAAAAACTTCTTCCGATTCCTGGTTCGCAACGTTATGTTTTTCTAAATTTTTATGTGTGTTTCCTTTGTCCCACTCAAATCCTTCGATATTACTTATTGAATCAAGTCCAGGGTCCATTTGTATATTATGGTAACATACACTCAATTATGTTGTCAAGTTGTATAATAAGAGCATGATTACCTGTACTTTTGAAAATGGGAACAAGGCAAAGATAGGGTTGCGGCATGTTACAGTGGGCGCAATTTTGCTCAACAAAGAACACACTAAAGTATGTTTGGTAAAACGTTCAACCGCCGTAATTGCGGCCGGAAAGTATTGTGTTCCGGGTGGGTTCATGGACAGAAATGAAAATACTCATCAGGCAGTTTTGCGGGAGGTACTTGAAGAAACAGGTTTTGAAGGAAAAATACTAAATCTACTTTGCATTAAAGACAACCCCGACAGAGAAGGGGAAGACCGGCAAAACGTAGACTTTGTTTTTATAGTAGAGGCGGGAGAAATGAAAAAGGAAAAAGATTTCGAAACAGCATCTGTCGAATGGTTTGGAATAGATAAGGTGCCGCCAAAAGAGAAGTGGGCATTCGACCACTATTTGAATATCGAGCTCTATCGCAAATATCTCGCAAATTCTTTTCCGCTTCCATTTATTGGTTCATTGCAGTAATGAATATTGGAACAACTTTTAGTCATCGGCATGCACATTTTATCGGTCTTGATGTAATAAGTGCTTATAAAGAACTTCTTACCTATAAATTTGATGTTATCCGCCTATGTACCTATTGGGACGAAAATCTACACACGGTAAAAGAATTACTCGACCTGAGTGAAGTGAGTAGTCAGAAGGTAGTCATAACTCTTGGTATGAAGGCGCCACGCTGGCCAGAATTTTAT
The DNA here is from genome assembly GCA_964358525.1 of uncultured Gammaproteobacteria bacterium. Taxonomy (GTDB): domain Bacteria; phylum Patescibacteriota; class Microgenomatia; order UBA1406; family UBA1406; genus CAYHPU01. The sequence continues at coordinate 4,825 of CAYHPU010000040.1, forward strand.
TTCCCTCATGAAATTTCGGTACGGGACCAGAACGACATAAACAAAATCGTCGAAAAACAAATTGTGGAATATATGTACCAATGTGTTAACACGTTGAAGGGATATGGGTGCATCAAATATTGGCAGGTGGAAAATGAACCATTAGACAAAAGCGGACCGCGAAACTTGACTGTGCCAATTGACATATTGAAACAAGAGATTGCAATTGTACGAGCCCAAGATAGTAGGCCGATAATAACCACCCTGTGGGGAAATTCCTTATTCGAAAGAAAAATTTATTCCAAACTAATAGAAATTAGCGACGTTATTGGCCTAGACCTATATTATAGAGTTCCGAGTTCGAAAGGTGAATATACAGGCCCAGAAAAGCCCGACGCAAACTACATGTTGTTTGTATTAGGTTGTAAAAAACCCGTGTGGATTACAGAGCTTCAAGCAGAACCCTGGAGTAAACCCGAAAGTATGAATTTACAGCACTTAGTAGTGAATTTTGATCACGCAAAAAAAATAAATGCGGAGCAGGTGTTGTTGTGGGGATGCGAATACTGGTTATGGAGAAAAAAGTTTTTTAATGACGACTCATGGTGCAAACTTATTTACCAAATGTAAAAGCAAATGCTTTTGTTCCGTGTTGTTGAAATTCAAGTTTTAGAACCGCTTCTTTTGTTGTTAAGAAGTGAACAAGGTGATAGAGACGAGCTTCAGATAATTTAGCTTTTCCGCTTTGTACATCTTTGCCCGCATTTTCAGCAGTAATTTCCTTACCGTTGATGGACACTGCTAAAGTATCAGACAGTGTTTGTGGAGTAATAACGAGGTAAACATCTTGTGCAGAAAAACGTATTTCCATTACAGAATTTTTTCCCGATTGAATATACTCGCTCTGACTATTCCATTCTCCTGAAAGTCGGACAAAATGAAGCGGGATAACATCTTTTGTATTGGTATACCGATCTGCGCGCGAAAATCCGAGATATGTTTCGGGAGTAAGGGGAGCGTTGTCATATAGTAAGGACGGAACAGATAATACAGATTCCTGATTCGTAGTTACTTTTTCTCCAAGAAGTTCTTGAATAACTCGCTCTGTTTCTTCGTAGTTACCTTCCCCAAAATGCGTATAGCGAATTGTTCCATTTTTATCTATTAAATATTTTGCAGGCCAGTATTGGTTGTTGAATGCGTTCCAGGTGGAATAATTATTATCCTGTGCGACCGGGTAGGTGAGTTCGTACTGAGAAATTGCATTTTGTACATTCTCTTTTTTTTTCTCAAATTCAAATTCTGGCGTATGTACTCCAATAACAACAAGACCCTTTGAAGCATATTTTTTGTGCCATTCCTTTATGTATGGGAGCGTACGAATGCAGTTTATGCATGTATATGTCCAGAAGTCCACCAGTACTACTCTCCCGCGAAGCTCCTGCATTGTAAGCGGCCTTTTGGAATTGAGCCAATTTGAAATCCCAGCAAATTCGGGCGCCATTCCGAGGTTCGACAGCGTATTTGGTGCATCAGTAGGTCTGTTTTTTAACCGGTCCAGCTCTGTTTTTACTTGCGGTGCGCTTTCTAATTTATACAAAATGTTTGAATACGAAGGAAATAGATTGAGAAGTTTTGCCTGTAGAGTTCTGTCATACCCTGTTGCAATAAGAAGAGCGGTTATTATCATAACAAGGCCAAATAATTGTTGTATACGGCCGGTACTTGAATTAAACCGTTTCGTATGTGTGGCAATTTTTTGCCCGCTAATCGCAAATACAAAAAGAGGGATACCGACCCCAGTTACATAAAAGAGTGTCACAAAAAAAACTTCTGCTGAAACTGCGCGCGTTGCCGCAAGGGTTGCAATTGTGCCTAAAATTGGTCCGGCACACGGTGTCCATACTACTCCAAGAGATAGACCGGTAATAAGACCGTTTAAGAAATCAGAATCAAAACCATTTTTAGTACCGGGATTTATTTTGCTTACCAACTTACTTACCTGTGTTTCAAGAAGAGATGATAGTACGGGTATTAAAAGAGACAAACCCAAAAAACCAATTATAAAAACTGCCACATAACGAAGAATCTCTGTATCAAATGGCAAAACTTTGATTATAGAAGAAAGGAAAAGCGTCAAAAGCCCGAAGCTAATAATAATTCCGAGTACAATTCCCATTGGTTTCTGTTTTCCTCCTGTTGCGGAAGAGGCAAGGATTACCGGAAGAAGCGGCCAAATACACGGGGCAAAAATAGTAAGTAAACCGGAAACGAAGGCGAATAGATACAGAATCATTTTATAAAGACTGCAGTGTTTTAATAACCTTTTCTTTATCCCATACGTCTCCGTCGCGAAGAATTTCTTTTCTGTTCTTAAGAATTACTTTTGTGTGTTGATACGAAATTAAAAACTCTTTTGCCAATTTTTTTTCATCATCATCGGTCTCATCATCTTTATAATTAACGCGGAAACCCAGCACATTAGGATTGTTGAGTTGTAAAAAACCCTGTTCAAGTTCTGGAGCTTCTCCGCGGCATATAGGGCACCAATTGGCATAAAAATCGAGAAAAATAATTTTGTTTTCTTGCAGTGCTTTTTCATATGCTTTTTGTGTGAAAGCTCTATACGATGTTTGTGAAGGTGTTGAAACGATATTAGCCGGTGCAATTTTTGTTTCATTTTTCTGAGATACAACTACTAAGGCGCCGACAAGAACTATTCCGGCAAGAAAAAGAAGAACTATTTTTTTGTTCATGTACATATTGTAACTTAAATCACAATTCATGTCTATTAAAAAGTGCTTTCGGAATTTGAATTTTTGTATAATCTTTCCATGAAAAAAATAATTTTGTTCTTTGTTCCAGCACTTTTACTTATTTCAGCAGGAGTATTTTTCTATAAAACTCAAAAAATCTCACCTACGATAAAAAAAGACACAACTGACGTTAAGGTGATTGCGCCTCCTACAATTAAGATATCTGAACCAGACACAAAAGAAAAAGTGCTAGTAACAAAAGAGGGGACGGTTATGCGCTACACATCTCCCAAACTGGGAATTACGTTTACCTATATTGATAACGGAAAACTGGACTCGACAAACACATACATATTACCGAAGGAAAACACCATTTGTGTAACGTACGATATAAAAGATGATGCCTGCGAGAAGGGACAGTCAGTGGCGATCTTTGATAAAGATAAAACAGAAACATTATCACAAGCCATTGAACGATTTTTTCTAAAAAATATTTCAAAAGAAAAGTGTTTTGTAGAAAAATATAGCGGAAAATTTGCACCAAATTTTGAAGTAGCGCAAATTGGATATCCAGAACCGACAGAACTTAACAGAGAGCCAGGAGAAATTCCAAAAGAGTGTCCTCCTCATTATAGTAAGTCAAACGGAATTCGATATTTTCTTGCGGACAAGAAAATACTGGACAAATTTGCATTTTTCAATATTGGCCAATATCCAATTATAGGGGACGACCAAAATCGTACCTGGCAAGAAACGTTTTCTTTCTTAAAGTAACTAAGACAGTCGAGAGACGAGTTGTTTTTCGACGGCTTTGATAAAGTTCCAGTTTTCTTTGAACGCGGAATAAGCTATGGCGTCGAGCCCAATATGGAGTTCGTAACACCGAATCCGTTCTTCGAAATTTGGAACTTCGAGCCCAACCTTCTGGTAATGACGAAGAGCCACTTTTTTAAAATCAATTCTATTCATCGAAGGATACCAAAAAGACCAGAAGGTAAACCACGCAACGTCATACAAAAAATCACCATATTTGGCGCAACCCCAATCAATTACGGCAGTTATTTGGTTATTGTCGACGAGAACGTTAAAATGGAGGAGATCAGAATGAATAACGTGACGAATCTCTGGACAATACCCTATTAAATCAGTGAGCTTTTTATATCCCAAATCGAAAATTCTACTGCCGGCTTCTGAGGCGGAAAGTTTTGCATTCCACCCATGACCTCTATTTTTAAGATCATCGTTTGCAACGTTAAGTAAAGATTCGCGCCAACTTTTCATAGTACCGTTTCCATTTTCGTCCCACCCGCCGTATCCAGAAGTGTTTAATGTGTTTACTGTACGCAACTCATCAAACATGCCAATTATATGCGGAACCATGTGTTTTATTTCATCGGCTGAGCAGTCGTCGATAG
>CAYHPU010000041.1:0-8902 GCA_964358525.1 uncultured Gammaproteobacteria bacterium
CTACTACCGGTTGGTAAGCCAAAATTTGCTTTGGGTGTGGGCAAGCCGGAAGATATCATAAAAGGTCATAAAATGGGATACACAATGTTTGATTGTGTATTGCCGACGCGCGATGCGCGTCACGAACGGCTATACATCTTTGAGCCAGAGAGTGATCAACCACATCAACAAATGTATATTACGCGCGAAGTATTTAAGAATGATACAAATCCCATTTCTCCTTCGTGTGACTGCCACACCTGCAAAAAATATAGTAGGGGATACCTGCATCATCTATTTAAAATCAAAGAAACTCTGGCCTACCGCCTTGCTACTATTCATAATTTGAGAACGTACACGAGGGTAATAGAATATCTTAGAAGTAATGAAACTTGACAAAAGTAATGGAAAGTGAAATAATTTCATTATGAAATTTGTTAATGTAACTTCACAAGGTCAAATTAGTATTCCTACAGAATATAGACATCTACTCGGAGTAGGTTTAAATAGTCAAGTTGTCATGTACCCCTCGGGAAACAAACTAATCATTGAACCATCTATTGATTTTATGTCAATGCGTGGGGCTTTAAGTAAATATGCATTAAAAGGCAAGTCTATTCAGAGAGTAATTGAACTTGAGAAAGAAGCCGCTGCTCAAGCTGTTGCAGATGAATATATTCAAAATGAAAAATTACCTGCTTGATTCAAATCCACTTCTACGTTTTTTGCTTAATGACAACAAGAGTCAAATTAAGAAAGTTGGCAAACTTGTCGAGTTAGCTAAATCTGGCAAGTTAGAGCTCGTTATTATTCCTTCGGTTCTTTTTGAGGTTTCGCATGTTTTGCTTCGTGTGTATAAATTACCGATCAAGATTACACAATCAATGATTGCAAGTATCCTACGGGTTTCTTACTTTCATATTAAGGAGAGAATAACATTATTAATGGCAGTTAGATTATGGCAGGAAAGTTCAATAAGTTTTCACGATGCATATCTAGCAACTTATTCAAAGCAAAACGGCATGGATTTATTTACTTTCGATAAGAAATTAGATGCAGTACGAAATAAATTGGTGTAATACACTAAGGAGGGGTTTATTGCAAAATTACTTGTTTAATAAACTCCTCAAGAATAAATTTCTCTACTTATTTATTTTATTGAATCCAATATCTCCATTACTTTTGTATTTATTTCATACGCTCTTTTTTTACTCCTTCCAAATATCGAATAAGGAACACGATTTTCTCTTAATCTAATTTCAGAATGTAATATTACACCCTCTTTTATTTTGGGAGAAAAAAGATACTGCTGTAGAGACGTAAGTAATTCCTTAAAAGAGATTTTTCTTTTCGGCGTAATATAGTAAGGAAGCCTGGAATAAATATACGTTTCACTCATAAAATCCTTTCCAAAAAATTTACGAGCAATTTTGTAAATATGTGTGCCACCTGTATTACGTGTATTAGACTCAGTTACGTAAAGCTGATTATTTTTTCCTACAATCATATCAATGTCAAAATATCCTCTATATTTGGCTGCTGCATATTGCTCCGCAATGTAATAGCCCATATCAACTATTTGAGCAGTTACTCTGTCATTGAGTATGCTTTCGTGAATTTCAATTCCCCTGTATGTACCTTCTTTCGAAACAATCATTGTTCCGTAATAGAGCATTTCAATTCTCCCGTTTTTGTGGATTCTATATTCAATACTTGGAAATGCACCGTTTTGAGTGAAGTTAGCGGGAATATAGTCCTCTATAATTATTGGAAGATTTTCCCAATATTTTTCTCCATTAAACCTCTCATAAATTTCTTTTTCACAGAGTTTATAATCTTTAGACAAATCCCCATCTCTAAAGATAAATAAGCCGTCTCCGCTACAACCTTTGTCCGATTTTATCACCACACCGTTTTGATTGAGGTATTTATTAGCAGCTATTTTTGATGCTTCGAATTTACCTGTGCAAATTAAACCATCGGGCATAACAAAGTCAGGTTCCTTATTAGCGCTCTTTTGAGCAAGTTGTCGAATACCAGACTTACTCCCAAAAAAATTAACTGTCCATGCGTTTTCAAAATCTGGAGCCTCAGGAGTAGAGATTGGCAGACCTAGTTTGATTAATTTAATTTTAAGTTTGTAAAACTGCTCCGAGGTTGAGTAGCTTGTCAGAATAACTTCATCGTACGATTTGCACTTGCTCACTATGTGTTTCAATGTTTTTGCGTCTTTTAGTAAATCATCGCAGATAAGATGTGAATGAATTCTGGGATATATTGCCGTTGTATTTCTTGTTCCCATAATTGAAGTTACGTACTGAAGAAAATAACTTGAGCTTTTTTTGGGAGAAATATAGAGCAAATCACTATTGGTTGCCTCGCCAATGTAAAACAAATCTGCGTCGTTTTCACTGCAGTCAATTTCGAGAGCAATTTTATCCTTGTTTTTAGAGTTCTTTATAAATTGCCACTCATTTTCTATAACGTTATAGACATAAATATAGAGAACAGATTTAGCATTATTCGTTTTCTGTAATGGAGGTTTGTCTGTCTGACCATTACTCATAGGGAGATTTTTTAAACATTTTTTTACAATAACATATTTGCAAAACGTGTCAACAGAAATTACAGGATTTTATCTATAAATTCCTTGACAATAATTTTAAAAGGGCAATAATGTCATATCGAATATTTATTAATTTGTAACGTTTTTAATAATGAGTGAATTTAAAGAGGGCGAAGAAAAAGATGCAGATTTAAAGGGCAAAGTGATATTAGTAGTGAATACGGGTTACAGTAAAAAGAAATTTATATTTCAACGTTTAAAAAAACTGGGACTGATACTCGTTGTTCTTAACAAAGAAAAAAATTGGGCGCAACCATATGTTGACCATTGGATACTCGCAGATACAACCAATCACCGAGATGCAATTTCTTCACTTTCGGATTTTGTAAATACAAACCCTTCAATAAAAATTAATGGCGTAATTACTTTTTGGGAAGACGATGTGCTCTTAACATCAAAAATTGTTGACAAATTTGACTTTATAGGGATTCCCTTCAAGGTTGCAAAACAAACCCGGAATAAATACTTGTTTCGAGAATTTTGTTTACAAAATGGAATACCTGCTCCCAAACACAAGCTAGTGAAGGCGATTGAGGACGTGGAATATGCTAAATCTCACTTTAAATTTCCCGTAGTCATTAAGCCGGCATACGGAAGCGAGAGTTCTTTGGTTGTACGGGTAGATACCCCCGATGAACTTATTCAATACTATGAATTTGTAAAAACAAATATTTCTCCCGATTTGCAATCTTCTTTATTTGACGGTCTCGATATTTTTATTGAGGAATACATAGATGGAGACGAAGTCGATATAGATGTTTTACTTCAAAACGGAAAACTTAAATTTTCTTCAATTTCTGACAATTTCAATAAATCAAGGGGCTCATTTTTTTATGATAGCGGGCAGGCTATTCCTTCCAGCTTACCGGATAAAGATCAACGAGATTTACTGCAAATGGTGGAAGAAACTCTTGAGCGGCTCGGTATTCAGAATGGCTGCATTCATTTTGAGGCGAAATCCACAAAAAATGGGCCGGTTCCTCTTGAAGTTAACTTGCGCATGGGTGGGGATTATATATATTCCTATATCAAGAGTACGTGGGGAGTTGATCTACTAGAAAACTCTATTAGAATTGCATTTGGTATTTTTATCCGAATACGCACTCCGCACGAACCGAGGAAATATATTATTGGATGGGATATGTATCCAGAGAGTTCTGGTGTTTTAGTCCAGCTTGACATTAGCGATGAACTTAAAAAACAGCAATATTTCGAAGATATTCAAATTAATAAAAAAGTAGGTGATACTATACTTGTACAGCCCGACGGACCCGAAAGCTTAGGATGGGTACTCGTGAGCGGCGAGAGTCCTGTTGATGTTCAGGATAACCTGCAGGATGCGCTTTCCTACATAACCTATAAAGTGGTGAAATTTGATCCTGCTTCATCGGTTGGAAAAACAGTTCGGAAACACAGCGGAAGTTTTGCTTCGTTAAAAAAGGAGAAGTATATTCGTGCAGCAAAGCTTGAAAATATACGTCAGATGTCTCCCCGTGATTTACGTAAGCTTCACATTGGTATCGCCTGTAACATTTATAATGGGGATGGAAACGAAGTTGAGAGCGACCTCATGTCTGTCGGAAATAATATTGAAAAGACACTAGTAGAAAGAGGGTATAAAACTTCTTTCTTTGACTTTAACAACTTATCGAAAACGTTTAATGAAATGAAGGAAAGTGATGTCGACTTAGTTTTTAATGTCTGCGAGCGGATTAACGATTCAAGCTTACTTGAGCCGCATGCAGCTGCCATACTTGATTCGCTGCAAATTCCCTATACGGGTTCAAATCCGCTGACTCTTGCTTTGTGCATAGATAAAATTAGAGTAAAAAAGTTACTTGCCTACCACAACATTCCAACTCCAAAGTGGGATTATGCATATACTATGGACGATGATCTTCGGACAGATTTAAAGTACCCGCTCATGGTCAAACCGGGAAATACTGATAATTCCATTGGAATAACAAATGATTCGGTGGTAACTAACAAGCAGGAACTCCAGCGGGAAATGGAAAAAATAATAGTAAAGATGGGTAAGCCGGCCCTTATTGAAGAGTACATTGAAGGCGACGAGTATGATGTTTCAATTCTTGGTAGCGACGAGCGCGATTTTCGAGTACTTCCATTGTCTCGATCCGTTTTTAGTAATATGCCAGAGGGCTATTGGCACATATATCCATTTGATGCAAAATGGAAGAACAGTGAAATTTATCATAAAATCATTATCCAAAGACCACCAAAAAATATAAGCAAAAAAGTTGAATCGGTTATCAGTGAAATTGCACTAGATACGTATAATATACTTGATCTCCATGACTATGGAAGAGCGGAAGTGAGAGTAGACAGTTCCGGCAATCCTTATGTTCTTGAAATAAATCCGAACCCGTCAATTAATATCGAAGATTGCGTGCCAGCGTGTGCCGAGCTCGTTGGAATGAAGTATGGAGACTTTATTGAAGAAATTATTCGTATGGCTATTATGAGATATAAAAACAATCCTCCCTACTTCCATTTACAAGGAAACCTGCTGTAAGTTAAAAATAAAATCGACAAGCGCCGAGTTACATTTTATACGAGTTGAAAGCGGCAATTTCATAGGAGTTTCCGTGCATACATTAAAGTTAACGCCCTTTTTATGCATGAATAACTCCATATACCCTTTTTTTGTTGTGTCAAGAATTGCGCTTTTTACAACCGCATCGCCCTCCCACGTTTTATTACTCATAAGTGGACAGTATTTAGATGCAATACGCAGTAGTTTATTATAAATGGGATAACGGCGGTAATGATAGATAATGTAAAACTCTTTTGCATCAATATCTTCGTGCAGCGAGAGAAAGAACACAATGTTTTTGTAACGAAGAAATTTTAAAAGCAGTTTAATTTCCTTCGGTGGATTCTTATCAAAAGAGTGTCTGTTGAGATCAAAGTTTTTGTAATTAATCCGCCTGTTTTTATCAAATCCGACAGGATTTATAACAGGAAATATAATGACATTACTCCTGCATTCTTTAATCGTATCTTTTTGGTTTCGCACAAATTCCAGTACCGAAAGGGGACCCGCAATTTCATTTCCGTGAATACCTGCGGAAATACATGCAAATTTCCGAGATAAGTTTGGCTGATGAACGATAACGTACAGCGGGTACGTGCCAGCCTTAGTGTGTATTTCACCTATTTTTTTACACGAAAGCCCACTACTTTTACATGCCTTCCGTAAGTCCTTTATATAATTAAAGTAGTCAATAAAAGGATTCATAGGTTGTTGGAACGGGAGATAATATGTTATATTATATCAAAATGAACGAGAGTAGTACATACAAACCCACAATACACGAAACTAATTTAGTTGATTTACACACTCAGCAAGCTTCGGAAAATAGAGCGCGTGGAGAAATTATGGAATTACCACGCTCAATACGAAAGACATTGGCAGAAAATGCTGGCAGAGAAATTGAAAAGCTTGTTCACTTGGTTCAAGAGAAAACGGTTAGTAGCTTAGATGAATTACTGTTCCAAGTTGATAATAGTATCGAGGGCACATGGGAAACAGACGTAGTTCCTATGCTTCATGACTATCTGGGTGAACAGGTTCCGCATACAAAGCTTTTTCGCGTGAGGCAATTCAGTCAATACGAAGATCTTAAACTGCGAGATTATGGCAAATGGCAAACTTTATTGTTGTGTTCGGCAGAATGGCAAATGGCCAAGGTTGTTGCGGTGCACCGAACGATTCTAAAATTAAGTGAAGTAGACGTTGCTCAAAATACTAAACTAGCTATAGATCTTTTCAGCAAGTCAGGAATCTCTAAACAGGAATACAACATAATGTTTCTGCTTTCAGGAGGGTTAATTAAATATTTTGATCATACGTTTATTAAACAAGTAGCTCTCGCTGCACAAAGAGGAGGAATGCAGGCAACTCCATTAGCCAGCAAAGGGACCGATGGAGGAGAAAGAGTGTATGAAGCGTTTACAGCTGGAAGCAAGAAGTCAAAGTTAATTTCATACAAAAGTTTATTTACACAAGAATATAAAAGAATATCTCACCTAATGGGTACTGTAGCAGATGAGATTGACAAACTGGTTAAGAGTGGGGATCTTCACGCAGACAATAGTCAATTATCGGCATATTTATGGAAATTTTCTATGGCATTTAAGTCTAACCAAACAGACTTGAAAAAAGTAGATAGAATGTGGCAGAAACTTGATGAACTCTGTCGAGAACTTCCAAATGGAGTAAATACTGTACTCCACCCTCAAGGAACCTCTTCAGTAGCTGGAGATGCAGATAAGGTTGATGTTGAATTGAGACTGGGTTTAAGAACTGCAGACACAAAACAGCTGGAAGCATATATGGTTGAATTTCAGCTGCAAGCACAGAAAGTATTCGATGAATGTAAAAAGAACAGGAATAAAAACGAATGTATTTCTCCCAAGCCACTTATTGATGATACGGTGGTAACAACAGGTCCTAATTTGTTTTGGAATACTCGGGGCGAGTCTGACAGTAATTCATGTCTTATACACCCAAATACGATCTCAGAATTTGCAATTAATTTAGAAGTTCCTTTGTTGGAATTCGTTTTAAACGTGAAGAAAGTTGATCTAAAAATATATGCTCAAGCTGCAAAAATTGATACAGCAGCTCACGAAACTGCACATGGGATATTTTCTACGGAAACTGAGAGTGTAAATAAAAGGATTGGAGCTGGTACTGCGGCTGATACATTAGAGGAAACAAAGGCGGAACTTGGCGCGGTTTATCTTTATAAGGATGTAAAGTGGGGCGACACAGAAGAAAGTAACACTAAGATGCGAAAGTATTTAGTATATGCAAAGATTGGCACACTCCTCGGTTATTTAGGTTACAAAAATAAGGAGGGATCCAGTGGGCGTTATTACTATACAGCTATTTACATATTACACAAATTGGTACGCGCTGGCTTTATTACTATGAGTGCAGATGGGTTGGGCTTACATGTAGACGGTGCGACACAAGTTGACGCAATTATTAAACTACTGTCTGATCAAGCGCACGATCAATTTGAATATTATGCAGGAACAGACATTTCTCCTCATAGAGTAAAAGAGGGGATTGAAGGAATAAAAAAGTTAGAACAAGATACTATAATTAATAGTATAGTTAAGAAAGTTCGAGAATCCCGATTTAACTGAATCTGTGTGCGTTTACTATGTTTGTAAAAATATTTTCGATTTGCTACACTTACGCGTACTATGAAAATAAAATACTGTGGACATTCTTCCTTTCTTATCCAAACTAAAAACGCGGATATTGTAACCGATCCATTTGACACCAAAATGCTAGGCATTAAATTCCCCTCAGTTGAGGCATCTATCGTCACCGTTTCTCACCAGCACCCAGACCATAATCAGACAGATGCGGTTGGTGGAGAGAAAGTAGTTTTTGATTTTCCGGGCGAATATGAGCGAAAAGGCGTGCGGATAATTGGATATCAAAGTTTCCATGACGACGCAAAAGGGAAGGAGCGTGGAGAAAATATTATTTTTAAAATTATTGCAGACGGAATTACCATTGTTCACTTAGGAGATCTTGGACACATTCCTGACGACGAGTTAATGGAGAATATTAAAGATGCAGACATACTTTTAATTCCAGTTGGCGGCTTTTATACTATTGACGCAAAAACCGCCGTGAAAATAGCAGATATCATCAAGCCCGAAATCTTAATCCCTATGCATTTCAACGATCCAAAGTTAAACCAAGAGGCCTTTGGAAAATTGTTAGGCGTTGATGAATTCCTGTCTCTCGTTGGAAAGAAAGACCTGGCGCCCGTTTCAAAACTGGATATTTCGGTTGAGAAATTACCAGAGAGAGAAGTGGTGTTATTAGACAGATTTTAGTTAATAGCTACTAGTTACTAGTTAAGAAAAGAATTCTCTTAACTATCAACTATCAACTCTTAACTATTAACTAATGTCAGACGATTCAAATAAACTACCACCACAAAATCAGGAGGCCGAACAATCGGTACTTGGCGCGATACTTATTGACCCTTCCTCAATTTCCCTCATTACTGAAGATTTAAAGATAGACCATTTCTACTTTAAGGAGAACGCGGTAATTTATGACGTTATGTTAAAGCTGTATGTAGAAAACAGGCCAATAGATATTTTGACACTCTCGCACGAGCTTAAAAAAGAAAGTACCTATAAAGACAGTGGCGGAAAAAGCTATCTCTCTCAGCTTCTCGAAATTGTTCCGACGTCCGCTAACATTGAACATTATGCGCGAGTTGTTAAAGAGTGTTCAGT
>CAYHPU010000042.1:0-1463 GCA_964358525.1 uncultured Gammaproteobacteria bacterium
AAAACCTGCGGGATTTTCCCTACGATGGTTCGAATCCATCCCCCTGGACACGGTACACATGAACACAACTATTCCTTTTTATCCCAACGCTGACAATACGCATTGTTTTCAAGCGTGCATAAAAATGCTTGCAAAGCATTTCTGGCCACAGGAAGATTATTCATGGGACGAGTTAGACAATCATACTGCAAAAGTCAAAGATTTGTGGACATGGCCTATGGCTGGGGTATTGTGGCTGCAGCAAAAAGGTTTGGAAGTGGTGGATATTGAAATTTTCAATTATCAACAATTCGTCGAAAAAAAGGAGCAATATTTGTCCATTTTTTTTGGTAAAAAAGTGAGTGAGGAGCAAATAAAAAATAGCAACCTTGAGCAGGAAGTTAAATACGCGCAGAAGTTTCAAGAAAAGATAGAAATTGAAAATAGAATTCCTGAAAAAAAAGACATAATTCAACTATTAAAGTTGGGCTACCTTTTAATTTGTAATATCAACAGCGAGGTATTAGATAAAAAGGGCGGTTACACAGGTCACTTTGTCGTGATAACAGGGAACGATGAAGTGGGTTATTTTCTTCACGATCCCGGATTGCCTGCGTATAAAAACAGAAAGGTAACCTTTGAATTATTCGAACAAGCATGGGCGTATCCGAATGAAAAGGCAAAAAATATTCTTGCATTCAGATTACAAAGTGTAAAATAACCTTCAATGACGAGAAATATCCAAATAAAAGTACGAGGTTTAAATTTAAAGGGAGTTTTGGAAAATTCTGAGGCGAGAAAATTGATGATTTTGGTGCATGGATTTACAGGAGACATGAACGAGCAGGACAAAATATCTAAGAACTTATCGACAAAACTTCAGGAGCACAATTTTGCGGTACTCCGTTTTAGTTTTATTGGGACGCTCCCAAGCGATGGGGATTTTCGGGACATGACCGTCGAATCTGAAACAGATGACCTCCGAACAGTAATTAAGCATATGCGGTCTTTGGGATATCTAGAGATAGGACTACTTGGCAAAAGTATGGGTGGAACAGTGGTGACAAAAGCATATGACGAAAGTATTAAGGCAGTTATTTTTTGGTACTCAACGTTTAATTTCTCAAAAGATGCATTTATGAATTATTATCGGGAGACAGAACAAAAGGAACTTAAAGAAAAAGGATACGTTTTGACAGATGGATATAAAGTAGGGAAAAAGTTTATTGATCAAATTCCAACTATTGATGTTGAAAAGGAAACTTCAAAAATGGTATGTCCTGTTTTGTTTTTGCATGGAGATAGTGACACCGATGTTCCCTATGGTCAATCAGTTGAAGCGTTTGCGCGCGCACATGAGCCGAAAGAATTACACCTTATTAAAGGCGCAGACCATTGTTTTGAAAACGAGCAAGAGGATGTTATAAATCTGACTGTAGATTTCCTAGACCGGCATTTCAAATGATTTGAAATTGTCATCCTCG
>CAYHPU010000042.1:1563-8751 GCA_964358525.1 uncultured Gammaproteobacteria bacterium
CTGACTGTAGATTTCCTAGACCGGCATTTCAAATGATTTGAAATTGTCATCCTCGTGCTTGACACAGGGATCTAAAATTAAATCTGAAACTGGATTCCCGACCCGCTTCGCAGCGAGGCGAGTCAGGTCGGGAATGACATAACAAAAATAGTATGAAAATAGGTACTGACTATATTGGCGTAACAACACCTTTTTATTGTAATGATGGAAAAGGTAATTTTCTTCTCCATAAGCGAAGTAAAAATTGTCGAGACGAACATGGGGCATGGGACCCCGGAGGAGGGCAGGTAGAGTTTGGTGAATCGCTTGAAGAAAGCGTGTTGCGCGAAGTAACAGAAGAATACGGGTGCAAAGGCGTTATCCAAAAGCAAGTTCCTGCACATTCTGTTCTCCGTACACATAACGGTGTTAAAACTCACTGGATAGCGATACCCTTTTTTATCCTCGTTGAAAAATCAGAGGTCATTAATAATGAACCACTGAAGATTGATGAAATTGGATGGTTCAGATTAAACAAATTACCGCAACCGCTCCATTCTGGTTTTAAATTTTCATTTAAGAAATATCGGAATTACTTTAAAAAATATGATTAAAGGAATCGTTCTTGATATTGACGGCGTGATTGTTGGTGAGAAGATTGGATATAATTCTCCTTTTCCACACCCTTTAGTAATTAAGAAACTAAAAGAACTGCGAGAGAAGGGGATTCCCATAGTCTTGTGTACAGCAAAACCGCACTTTTCTATTATGCAGATAATTAATGACGCAGGTTTAAACAATCTTCATATTACGAACGGGGGAGGGATAATTATTGATCCAATACATCAACGAGTTTTAAGAAAGCACGTAATAGAAAAAGAAAATGCACAGAAAGTTATTTCAGAATTCATCAATAATGATGTGTATGTTGAATTTTATACTCAAGAAGATTATTTTATTCAAAAAAATCAAATATCACTGTTAACAAAAACACATACGCATATTTTGCAAAGAGAGCCAGTAATAACAAATTCTTTGGCAGATGAATCTAATTTTCAAGAAATTGTGAAAATAATGCCAATAGCGAAAAATGAAAAGGATAAACAAAGAATAGTTCAGTTATTTAGACTCTTCAAAGATATCTTAACGCTCAGTTGGGGAATTCACCCTATTGCGTTGCCCCATATCTTCGGCATTGTTACCGCAAAAGGCATATCCAAAAAACAGGCGGTACTAGAAATTGCTTTAGCTGAGAATATTAAATCAGAAGAACTACTTGGAATAGGCGACAGCACCAGCGATTGGCAATATATTGAAGAGTGTAAATATGCAGGAGCGGTAGAAAACGGAAGTGAAGAATTAAAAAAATTAGTTTTGTCAAAAGGGACAGATTTTTCATATATTGGCCAATCTGTAGACGCAAATGGAGTTTTAGATATTCTAGGTCATTTTCTTTAATTTGTTACACTTAAATCTATGAGGCGCTTCTTTCTTTTTGTTGTGTTTTTCTTTGTCTTAGCTATCAGCTATCAGCTATCAGCTATTCCCGTCTTTGCCCAATCTACTTGTGACCTCTGTGGCTATTGTCAAGGTACAACGCCTCCGGCAAATTGGAATTCGTGCGCACAGTGTATTTATGCGGGCACTAGTAGTCCAGATGATGCGTTGCTTATAACACCAAATCCCAATAAGTCTTATACCGTTTTTGGTTGTGTTTCAACAGATGCCGGCGGGTTTGCCTCGTTCTTTATGAATTTTATTACGTCGGCAGTTTCTGCCGTAGCCTTCTTAGGAATTTTATATGGGGGGTTTCAGGTTATGATAGCGCGTGGCGACCCGGACAAAATGAACGAGGGGAAGCGGTATATTTATGGCGCAATACTGGGACTACTTATCGTTTTGTTTTCGGTGTTTATAGTTAAGACAATTGGAGGAACCATTTTGCAAATTCCGTATTTAAGATGAAAAAAATAGTTTTATTTTATTTTTGTTTATTTTCTATATTGATTTTTCGCCCTTCATTTGTAAATGCGCAGGGCAATTCGTATATCGAAA
This sequence comes from uncultured Gammaproteobacteria bacterium, assembly GCA_964358525.1. Lineage (GTDB taxonomy): Bacteria > Patescibacteriota > Microgenomatia > UBA1406 > UBA1406 > CAYHPU01. The sequence continues at coordinate 3,598 of CAYHPU010000042.1, forward strand.
GCGTTTATCTTTCTGTGAACAACTATAGCAACTCAATTAAATTTTCAAGTTCTTTACCAAATGACACTGTGTACTATGATGAAAGCAAATATTATTTAAGAAATAAACTTAATGAGCCAATAAATAACTACGAGATACTAGTTAAGTTAAGTGAAACAGGTCTAAAGAACTTTGGTGGAGGTATAGACAGCATTTCAAAAGTTTCACTTTATTTTTCTGTACAAGATTGTCCTACAATGATCAGGGGTGCTTTGGATAATAATACTCCATTTGGTAAATGGAATTATGACAAGGAGTTACCGCCACCACCATATATGGTGGGCATGGGCAATATAACAAACAAATGCTTTAGTGAATTATTTAAAACCTCAGGAATTGTTTTAGTTGAACTACGCTTAACGTCAACGAGTGGTAGTCAAACAACAGTTCAAGGAACATATAAACTAAATTTACAGCGGCGACCAATAAATAAATGTGAATTGAAAATTGGTACCTCAACGGAAGCTAATCCCAAAAGTTTATTTAATAAAGATAGGATAACTATCTCTGGAGATAAAATAGATGACGGTGGATTAAGTGTTGGCAGCAATAAGTTTAAGGTTTTACTTGATGGAAAAGAATTTCCTTTTTGTGGGAGCGTGAACAGAAAGGTTGATTGCTATATGCAAAATGGGGATTCTTTTACTGCTGATACTCAACAATCAGTTGGAAAGCATACAGTACAAGTGTTACAAGCAAAAGACAATGGTATCGTGCTTTGCTCAAAAAGTTTTACAGTAAATGCAGATGGTGAGGTTTCTCCAGTTCCAGCGTTTTCTTCTACTGACGTTGGAGATGACGCTGATAAAACAATTAATCTAAGTATTTCAACTCCAACTTCTTTGTGCGATGCAGTGCCAGACCAATATAAAGCCAAGTGTGTGGCGTGTGCGGGAAGCGGAGAGAACGCAGCAATTTGGACAGCGCTGGGCTGTTTTCCCACGAATGTTACCGACCTTGCCAAAAAAGTATTTGAGTTATTTTCTGGTTTGCTTGGGCTTTTTATTTTTTACTGCATAATTTCTAATGGCCTTAAAGTTATGATTTCCCGAGACAGCGCGGACGCTATGAAAAAAGCGCAAGAAGCTATAACTTCGTGTATCGTCGGACTTCTTGTTCTTGTTTTTTCAGTACTCTTTCTTCGCATAGTTGGAGTTGATATACTACGCTTGCCAGGTTGGAGTTAGGGGTCAATAAACAGTAAACAATAAACTGTAAACATATGATGTTTTTTGCAGAACTTTCTCAATACTTCGATAAAATTGAAAGAATTTCCTCCCGACTTGAAATCACTCGATTACTGTCGGAGCTTTTTACCAAACTATCGCCTGAAGAAATTCAAGAAGTTGCCTATTTGCTGCAGAGTAGGGTAGTGCCTGTATATGTAAAACAAGAGTTTGGTATTGCCGAAAAACTTGCCTTTAAGGCTTTTGTTGTTTCGTTTTCTCTTGAGGAAAAATCTATTCGTGCGGAGCTTAAAAAAAAGGGAGACCTGGGAGAAGTTATAGAATTTTACCGAAAAACATCTCGAAGCCTTTTTGAGACCGACCAGGAAATCTCGATTCACCAGGTATTTCTACTACTTGAAAAGCTAAGTAAGTTAACAGGGAATGGGGCACAAGACTCTAAACTTGCTATCCTCTCCGAATTGTTTCGCCAGCTTGATGCCACCTCGTGTAAATATTTGGTACGCATTGTAACGGGAAATCTCCGTTTAAAATTTTCAGACATGACTATACTTGACGCGTATTCGTGGATGCTTACAGGTGGAAAAGAACTTCGCAAGAGTATAGAAGAGAAATATAATGTGCGACCAGATATTGGATATGTAGGGCGACTACTAAAGGAACATGGCACCGAAGGACTCGTTCATATTCGGCCCGAACCGGGAATTCCTATTCTTATGGCACGGGCGGAGCGAGTAGCTAAACCAGAAGATATTCTTGAAAAAATAGGGCCATGTGCTATAGAGCCAAAATATGACGGGTTTCGGCTACAAATTCATATTTTAAAGGATACATCAGTTCGCATCTATTCTCGCAATATGGACGATGTTACTCCTATGTTTCCTGATATTGTTGCGGCAATTCAAAAAGAAATTAACACCACAGAGGTTATATTTGAAGGAGAGGCAGTGGGGTATAGCACAGCAGATGGTAAATATTTACCCTTCCAAGAAACGGTCCAACGGAAACGGAAATATGATGTAGTTGAAAAAAGTAAAAAAATCCCCCTTCATTTATTTGCATTCGACGTACTCTACAAAAAGGGGATATCGTTACTTCTGGCGCCATACGAAGAGCGAGAAAAGGAACTGAGGTCGTTATTTACCAAACAGGAGGTTGATAAAGACACTATAGTGCGCCCAACTACCATAACAAGAGTATCTACTGCGGAAGAAATAGAATCGCTCTTTTTGGCGGCAACCTCAGAAGGGCTTGAGGGAATTATGGCGAAGAAACTTATGGGTAAATATGAAGCGGGAGCGCGCGGGTGGAATTGGATAAAATTCAAACACAGCTATTCGTCTCACCTTAACGACACCATAGATTGTGTGGTAATGGGGTATGACCTGGGAAAAGGGAAGCGAACCAACTTTGGTATTGGAGCTTTTTTGATCGGCGTATTTGACGAAGAAAAAGAAAAATTTGTAACCGTTGCAAAAGTGGGGACAGGGCTGACAGATGAAGAGTGGAAAGCAATTAGGATTCTTTGTGATGAACATACGTCTGAAAAAGTACCAAATACATACGAGCTTACTAAATCTATTTCTGTAGACCAATGGGTCAACCCCTTTATTGTTGTGGAAATACGTGCAGACGAAATAACCAAGTCTCCTACCCATACTGCTGGTTTTGCACTGCGGTTTCCGCGCCTTGAACGTATGCGGCCCGATAAAAAGTCGGAACAATGCACAACGCTACACGAATTGGTTACAATTATGAAGACACAAAATGACAGAACCTATTAAATTATTAACTTTTAATATTTATTTTGGTCGAGCAGTGACGGAAGTTGTTTTGCTTATCAAAAAACATCATCCAGATGTGATCTGTCTGCAAGAATTTGAAATAAACGACCACTCCATAAAGGAAATAGAGAAAACAGGGTATCACTTGGCAGATTATTCACATTCTTTTTTTAAATTTTTTAAGTTTTTTGGCATTGCGACGTTCTATAATCCCCAAACGGTGACGTATTCAAATGGTATTTCAATAAATCTTTCAAAAAGTTTATACGAATTTTTGTTATTGGTGTTTGGTATGAGTAAAGGGGGAGGGCGTACCGTCTTAAAGACAGTTTTTACGCGGAAAGATACGAACACTGTGTTTTCAGTCTACAATCTTCATTTAACCGCAATGCAGGCGACAAACAGAACACGTGACCGGCAAATAAGCACACTTATGGACTATGTACAACAAGATGAGAACAAACAAGTACTCATAACGGGAGACTTTAATTATGCATATAAACGGAAAAATTTTGAAGAAACCTTTTTACAGAATGGGCTTTCAGAAGTTACTACAGATATAGATTACACCTGTGTAACAAGGGTGCTCGGGCTTTTTAATCTTCGTGTCAAGCTTGACTATATTTTGTGTCGAGGGTGTGGTTCTCATCCAGTAGAGCGACTCGACAGGGAAAAATCTGATCACTATCCGCTACTAGCCTCTTTTTCGAGTATTTAGTTTATTCTCCCGTTATCCACACTGATTTTTTTGATTTTATTTAGTGCTGCAGAAGCCTATATTTATATTGATATACTATAGGTAGTCCTATAGAGTGGTGTTTATTTATTATAGGACTTGACACTGGTTTTAGAATATGTTTGAATAGCTATATGAGGCGAAAAAATCAAGAGAGGAAAGTATTTAATTTGAAAGTAGATTTACGTCACGGAGATATTAAGGGATTTGGAACAGAACTGAAGAAACTTATTAACTTGAAACAAAAAGTAAGTATGCAACTTTTCGCATAAAAAAAGAGCATTACTACCGCTCGCATGTTAAGGTGACGACGAATAGTAATGCCCTAAGTGAAACGCAAAGTTAAGTTGCGGGAATTGTACTGCTTTAAAAATATTTGTCAACTCGCCTGTTGTAGTGTCCTAAAGTGTGCAAAGTGGACATTGTCTTCCTTCAGACAGTTCTTTATCATGACCTTGATTGTTTTTCTTCCGTATCCTCCTTTTAGATATCTTTCTCTGTCTTGAGCATCAATCTTACTGAGGAACGCCTCATAAAATATAAGAACATATGGTCGAAAAGGTCGCGTTGCTTGATTTTTTCCTGAGTTGTGTTCTTTGAGTCTTTTCTTCAAGTCAGAAGTGTATCCAATATAAAGGCTATTATTCTTTTGGCTTTTAAGAATATAGGTGTAATAAAACATAAGCGAAGGAAGGCGTCGCGTAATAAATTTCTGACGAAATTTAAACGCGACAGCAGCGCTGAAATTGCGAAGCAATTTCTTGCGCTGCGGAGGAGGCGGGATTCGAACCCGCGAGTTCCTTGCGGAACGCAGGTTTAGCAAACCTGTGCACTAGGCCACTATGCGACTCCTCCAAGAGCGTCATCATTATACTATAATGACTCTATGTCACTGCGCGCAATTATTCGAATTATGAAAGTAACAATTGACCAATATGTGGTGTACCGCCTTAATTTTATTTTGTGGCGGGTGCGAGTAGTTTTGAATTTCTTGATCGTTTTCTTTCTCTGGAGCTCTATTTACTCTAATCGGACAAATGCACTTGGATACAGCAAAGATGAAATGATCACATACGTATTGGCGATTAACGTAGTGAGTGCGATAGTTCTTTCAAGTAAAGCAATGGAGGTAGCGGCACTTATCCGCAGTGGAGATATTATCAATTTCTTACTGAAGCCAATATCTTTTTTTGCCTATCTCCTTACCCAAGAGGCGGTAGACAAAGTTGTTAACATTGCGTTTTCAGTTGTTGAGATCAGCCTCATTGTTTTGATATTCAAACCGCACTTTTTTATCCCCCATTCTTTAGTTAATTTATCGCTGTTATTTCTATTTGTTTCAATTGGAGTAGCTCTCTATTTCTTTATTGAGTTGGGGATTTCTGCCTTATCCTTTTGGGTTGCAGAT
>CAYHPU010000043.1:0-8717 GCA_964358525.1 uncultured Gammaproteobacteria bacterium
AAATGGAGTAATAGATTTGGAGAAATTTAAGACGATATATGAAAAACTGGAGCACCCACTCACTAGTGAACAGATAGCTATGCTTACCAAAGGAAGCGAAGAGCGTATAATAATAAATCGACAAAATGCGAGATTTTTACTCAATTTTTTCTGGGCACTTGGTCTACTAAACAAAACACGTATTCTTACTGAAGGTCAAATTGCACAATATGGTGCAGATCAAATTGGAAATTTTGCATCGACGGGTGGGTGGACACTTGGTAAAACAGATGCTATGAATTATTTTGCTGCAGAGGATGTGTTACAACTAAGCTCTGAGGAGGAAGCAAAAGTACAAAAAGTTGCAGCAACAATATATCGACCATGTTGTAACAACTCTACCGCATTTCCCGACTGTAACCACGGTATGGCGCTTCTTGCAGTACTTGAACTCATGAGTAAATCAGGAGCAACTGAGGCAGATATGTACGAAGCGGGAAAATATTTTAATGCTTTTTGGTTTCCCGGAAATTATTACGATCTTGCCCTCTATTTTAAAAACAAAGAAGATATTACTTTCAGCAAAATTCCTGCCCAAAAATTATTAGGACAAACGTATTCATCTGCATCCGGTTGGCAAGCAGCAAAACAATGGCTTTCAAATAAAGGAATTATTCCGCAACCACCCAGTCAAGGAAGTGGGTGCGGAGTGTAATTGACGATCCCTAGGAAGGAGATGAAAAAAATGAAATGCACTAAAAATACACTTGCAGCAAGTTTCTCTTTTACAAGTGGCGTGTTATGGACAGTTTGTACAGCAGGAATGTTTTTGTTTCCCGACGTTACCACTGCGGTTGGTCGTTTATGGTTTATGGGACTTCGAGAAGAAATTATTGTTAACACCGAAATGTCCTTTATTGGATTTGTTCTTGGCGGAATAAGTTTTGCCGCGGCAGCGTGGTTAATTGGATATTTATTTGGATGGAGCTTAGAATTCTTTAGTAAGAACGAGAAGTAATTACCAGTTTTGATTAATGTTTGTATGAATAATAAAACAGTGGTTGTGTGCGGTGTTGTGTTAGCCGTGCTTGTTGCGTTGTACTTATTAAAAGTACCGCCAAATACCTTAATTACCTTTGGTATATTTTTGGCGTGTCCCCTTATGCATATTTTTATGATGAAAGGGATGCATCACGGAGACGATCATCAACAAAAAAAATAATGCTTCAGAGAAAATTTACTTTCGAAACTATTATTATTAATTTGTTTTATCTATGGAACATATAACAAAACTTACTCTTTCTGGCATTACCTGTAGTTCGTGTCAATTTGTTATTGAAAAAAGACTCAAAACAATCAACGGTATCCAGGGAGTTGGTGTAAATATACAAACTGGCAAGATAACCATTTCTGCAAATAGGAAAATAGAACTGTCCGAAATTACTCTCGCCCTTTCAGACACACATTATAAAATCGTTAGTAGTTCATAATATATGTATGCAAAAAACATTTAATTTTATTGTTTCGGGAATGCACTGTACTTCATGTGAAATTATCATCAAAGATGAACTTCAAACACTAAGTGGAGTTTCTGAGGTAAAAATAGATTATAAAACTGGAAAGGGTTCCCTGCTTCTTGACGAGGATAAAAATTCTACAGAAGATATTATAGAAGCAATTAAAAAGGCAGGTTATTCTGCAGTATTTGAACAAGAGAAAAAGAAGAACTCACCCGAACTAATAATACATCACTTCCATCATTTTGTGAACGAAACAAATACGCCTACGGAAAAAATAAGTACAGAAAAAACAAGCACGGATAACAAACTTTCAGAAGGAGGTGCACAGAAAAAGGTTAATCTTTCGCTCTCTGGAATGCACTGCACGTCGTGTGCACTTATTATCGAGAAGGCCTTAATAAAAGTAACAGGCGTAAAGGAAGCACATGTAAATTATGCCGCAGAGAAAGCCTCAATTGTCTTTGATACTCCATCAGTGACAACAGATATCTTAATAAAGACAATTAAAAAAACGGGCTATGATGCAACGGTGATAGACGGGAAAGATTCAGAATTTGAATCCAAAAAAAGAGCAATTGAAATAAAAAGCCTATTTCAAAAATTTGTGGTGAGCCTTATTTTAAGCATCCCCATGCTGTACTTTATGCTGTTTGATTTTTTCTTGTGGATACCTGGAAAAGCATTTCTCTATCCGCTTGCTGGGGTAATTTCACTCATATTGTCGACGCCGGTCCAATTTATTATCGGCAAAGGGTTCTACAAAGGAATGTGGTCTGCCCTCCTTATGAAAACGTTTAATATGGATTCCTTAATCGCCATTGGTACGTCTGTGGCCTACTTTTATAGTCTCATTAATTTTGGGTGGTATGCATGGGTTAATAAATCTCTGATTGGACTTAATGGGGCGAAAATTCCAGAACTCTATTTCGAAACCGCAGCATTTTTAATAACCTTCGTCATTCTTGGCAAGTGGCTTGAGGCAAAAGCGAAAGGACAAACGTCTGCCGCCATAAAAAAGTTAATGGGGCTACAGGCGGTCACAGCGCGGGTAGTTCGAAATGGTGTAACGCTCGACATTCCACTTTCCGAAGTTGTCAAAAATGACATCATTATTGTTCGCCCGGGAGAAAAAGTTCCAACGGATGGAATAATAACCAAGGGGTCTTCGGCGCTTGACGAGTCTATGATAACGGGAGAAAGTATTCCCGTAGAGAAACAAGTTGATGACGCTGTTATTGGAGGAACAATGAACAAAAATGGTAGTTTTGAATTTAAGGCAACGCGAGTTGGCGCAGAAACAATGCTTTCACAAATAATAAAGTTAGTTGAAGACGCTCAAGGTTCTAAAGCGCCAATACAGGCATTTGCCGATTCAATTTCTTCATGGTTTGTTCCCGCGGTTATTGTAATTGCGGTTGTCACTTTCATAGTGTGGTTTTTTGTATTGGGAGCGTCGCTTTCATTCTCATTAATGGCGTTTACTGCGGTTATTGTAATTGCTTGTCCGTGCGCATTGGGCCTAGCGACTCCAACAGCCATAATGGTTGGTACGGGAAAAGGTGCTGAATATGGAATTTTAGTAAAGGGCGGCGAACCGCTTGAAATGGCAGATAAAATTAAAGCAATAATTTTTGACAAAACAGGAACACTTACGAAAGGTAAACCGGAGGTGACCGATATTGTCAGTTTTAACTCAATGGAGGAGGATGATGTTTTACGAATTGTAGCTAGTTTAGAAAAACAGTCAGAACATCCGCTTGCCGACGCTATATATAAAGAGGCGCAGAGTACCAATATAATAATGAGTGAGGTGTCTGAGTTTAAGGCGATTCCAGGGAAAGGGGTTCAAGGTCTTGTTGAAAATGAAACGTACTATTTTGGGAACAGGAAATTAATTCAAGACGAAGTTGGTCTTTCAATAGATAAAATTGACCGAAAAATGAATAAACTGGAAGAACAAGGAAGGACGGTTATGATTTTATCTTCAAAAAAAGAAATACTCGGAATCATCGGAGTAGCAGATATCGTAAAAGAAACTTCGCGAGAAGCAATCTCTATGCTACAACGGATGAGAATAGCTACCTACATGATAACAGGAGACAATGGCCGTACCGCGAAGGCTATTGCACTACAGCTCGGGATCACTAATGTATTTGCTGAAGTGCTACCAGAAGATAAGGCGAAACACGTAAAAGAACTACAAGAAAAGGGTATACGCGTAGCAATGGTTGGAGACGGGATAAATGATGCTCCTGCGCTTGCACAGGCGGACCTTGGGATTGCTATGGGCTCGGGTACGGATGTAGCTATGGAAGCAGGTGGAATTGTTATTGTCAAAAACGATCTTCGCGACGTAATTCACGCTATTACTCTGTCTCGCGAAACGATGTCCAAAATAAAGCAAAATATGTTTTTTGCGTTGTTTTATAACGTTATTGGGATTCCTGTTGCCGCGCGGGTTTTTTATTTTGCGGGACTTGTATTAAAGCCAGAGCTTGCAGGTCTTGCTATGGCGTTTAGTTCAATATCGGTCGTTGTCAATTCTCTACTACTAAAAGCGTATAAACCAGGAAAGCGAAATTATCTTTCAATAATCGCACCATTTATCATGATGCTCGTCTTTACTGCTGTCTTTATTGGGTTTGCAAAATTCAGCTCCAGTTCGATGAAATAAGCGTTATCATTATGAGTTATACTATAGAAATACAATGTCAAAATATAAAAGAACAAAAGTAACTATTCAGGGAATGCATTGTCCGTCATGTGAGGTGCTTATTACTGATAAATTTAGTGAGGTACATCAGGTTAAGTCAGTTAATGCTAATTATCAGACACAAGAGGCACTTGTTGAATACTCGGGGGACGAGCTAAACAAAGATGCCCTCAACAAGCGGATCGAGCAATACGGCTATCGCATCGTGTCGCACAACACGGTAACCAATGAACCATTTATTAACAGGCTCTTTGATTTCTCGGCATTACTTTTTGGATTACTGTTTATCTTTTTTCTGCTCAGTCAATTTAATCTACTGCCGAATTTTAATGCGATTAATTCTTTGTCATATGGGGCGGCTTTACTCCTTGGGGTTGTTGCTTCTTTTTCTACCTGTATGGCAACAACGGGTGCACTTTTCTTATCAACCATTGGAAAATTAAATCCAAAAGAACATGGCGACCATCCTCTCGTTCCTGCAATTAGTTTTGTAGTAGGTCGGGTACTCTCATATGGAGTATTTGGCTACTTATTGGGATATATAGGTAAAAGTGTTTCGACCAATTGGGAGTTCGGAGGAATACTCACGCTTGTTGTTTCAGTCCTCATGTTACTTATTGGGCTTGATATGGCAAAGGTATTCTCTATACAAGCGTTACTGCCGCGGTGGAGCGGGAATTTGTTTTTGAAAATGGAACAACCGATGAAAAAAAATCCGCGCGGATTTGCCTTTTTACTGGGCGTAATTACGTACTTTTTACCCTGCGGCTTTACCCAAACAGTACAAGTATACGCGCTTGGACTGGCGGATCCCGTTAAAAGTGGGCTAACACTATTCTTATTTGCTTTAGGATCTGTACCAGTATTGTTATCTCTCGCTTTTGCTGCAAGCTTTACCGAATCGAAATGGTATGGCTTGTTTCAAAAAACCATGGGGGTTGTTATTGTTCTCATCGGAGTTCTCTACTTTAGTAACTTTTTAACACTGAATGGAGTTGTTGTAGGGATACAAAATACAGCTCAAAAGAATATAGACAACACAGGTGTTACTATCGAAAATGGCGTTCAAATTGTTCGTATGAAAGTAAATGGATATGGGTATACTCCGGATACGTTTGAAATAAAAAAAGGTATTCCCGTGAAATGGATAATTGATGGAGAAAATGTATACGGGTGCCAGGGTGCTCTTTTGTCACCAAAGATACAAGTGCGAACTGTTTTAAACCCGGGGGAAAATGTAATTGAATTTACTCCCCAGGAAGCGGGAATAGTTCCCTTTTCATGTAGTATGGGAATGTACCGTGGTCAGTTTACGGTGATTGGATGATAATAATAAATGTAACTAAAGCCAGTGGTGAACTCCAAAATTACAGTGAGGCAAAGGTGCGCCAATCTATTGAGCGGGCTGGCATAAGTACAGATTTGCAAAATAAAGTAATGCATGAGATAGAGGAAAAACTTTATGAAAATATTCCCACAAGAGTAATTGCAGACCTTATTGCTTCTTCACTCCGAGATTTATTTCCGGCAGGTGAACGTCGCTACCAGTTAAAGCGTGCAATTATGGAGCTGGGACCAACTGGTTTTCCGTTTGAAAAATTTATTGCACGATTACTTCGGGAGTATGGATATACAACGGATTTAGATGTAATTATGCAAGGCGTATGTGTAAAACACGAAGTTGATGTTCTTGCAACGAAAGAGAACCGCCAATATTTTGTGGAATGTAAATACCATAATCAATATGGGTCTCGAACAGATGTAAAGACGGTGTTATATGTTAAAGCTCGGGGAGATGATATTGCTGAACAAATACAACAGAGAATATCTACAGAAAATGAGACCGAGCATGGGCCGTGGATATTTACCAATACAAAATTTTCAGTCGATGCCATAGCTTATGCCCAGTGTAAAAATATTCGATTAACCGGGTGGGGGTATCCGGACAAAGGAAATTTACAGCAAATGATTGAAAACAAAAAATTGTATCCAATAACATGTCTATCAGGGTTATCTCATGTACAAAAAGAAACGCTTATAAATAATAATCTTTTATTTGTAGATCAGCTTTGTAACAATGATGAAATTATAGAAAAAATTGGATTTAACAAAGACCAAATAGGCCACATTTCTAAAGAGTGCTCTTTATTAACTAATACAAATTAATAAATCCTTTTTGTTTGGCTTTTTTGAAAGACCTTTGTAGAAAAATCAGTGCAAGTAGCAGGTAAATCGAATTTAATCCAAAACTAATAAAGATTTCTGAGTAATTTATTTGATGCTGGAATATTAACCTTCGCATATTTTCAAATATATAACTCGTAGGTACGGCGCGCGCTATGTTTTGTGCCCATAGAGGTAAAATAGACACAGGATAAGACGTTGCAGAAAATGGTGAAAGCAAAGCTATAGCAGTCCACGCAAGGGTTTGGATTTTTGTCCCATTTCGAATTATAAGGCCAGCGACCAAGAAACCTACTGCCCAACCAGTCATAAGGAGGCTTAGAGCAAATATAATTAAGTAGAAACCAAAAAAGAAAATATTTATTTTAAAAAGCCAAAATGAGAGCAGGGATGCAAATGTGACAGCAATAGACATTTTGAGAATTCCTATTGTAAGTACTGCAACAATCCATTCAATAAATAAAACGGGAGAAACAAATATATTTACTAAATTTTGAGCCCAAATATCTTCTAATAGTCCAACGGTAATCTCATACTGCCCGCGCCAGATAATCATCCAGAATATAACGCCAGAAATAATAGAGAGAACTACAAGCGGCGTATTTATTTTACTCGCAAAATACACACTTGTAGTTCCCCATAAAATAAGGTCTATTGCTGGCCAGTAAAACATATCACCAATTCGATCATAATTATGAATAGAATTAAAAAAGTGTCTTAAAATTATTCCGTAAATCCTATGTAATTTCATGTTTTTTTGCGACTTCTAAAAAATAATCTTCCAGAGTTGGTTTATCTATACTTATTTGATCGTATTCAATTTGTCTCAAAGAAAGAGTAGATAAAAAAGAAGCAATAGAATGTTCTTCTACTCGAATTGTAATTGAGCGGTTATCAATAGTATATGGCAAATGTTCTAAGCTACAAATTTCTGCGGTCCTTTTTAGTCCATCTTTCATAACTAATGAGATAGATGAATACTTCATACTTTTTGTCAGGTTTTCTGGTGTGTCTTCTGCAATTATTTTGCCATGGTTTAGAAAAACAATCCGGTCACACACTTCCTCAACTTCTGGCATATTATGAGACGTAAAAAGTACTGACACGTTATATTCTTTTTGCTGATTAAGAATAAATTTTCGAATTTCGTGCGCAGTCTCAGGGTCAAGTGAAGCTGTAGGTTCATCCAGTAGCACAACTTTCGGATAATTTATAAATGCTTTTGCTAAATTAACTCGTGTTTTTTGTCCGGTAGAAAGCTGTGCCAATTCCTTGTTCAGGCATTCTTGAAGTTGAAACTGCTCAATTATTTGTTTGAAGCGTCGATCACGGTCTTTGATATCGTAGAAGAATAGTGTGTAGTACAAAGATTCGCGCGGAGTTAATCGCCACGGTAGGTTTGTGTACGTTGAAGAGAAATTTATTTGCTCAAGTATTTCTTCACGGTGTGTCGAAAGTTCTTTCCCAAAATAACGAACAGACCCGCTCGTTGGTTCAAGTAGGTCAAGCAACATTTGTATAGTTGTTGTTTTTCCTGCGCCGTTAATTCCAAGAAGTCCAAGAATTTCTCCCTCTTTTACACCAAAAGATATATTGTCGACCGCTGTAAAGGTACCAAATTTTTTACACAATGAATCTACCTCAAGTACAAAGTTGCTGGGCATGTTTTTAATTATACAGTAGAATGAACCTACAATGGAAAAAATTGCAAAATTACTTCGCTATTATATTCTAACCGCAACAACTGCAGCGAGAACAGGGCATACGTCTTCATCACTTTCAGCAGTTGAGCTGATGGCGGAGTTATTTTTTGGAGGGACATTTAAATTTAATTTTCAAGATAAAGATAATGTATCGAATGATCGAATTATTTTTTCAAAAGGCCATGCGGCTCCACTTTTATATTCTCTTTATACAGTCGCTGGTCAACTTTCAGAGCAAGAGCTACTTACTTTACGAAAGTTTGAGTCGAATATAGAGGGCCACCCAACACACAAGTTTCCATTTACCGAAGCAGCAACGGGAAGTTTAGGACAAGGACTTTCAATTGGTGTAGGGTTAGCGCTTGCCTTAAAACAGAAAAAAGAATTTGACCCTCGAGTGTATGTGTTACTTGGAGACAGCGAAATGGCAGAGGGACAAAATTGGGAGGCACTTGAAATTGCAAGCTACTACAAACTCAATAACCTGGTTGGAATAATGGATGTGAACCGGTTGGGTCAGCGAGGGGAAACGTTACTCGGATGGGACATTGACACCTATAAAAAACGGGTGGAGGCTTTTGGGTGGCGAGTAATTATCATTCATGATGGCCATAATTT
>CAYHPU010000044.1:0-8708 GCA_964358525.1 uncultured Gammaproteobacteria bacterium
TCTATATAAAGTCTGAAATTCTCTCCACTAAATCCACAAACCGGCTCGAATATCCCCACTCGTTGTCATACCACCCAAATACCTTCACAAAATTCCCATTAATTACCTTCGTGTAGTTTGCGTCGAATGTACACGAGTACGGAGAAGCAATATAATCGGATGATACCAGTTGCTGCGTTTCATATGCCATATATCCTTGCATAACTCCTTCTGAAGCGCTCTTAAATGCAGCATTCACTTCTTCTACTGTTGTGTTTTTGTTTACTACTGCAGAAATGTCAGTAAAAGATACGCTTGCAACCGGTACTCGAATTGCCATGCCATCTATTTTCCCGGTGAGTTCTGGAATAACTTTTACCACTGCTTTTGCAGCGCCAGTAGTTGACGGAACAATATTAAGAGCTGCCGCACGTGAACGATCCGGGGTTTTTAACGCGTCGTCTAAGAGCGACTGTGTCTGCGTATACGCGTGATCGGTTGTGAGAAACCCCGAAATCACAGCGAAATTACTCGTGAGCACTTTAAAAAGAGGCGCGGCACAGTTCGTGGTGCATGAAGCGTTGGATATAACCGGTATGCCTGCAAAATCAAATTCCTCGTCATTTACCCCAAGCACAATATGCGGAATATCGTCTTTTGCGGGCGCCGTTAGAATAACTTTTTTAACGGTGCCTCGAATGTGTTTTTGCAGATCTTCCTTTGTGGTAAAAGCTCCCGTCGCGTCTATAACCAAGTCTACTTCCTGTTCTGACCACGGAATAGAGAGTATATCTTCGCATTGAAGCGTACGAATAACGGTATCGTCAATCTTGAGTGATTTTTCATCGAAATCTACGTGTTTTTCAAAATGGCGGTACACCGAATCATATTGGAGCAAATACGCCATAAGTTCAGAGCCAGTTTTACGGGTATTGACAGCGACGATATCAAATGTGTTTCGGAGTAGCGCTATTCGAGTAACCGCTCTCCCAATTCTCCCAAATCCATTTAAACCAACGCGTAATCTTTTCATATATAAATCAGTATATATGAAAATAAATTATTCCTCCATCTTAGGGACCGTCCATTGATTATCTGATAATCTATCAATGGATACGGACCCTTATGCCGCATCTTCATTTGAAATAGATATCTTATTATTAATGGATGCGGCCTTACCGAGTTTTTCTTTAAAATAGTCTACCCACGGAATTAAATTCGGACTTTCATTGTATAGTCTGCCTAGGTAATACGCTAAATATCCACCAAAAATAAGCATTTCGACAAATTGGCTCAACTTTGTTTTTGTCTGGGCTTTGAAGGATAAAACGTTGCAATTGTTTTTTGTAACAACTTCTTTTGTAAGTTCAAATCGCTGTATATTTCTTGGATAATAGAGGTCCGATTCAATGAAAACAAAAGTAATACGTTTGTCGCTGGGATTCTTAAGTCCTTCCATAAGGTGATGATTAAGCTCCGGTACCAATGCGTAGCTTGCAAACAGTTTGCCCGTTTCATTTGTTTGATTTCGAAGTATGTGCGCATTACCACTTAAGTGATCTGCCGCAACAAATACTAGCTCTTGATTGAGCACCTGATCCACTAGTTCTTTGGCCAACTTATCTAGCTCCCTCATTCTGACTTCGATTTCGGGTAAGAAAGAGTCTGAAAGTGGTGTTTTTAAATACCCAAGAGAGGATAAAATACCCGCAGATCCAAATACCATATACCCTTGCCCCATGCGTGGTTGCTTACTTGGGTTATGTATCGGATTAAACGAATAATGTGGAAGACCAAAACCCTGTGCAGTGGTTGAAAGTTCACCTCCTGCGCTAACTGATGTGCACAAATAATTTTTACGATGCGCATCTTTTAAGTTGTGTATTACCTCTTCAGTTGAACCAGAATAAGATGACGCTATAAAAAGCATATTTGAAGAAGTAAAGTGAGGAACTCCGTAGGTATTAACTCCAACGAGTGGAACAGTAAGTTCTTCTTTAAAAAGAGATGAAATGACGTGATAACTGTACATTGATGCCCCCATTCCTGCAAGAAGTACACCCTCTGTTTTTTTATAGGTATCAGGATAAACGATTTTCTGGGTTTCTTCAAAAGTCTGCAGAATTTGCTTAGGAATTAATTTTATAGATTCAAGTGCCGTATCTTCCATACTCGAACATTATAAACTAATAACTAAAAACTACTGTTACAACCATCCTAATTTTCCAGTAAGGCTTGCCACATTTTTTCTATCTAACTTGTCGCCTATTTCGCTAAATGTATCGAGTTCATCC
Source organism: uncultured Gammaproteobacteria bacterium (assembly GCA_964358525.1). Classification (GTDB taxonomy): domain Bacteria; phylum Patescibacteriota; class Microgenomatia; order UBA1406; family UBA1406; genus CAYHPU01. Next base: position 2,274 of record CAYHPU010000044.1, read on the forward strand.
GCAACTAAATTTTTCATTCTCAAAACCTCCTCTGCAGTTGGCGCCTCGAATCGGATTGTAAGATAGGGCGAGGTGTTTGACGCACGCACTAGTGCCCAACTAGTGTCTGAAAAGATAATACGTGACCCGTCTATGGTAATCACTTTGTACTTATTGATGAATGCTTTTGTTACCTTTGTTATGACATCAAACTTAACTTCATCCTGTGTCGGTAGCTTTATTTCTGGCGTACGTATTGGACGAATAAGCTCTCCTACATATTCTGAAAAAGATTTCGTACCCTTTGAAAGATATTCGAGTACTCGTGCCGCAGCCCAAAAGGCATCGTCAATAGCATAGTAATTTTCTGCAAAAAACATATGCCCCGACACTTCTCCACCAATAATAATATCAGTATCTTTTCGGAATGTTTCCTTTATCGGTGCGTGACCAGTACAGTGCATAAGCGGGATTCCACCAAATTTCTTAACATACATGTCTAAAAGTCCAGTACTTTTAACGTCATATAATACTTTCTTGCCAGGATTGCGACTAAGAGCATCTCGTGCCATAAGTATAAGCATATCGTCAGGCTGTACAATAGCCCCTTTTTCATCTACAAACCCTGCTCGATCGCCATCGGCATCAAATGCAATTCCAATATCTGCCTTGTGCTCAAGGACTGCTTTTTGCAAATCTACTAAATTTTGAGGAGGTTCAGGATCGGGTACGTGATTCGGATATGTTGTATCCACGTTCGTGTAGAGCCCGATAACTTCACAGCCCAGTTTTTTTAGATATTCTTCAGCAAACAGACCCGCACTTCCATTTCCACAGTCAACAACTACTTTAAATGGACGAGCTAACTTTATGTGACTATACAAATAATCAAAATATACTTTTTTAAGCTTTTCATCGTAAAGAATCTCTCCTGGTTTATCTGAAACCTTGTACGAGTCAGTCGTAATCAGTTTATACATCTCTTGAAGTTGTTTTCCATAGAGTGGCCACACATTTTTTTTCATAAGTTTAAACCCGTTATAAAAATACACATTGTGGCTACCTGTAATACTTACGCCTCCATCAAGCTTAAGATGCGCGGTAAAGAAATACACCATAGGAGTGAGAAGAACGCCCGCGTCTATTACTGAAATTCCCGTCGAGACAATACCTTTTATAAACGCATCTTTCAGCTCTTTTCCAAAGGGTCGCTCTTCATACCCAACGAGCACCTTATTACCTCCTTCGCTTTCTATAATAGTTCCATAGGCTTTTCCTATTGCTTCAGCTGCCTCAAGGTCGAGTGTTACCCCAGGAAATTTACCATACCATCGCTCATATTCCTCAACTATTTTTTTGTCAAATTTATTACCCGCAACGCCACGAATGTCATATTCACGGAAAATGGATTGCATAATTTTCATATTCAGGTTTGAACTAATAATTTGGTTAGGATAGTATTATACTTTTTTTGTCGCTGTCAATTGGTCAATATTCTCTTGTGTCACCGGCTGGTTTGAGATCTTTAGCGCTGCTGTGGCATTCGCGTAAACAAGACAATCTCGAAACAATTTTCCTTGTATATGGGCAGTCAAAAAACCCGCATTAAACGAATCCCCCGCCCCAACTGTATTCATTGGCTTTACTAAAAAACCGCCCACATCGTGTCTTTCAAGCCCAAACAGTCCTATGGAACCCTTTTCGGCTCGTTTTATTACAATTCGAGCACTTGTCCTTGCTAGACAATTTAGAATTGCCTCATCAAGATCACTGCCCCACAGTGTGCAAAATTCTTCTTCACTTGGCAGATAGAAATCTACCAGGGCAACTCGCTCCCTAAGAGCGTCCTTATCTTTCTCTGTAACTTGGTTAGTTATTCTGCCGTGATCTAAAATAATTTGAACAGTGTGCTTATGAGCTTCTTCAATCAGCCGCGTATAAAAAGGCAACAACGTTCGAAGTTTGAAATAGCCTCCCAAATACAAGTATTTCACTTGCGGAAGGTGTTCAGCAACCTTGTCATACATTTCTTCACCAGTTAATGATCCATTTGCAGATCCAACTCCCGTCATGAGCGTTTTGCCAGTTGGATCAACAAAATTGAGTCCTAAATTTGTCTGGACAGAGCCAGATCTGATAAAATCGGCGAAGATTCCTTTTTCGTGCATTAATTTTGTAATAAGTTCCCCGGCAGTATCTTTACCAATTTTTCCGATAAAAACAGCCTTCAAACCAAGTAGCGAACTAATTCGCGCAAGAGTAACTGCAGAGCCACCTAGCGCTATTTCATACTCTCGTCCAATTGTTTCCGTTTCAGGCCTAAGACCGTTGCCAAAAGGAAAATTGGTTGAATTAATATCTAAATAAGTTGCTCCAAGTGAAAGAACATCATATTTTTTAATTGCCATATAGTTATTGTAAAAAATCTTTGATATATATTTCTTTTCCATTTTTGAGATTCAGTCCAAGCCGTCTGAAGTCACATTCAGTATATAACTTGATTGCTGGAAGATTTTCTACTGAAGTTTCGAGCCAAATACCCTTTCCCGAAGTTCTGTATTCAATTGTTTTTTTATAAATTGAGAGGGCTTCAGTAAGAAAAAGTTTAGATACTCCCGCTCCTCTAGCTGTGCCATAGGTTCGAATGGCACCAGTAGTATCGTAGTCAAGTGAATTGATAGACTCAAATTGCAGTGGTTTCTTGTTAAACCAAATGAGTCCGGCCAGTTTTTCCTGTGTATCTACTAATGTATAGACTGTTTTTCCCTTCTTTATCCATTCGTCATACGCTACCCTATCCTTAAATCGTTTTGAGTCTGAGGTAAAGGCAACAACAGATTCATCATTGGTGCTGTAATAAAGCACCTCCTTTATTAACTTCTCTGTAATACCGTTGAAGAAATAAAATTTCTGACCTGTTTTAGGTGAGGTTATCATTGTCTGTGATACAATTCTACCATGCAACTCACCGGAGAAAAACTGCTCATGCTTGAAAATGAAATGGTACAGATAATGAAGGATGAAACTAAAATTCTTGCTTCTTCATGGAAAAACATCCAACAAATAAATCTTAAAAATGAACGAGATATTGTAACCAAGCTTGATGTAACAATTGAGGAAAATGTAAGAAAACGTCTCTCTCTGCTTTTGCCTGAAGCAGGATTTATAGTAGAGGAGGGTTTATCCAATAAAAGTGCCGATTATAATTGGTTAATAGACCCAATTGATGGTACAAAGGAATTTGCACACCACACCCCGCTTTTCGTTTCGCAGATATGTTTAATGTATAAAGACGAACCTATATGCGCAGTAATTTATAATCCGCTCACCGACCAATGTTTTTCGGCAAGCAAAAATAATGGCGCACGGGTAAACGACGAAAGTGTTCAAATCAAGTTTCATCGCAATTTGTCTGAGAGTGTTATATTACTCGACCTATTGAAGCTTACGTCAAAAGAATCGTGGAAATACCAACTTTTTAAGGCCCTATCTGAGAATTCCTACCGCGTACGAATGATGGGAGGATCCTTTGCGATCTATTCACTTTTTGGAACTTTTGATGCATATATTACCAGTAATCCACCAAACAAAATCATGGACACGAACCCCCGCGCACTGATACTCCAGGAAGCTGGATGCGTAATTGAGAGAATTTCGATTGAAAACAATACTATCCATCTCATGGCACACAAGAAATTGGCAGACGAAATTTCCGAAATTATTCATCGTTCAATGAGCATTAATCAATGAAAACCCCTCCTCAATCCTCCCCTGTAGGGGATTTGTTTTTTTACCTCCCCTCCGCCAGCTGGCGGATAGGGGAGCCTGCCCGCAACGCTTCGCGTAGCGAGGCGGGCGGGCCCAGGTGGGGTTTATATTATAAATATAGTCCCAACACCGTTCCCAATAATTTCTCCATAGAACTCGGCTGGTTTCCTGTTTTAATCCCCTTTTCAATTTTAAATAAGCTTTCGTACACTGACACCAATTTCTCTACGTCCCACTCCCCCGCTTGTTTTTTCAACTTCCCCAGTTGCCACGGCATGTAATTTCCGGAAAGTTTATCTTGCTTAACTAAAATAAGTTCACGAATACGGCGCTTGAGCATATGAAACGCCAGCTCTGCCGCAGAGTACTTTATTGTTTTTCCTAAATATTCAAAACATTTCACAGGGTTGCCTGGAAAGAAACTATCCATAAATGCAAAAACATACATCGGTATCTTAAATTCTTTATATACCGCCTTTGGGAAAAAGTTCTTGTAGTGTTTCGATTTATTCGGGTCGTCTTCAATAAATAATATATCTGTACCTTCGCATTTTGATAGATATGAGAATATCTGCTCAATTTTGTCGGACATTTTCCCGCGTGTTACTTGATTGAGAAATATATTCTTGAATACAACCAGTTTCTTTTCACTGAATAGACCTACGTTTCCGACGTTATTTGCAATTGTTACGAGTGATACCTCAGTCATAGAAACCACATCGGCATAGTTTTTTTGAAGCAGAAGCACTTCTTTATCAAGCGCAACCGTATCCTCACCAAAATAGATATAAGTAGCCATTAGTTGTAATCATACAGTGGTGGTACGTAATAAATTTACTTTGTAAATTTAAACGTACCTACCACGCTGAAATTGCTTTGCAATTTCTTGCGTGGTGCTGCCAGCGGGATTCGGACCCGCGATATCCACCTTGAAAGGGTGGTGTCCTAGGCCGCTAGACGATGGCAGCAATAGACAAGTATTGGAGTGACTATTTTAACACACATACCAATACTTGCCTACAATGGTTCGTTTATCTACAAATCTACTTACTTATGTAAGTCTTTTTTCACTTCTTCAAGTAGTTCACGTGCCGTATCTTTCCCACCTAGTCCAAAGGCTAGTCCACCCGCAAGCGCTAACATAAAGACGACTCCGGTAAAAAGAATCCGGATTAAGTCTTGCGCAACGCCAAGCTGGTTTAATACAACAAGCGCCGTAAATACCAAAATAGAGTATTTACTTACTGTTGCCATTAAGCCGGAAACTGCTGGATTAATACTCCTGACACTATTTAAGACCAAGTCGTAGCTTAAATTAGCAAAGACGTGTCCAACAAGTGCCAAAATTACACCAACAATTACGTTTGGTAAGTACAAAAGAATGCTGTTTAAAATACTGGTGAATTGTGTAAATCCCCAAATTTGTGCAGCGGGAATTAAGAACAATATCACCACAATCCATTTAAACAGTCCTCCAAGTACCTCCACCCACACGTCAATTTCCTTTTCCTTTGCAAGATTGGCTGTTTTCAAGAACTTAGTGAGCCGAAAAAAACGCACCAAACCGGAAAAAAATTTCCGAACTCCTTCTGAAAGAAGTAGTCCCACAATCAACAAAACAAAACCATAAATGAAATTCGGAAGATAATCTTTTGTCCGTGTATAAAATGGAGTAAGAACGTCAAAAAGTATGTTCATTATTTTTCATCTCCTTCCTTGGGCTTCATTCTAGCATTTTTAAATATTTGTGCTAAACTTTCATGTATGAAAAATAATAATATCTTCGCTATCTTCCTAAATACTCTCGTTAATCCCCTCTTCTATAAGGAATTACGTAATGAATCCTTTAAAAAAGCGTTTGGGTATTTGTATCTTCTTCTTATTTTATTTGGAATTGTACAATCTGTTATTTTTGGTATTAAACTTAAGACCTACTTCCCCCTACTCGTAAGCGCTGTTGGAGAGTTTCGCTCGTCGGCAGATAAGTCATATCCTAAAGAGTTAGTGATAACTTTAAAGAACGGTCAGCTTTCAACGAATGTGAAAGAACCATACTATTTAGATCTCTATTTACCAAAGGAAGTCTCTAATGGAAAAAAAATGACAATAGGCGTTATAAATACATCTGCTGTTTTAGACGACTACGATTCATACAACGTACCTATATTAATTACAAAGAAGGGAATCATTGTCCCAGGTAAGGATGGAGAGAATCGTGTGTACCTTTTTAGCTCGCTGTTAAAAGAGTCAAAGATAAAGGAATTAGTGATCAATAAACGTATTTACACAGAACTTGTAAAGCAAGTTGAACCACTTGTAAATAAAATTCCGTCGCTCATACAAACTATTGGTATTGTTTTTTTGGTAGTCTGGCCGTTTGTTGGATCACTTTTATACCTTATATGGAAGTTGTTTACACTTCTATTTAGTGTTCTTGTTCTTCTTATTGTTTCAAGATTACTAAAAAAGACTATTTCCTTTGGAGGAGTATATAAACTCGGTATGTTTGGACTTACATTACCACTCGTAATCTCGGTAGCTCAACAATACGCAGGAACAGCTTTGCCTTATCTGCTTCAGAGTGATTGGATTGGGACTGCCGCTTTCTTTTTGATGATGGTACTTGCGGTTTCACAACTAGAAAAAACTGACTTGAAGTAATTGGACTTAGGACCTGCCCTTACCGAA
>CAYHPU010000045.1:0-8480 GCA_964358525.1 uncultured Gammaproteobacteria bacterium
TCATTGGAGAGGTGAGTGATGACAAATCGTATTTTGGCACCAGTAGTACGGTTCGCATTGGCGGGTTTGGTATTTTAACCTCGTATTTCAAAAGTGGCGGAACCCTACCTATTTCATATCCACGCATTATGATGGATGTTCCAATGACACTTGATAAGGATAAAAATTTTGTAGAAAAAAGACTTTTAACAACAGAATTTAAGGATGTCGACAACACAGAAAACCGTAAGGGAGCGTGCTATGGAGATTCCGGAGGGCCGGTTATGTATAATGCTGGCGGGCTTTTTGGTTACAACACCACGTCGGTTCAAGTGGGCATAATTTCAGAACTTTTTCCGTATGAAAGAAGAATAGGAATTAGCGAGTTAAAATGTGGGTGGGGAAAACGACAAAGTGGATATGACATTTATACGAATGTTTTACACTATCTTCCGTGGATTCAGAGTCAAATATATGCTGCTGAACACGAGGGCGCAAATACTAATGAGCGATAAATGGATTCTCAAAGTCGTTGTTGTCGATAACAATATCTGCTTTTTTAGGTCTTGACCGCTCCCAGTAATATCCCTGAACCCGCTTATGCATATCTATAATTTGTTCGGGCGTGCGAACATCTGCGTCGCGTATAAGTTTTCTTTTAATAATATTCTCTTGAGTTACGTCTACCAAAATAACAAAATCCATTAGTTCAAGAAGCATTGAGGTGTCACAGAGAATGTAGTTTTGCGGGTGAAGAGTTTTAGGCTTTGTGTCAATTCCTCCGGTTTCTCGTTGGTACGGAAGGTAGGTAACGACTTTGTCGTTTTTAAGATCGATTAAAACGCGCCTTAATTCATCTAACCGAAACATGTTTTCAAGTATTTCCCAGTGAGATTTTCCTTTAAATTCTCCGTCCGTGTAGAAAATAGTTTTCATTGGTTCACGATCTTTTCGTGCGATAAGAAAATCATCCGCATTTAAATAAACGAAGGGAATGTTTTCGGAGGTGAATTTCTCTTGTAGTAATTTGGAATAATAACTTTTTCCACTTCCTGAATCGCCGGTGATACCAATAAGTAGGGGCTTTTTTGTTTGTTTTCGGATTTGGCTGAAGCACTCGTTGATAATTGAGGAATATTTGTCCAGGATCATAAAACGAGTATAGCATCTTTGGGTTGCTGGGACGATGCCTCAAAATATTGGCACTTGACGACATTTCCAGGGCGTTTTGAAAACCTTTTTTTGAGGATCTAATCCTCAAAGATGGAGCACATGTAGAAACGGTTGAAAAACCGTTTAACTCCGACGGTCTTTCGACCGTCCCTACAGTTTGGATTATTGGAACAATATTATTGCAGGTTGCGTACCTGCAACTATCGGGAATTATTTGATTGCGTTTAGCGGTTTACCATTTATGAGGCTTTTTATATTGTCAATCCATATATCCTTGTTTCGAGAAAGTGCCTCTGTGGTATACCAGCCGAAGCCCTTGAGTAGGAATGCGTTCTTAGCTGTACAGAGTGGCTTGGCGTTCACGTCGTCCACCTCTGCTACATAACTATCGATCTTCCCCGCGTTGAGGGCGCGCGCGATTGCATGTTCGTCTACAAGCGTATTGTCTGCGGTGTTTATTATTATGACTCCATTTTTGAGTTGTTTAATGCGTTTTGCAGAGAGGAAATTGAGCGTCTTTTCACTGTGCGAGAGATTTATTGAGATGGCGTCGGACTTCTTAAGAAGTGTTGTCAAAGATGTAAACGTAACTCCTCTTGCTTTCTTTGGGCTGCGGTTATACGCAATTACCCTCATGCCAAATGCATTTCCTATTTCTGCAACACGCGAACCTATTGAACCATAACCGATAACGCCCAGAGTTTTACCCTTAATTTCTGTACCAACCGTTAATCCATATTGGTTTTGCTGCGTTTTGCGATCAGTAGTAATGACGCGTTTTGCCGCGCCAAGGAGTAGGGCAAATACGTGTTCTGCAACCGATTCACGAGAGTAGTGGGGGACGTTTGTAATGGGAATGTGGCGCTTTGCACAATAGGTATGGTCTATATAGCCAAAAGCCGTTGTCCCCAATGCAAGACCTTTTAATTTCGGCATACTCTGGAGAAGTTCAAGTAATCGAGCGCGCGATTTATCAAATCCGCCCACGGGGTCTGGGTCAAACCCCAGTATGTCTGCGTCCGCGCAAAGCGTACGTAAATAGGACATTTCATACTCTCTCCGCTCTGGCACAAAAGTTACCTGGCCAAGCTCTTTAAGCTTTGTAAGTTGCTCTTTAGAAAATTCATCCTTCGGTGAAAACATTATTATTTTCATAAGGTTGGCCGTATCTTAATTAATAAATCCTGTTCAATGTGAATGCGGCACAAGGGCTCGTATTCATCAACAAACTACGATCATGTTGATGAACGATCCCTATGGACACAGTTTAAAATAGGGCGTAGAATAAGTAAAAATGTTGTCCATAGTGGTGGACAAGGGATCGTCTCTAAACAATCTATACTGTCGTTTAGAGATACGAGCCCTTGTGTCGCATTCTCAATTAAAGAGGAATATCAAATCATAATTAAATGCGACCACCAATAATTCGTCCCTAAACAACGATGAACATAAAACAAGCTCTTTCAACTTTTGGACTAACTGATCACGAGCAGGAGGTTTATCTACTTTTGTGCAAAACAGAATGGTCCACAATTTTATCTTTGTCCCGATCTTCTACTATCAAACGGAGCACGTTGTACAGAATTATCGACTCATTAATAACGAAAGGGCTGGTAACGGTAAATATTGAAGACAAACGAACGTTCTATAAAGCGGCAGATCCGGTGAATTTTACATCGCACATTATCCAGGAGGAAAAGAAAATAGGGGAGATGCGCGAAGGTATGGATGTTTTAAAATCGCACATATCACTACTGACTTCTGCAAACGAATTTAAAACATCAGTAAATTTCTATCGTGGAGAGCGGGGATTATCTGCAATGGAATGGAAAATAGTTAGCTACAAAAATAGCGAGAGACTCATATTTGGTAATAATACCTGGTGGAAAAGGCTAGGGAACGATTTTGCCGAAGAGATCCGCGAGGAATCAATTAAGAACAATATTCTGATTAGAGAACTGCTAAATACGGTGCCGGAAACAAATTACACGAAGTTTAAAGAATATCTCAAATTGTGTAAAGCACGCCAGATTTCACGAGAGATCTGTCCAATTGATAACGAGATACAAATAACTACCGACGCAATTTATCTGCAGAGCATTAATGAAAATGAGGTGGTAGGAATAGAACTCATTAGCAAAAACTACGCAGCGCTTATGCGCGCGCTATTTGAAACGGTGTGGAAGTTAGCAAGGTAGATTTTCTTGCCGTTCGGACGGACTTTCGTCCGTCCCTACAGAATTGTATAATAATTCACTTGCATGAATATACATTTAAGTGTATATTTAAATGCATATGAATTATATAACAACTACAGAGCTGCGTACCAAATCTTCAAGTCTTGTTCGTTCATTGTTTGCAGGCGAATCTATTCAACTAATGCACCGGTCACGAATAATCGGGGAGATTCGACCAAAAAGAACAGAAGGTAAACCCTTTAATGCTAAAAGAGTAATGGAACTTGCTGCAAAAATAGATTATCCGAAGCTCTCATATAAACAAAGGGAGAAAATATACCGCAAACATTTGGAAGAAAAATATGGCAAACATATATCTTGATGTCAACTGTTTAATAGATTTTATTGAGAAAAGGGGTGGTACGGATTTTGGACTTAAATTAGAAGAACAACGCGTATTTATTTCTCCGCTTTCGATCCATATTGCTTTTTATGTTGGTAAAAAGAAAATTCCCAACGAGCCGATCTACAAGTTTCTAATGGAGTTTAAAATTGTGGACTTTACAGAAGAAATTCTAACGAAGTCTTTTCATGGTCCAACAGAGGATCTGGAAGACAATATTCAACTCTATTCTGCGGTAGAGGCTGATTGCGATTATTTTCTTACTCACGATAAAACTCTTCTAAAATTGAAGTTCTTTGGTAAATTACGAATTGTAGATATTATACCTTCGCCGCTCCCTTGAGATTAGTGTAGCGGAGTGGGGTGGCGGTGTTCCACATGAAATCAAATATCTGTTTCTGCATGTCTGCGAGTTGTTCGTTATATATTTCTACGCAGAAGATTTGTTTTTCTTTGTATGAATAAGTTGCGTACACGTTGTTATAGATAAGCACTTCATAATTGATCTCTAATTTGGATGGAGGAATATATCGGCACTCTGAGTATTTTTGGACTAACTCAGTAACACTAGTATGTTCTTTGAATGATTTTCGGTTAGTAAGGTCGTAGGTCATAATTTTGTTTTCTACTAAGCCTCTTCGCACCATTTCAGAGAACTCTACCGGCAGAAACTCGGATAGGCGGTCCATTTCAATAACACGCAGCAACTTATGCGCACGGGTAATGTTGTAACTTACCTGTTTCAACCCCTCTATGCCCTCATAGTAGAGTACTTTTGATGTTTGAAGTGCGTGCGGTAAGAGACTGGTTAGTTCTGTTACAAGTGTTGGGAGTGTTTGTTTCAGTAATGTTACGCGTTGTTCTTGAGTAGCAACAAGTTGCTGAAACTTACTTGGATGAATTGCGCCAAATGTTGCTCCGCGTGCGGTGACTTTCGTCTCAAGAAGCTGCTTATCTTTTAAATTCTCAAGAAGGCGATACACTTTTGTGCGAGCAAGCTTGAGTTTTTTACTTACAGTGAGTGCGGACGAATATCCATTTTGAAGAAGGTACAGGTATACAGTGCCCTCTGCTGCGGACAAACCGTACGATTTTAACAAACCTAGAGCATCTTTTATAGTGTCTGAATTTTCGGACAACATATTGTAATATACCATTTTTCAGTTATCATTATTCAATGGAAAATAAAAAAGGGACGGTGTTTATTGCACTTTCTGCGCTGTTTTATGCTACTTACGGGATTTGGTCACGACTTATGGCGGGGACCTTTGGTGAATTTAACCAGGCATATATTCGAGCGATTTTGTTACTCGCGATACTTATTCCTTTTGGAATTTTGACGAAAGGTTTTCGAAAAGTGAAACGGGAAGATATAGGGTGGTTTGTGGTAATAGCCTGTATGGGAGGTTTTAACCAGGCGCCGTTTTATTATGGTTTTCAGTACTTACCCGTGGGAACTGCAACGTTACTCTTCTACTGCATGCTTACCATTGGCGCTTACATAATAGGCAAGGTTTTTTTCAAGGAGAATCTGACGAAAACAAAATATATAGCGCTCGTACTTGCCGTTGCGGGACTTTTTGTTATTTACAAATTCTCTTTAACTCCAGCGCAGATTATTCCAGCGCTTGCAACGTCTGTTGCGGGACTTATGGGGGCGTGTTTTGTCGTGATGTCTAAAAAACTTTCGGGGAATTATAGTGAAACGCAGATACTTACAGCACTTGCCATTGTTATGTTTTTGGGAAATTTAGTTTTGAGCATTGGATATCACGAGGTCTTTCCGATTGTGCAGATATCAACTGCATGGATTGCTGAGGTTTTTTATAGTCTTGCGCTTTTAACCGCAAACGCGTTCGTAATTGAGGGCTTTAAGCATGTTGAACCGAGTGTAGGTGGGGTAATTGGGCTACTTGAAGTTATTCTTGCCGCCGTGTTTGGTGTTGTGTTTTTTAGAGAGTTGCTTACTGTCCAGCTTTTGGTGGGGAGTGGACTTCTTCTTGTCTCTGCCGGGCTGACAGACGCAGTGAATATTGTGAAAAAGAGAATTGCTCCGTAGTCTAGTTTTTATCCAGACTGAAGCTTATCCGAATGGCACGCATTGTACTTAGGTACTCTTTGAAAAGTTTCTCTGTAGCAACAGCATGGAAAACAAGTATGCGACCGTTAGCGGCAAGAAGACCGTAATTCTCAAAATAATATACTTTCTTACTTATTGTTTGTTTTCCTTGTGCAATAAACCCTCCCATCTTTCCACTGGTGTTGGATCGAAAAGTGGACACGGTTAAACCTTTGTCGCCGCGCATTCGTGCTTCGAACAACTTCAGTGCTTTTTTAACTTTATCAAGCGTGTTCATTCCTTTATCAAAATATGCATTTATTTTAAGAGAGGCGTTGGTTCCTTCGGTAACGCGGATTTCTTGTTTTTTGGCAAATGCACTGTCGTCTATTTTCCATCCCTTTGGAAATTTAATTGAATAGCCAAACTTTTCACTTTGATAGTTATTCCATTTCGTTGTATCTACGGATTTTTTAGGGGAAAGGGCGTGAATGGCCGGAACGTTCATCAACAACACACTTCCGACGATAACTACAAACAGCATCAACCATTTACCATTCATTATTTTCAGTAAACACCTTTTGTTTCTGTCTGTCAACTGTTGACAATATGTACATATTGTACTAATATGGAAATATGACACACACCGTTTCAATAAGCGAATTTAGAAATAATCTTTCTAGTTATATTGGTCTTGTGTCGCGAGGAGATACGGTCATTATTAAAGATTCAAAAAAAGGCGAAGAAATGGTTACGGTTACTAAAACCCAGAAATGGGATCCGATAGCGCATGAAGCTGTGTTGACGCGTATGCTGGAGAATCCTATTACGGCGAAAGTACATCCCGAATGGGCTACGAGAGCTAAAGTAGAAAAGTGGTTGCGGAATACTCGTTCATCTTGGAATAGGAAAATTGTTTAGTTATATGTATATACTAGATTCAGATATTATTATTTGGATTCTTAAAGGAGACTCGGCTATTATAAAGTCGGTTCGTACGCTAACATCCGGTAAAGTACTTTGTATTTCGGCTCTTACGGTAACCGAAATTTACAAAAATATTTTTCCAAGTGAAATATCTAAAACAGAGACATTGTTTGACAAGTTAGCTATTATTGATGTAAACCGTGAAATAGCAAAAGACGCTGGCTATTATTGGCAAGAGTATTGTAAACAATTCAAGTCTATAAGCCTTGCTGACTGCATTATTGCTTCTACCGCAAAGATGTACAAAGCTACTTTGTTGACCTTAAATACTCGCCATTTCCCGATGAAAGACATTCGGGTTATAGATCCGCAGGTAAGGTCAAAAAAGTAGCATGAAATTAAACTCGTGTGAGATTTATCCATGCAATATCAAAAATAGTCGATTGGGTTTTGGCGAGTTCTTCGTTCCAAATTCCGGTACCAACAATTTCTGTATCTCCATATCCCACAAGGAATATCTTCGAATCGGTAATAATAGTATCTGAGGAGAAGTTTGTGTTTTTTGGGAGAAGTGAAATTTGATGCTTTTCGGAACGGTATGTAGACATATACTCTTCTGCCTCTGCGCATGACACCAATAACTCTTGCGCTTTTCCGTTACGTGCCTTAAGTGTTTGGGGAATTTTATGAAAATAGGCGGGCATATGTTTTTTTACACGGCCTGGGTGAAAATACGCTTTAAATGATTTCTCTTTTAGCACTTCTTCGTACATAGCTTCAACTCGGTGTACACCTTCGTAAAATTGAACTTTCGGTGTAATTTTGAATGATCTTTCAAGTTTTTGGAGCTCGGGTAATTGTTCAGTGAGGAGTGAACGAGCTTGAATGAGTGACGCTTCTTTGTCGTTCAGAAGCGCTGAAAGCTCGGTTACGGGCACTGTTTGTACGTGTTGTATTCCTCGGTGGATGAATGTAGTAACTAGTTCGAACTTTAACAGACGCTCGAGAATAACATACATGGATGATCGCTTCACGCCGGCATGCTTTGCCCATAAACTAATAGGGCTTGGCCCAAGACGTACCAATTCTAAAAATGCGGCGGTTTCTTTGGGGTTGAGACCTAGTTTTTCAAATAAGGTATCCATGTTGTTGTTAATTTACAACAGGAAATATTATATCACATTAAGCTCGTTATTGCATTGAAATTGATTAAATTGTCGTGCAATTTTGACACACCTATTACTCCGATGATATCATCCGATAGTAATTGTTATTAGTTTAAAAAAAATATGAAAGATAATCCGTCATATATGGAGGAAACATTTAAGGAATGGCAGAAAAAATACCCATACCAATTTCCCCCAGATAGACCCCTCGCTTCTTATGTGGAATTGGACCCGGAACAAAAAAAACTTGTTTGCAATGTAGAAGGTAACAAAGCGGTTTTAGGAACTCATATATTGAAAAAAATGGTTCATGAAATATCGTCTTGTCTTGAATATGAGGATGTCCTTTTTGCTGCATCAGTATTGTGTCCTGCGTGTCTTGCGCTTGGCGGGAGTGGTGTGGTAATTCAGGAGTATTTTTTAAGGATGAAAATTACCAGAGACGAATATGGAGTAGCTAAACGACCAGTGTATGATAATGGAGGCCCGCCAAGGAAATTTGAACCAGCCCAATTTCGTTGTCCACTCGAAGACTAAACAAGAGAAGCATTACTTGGAAAAATCTACTTTTAGCCCGGTTGGAATCGACACAGAAA
>CAYHPU010000046.1:0-8436 GCA_964358525.1 uncultured Gammaproteobacteria bacterium
CAGATAAAGTACTGAGTTGTATTTTTCTGTGGTGAATAAACGAAGGACTATTCGGATTAAACATTGTCTGATTGCCCGGACCTCCGCTCATTAGTTCTCCAAGTTGTGTTGCAGGATTTGATGCGCCAGATATTGCAAATCGCTTTGGGTATATTTTGTTTCTAATAAGGGACAAAGGTATACGAGTAAAAAAGTAACTCGGTTCCGCTGTTTGTTGCAGTGACCCCTCAATACCCTGAATAAGCTCATGATCACGAGATGTAAATGATGTTGGATCAAAATAATACGGATTATATTGGTCAACAATTTCCTTTGTCGTTGAATCTACAAAATACATTGCACTCTTGTTCAATTGAATTTCTATTGCCTCCTGTAGTGATATTTCCCCTTTAAGTGCATAAACAAGTGCGTCTTGTGGCATAATTTCCTGTTTGAATTGATTCGCGAGTTGTGCCAGTTTGTCTGGATCATATTCGGCCTCAACCGGAACCAAACCGAGTAGTAATGCATTTTGCTTAAACCCGTTTCGCACTGAATCTTCGGGGTTATGTACGATCAACTGTTGCGATAAAATTCGAACATATAACGAATCGTCTTCTTTTGACTCAAAAAATCGCTCTATTTGGCTTGGCTGTTTTGATGAAACATAGGCGAAAAGTTCATTAAAGGCCCTCGTATTACCTTTCGCGGCACTCATTACCACATCCTTCTTTTCTGGGAAGGCTGTCAAAAGTCTCCCCATTAAAGTTTCTGGAGAAATGGGCCACTGTGGATTTTGCACATATTTATTTGAGTCTGCTAAGAAGGAGGTGAAAAACGGATTATTGAGCGCAGTAAGAAGATCTGGATTCTGATCTTTTCCTTCGAGCATTCCGTCTATTTGTGTAACAAGGCCTTGGGTCCAGAGTTTTGACTGCGGCGAAACACCAGCACGAAAATTAAATAGTACCGGACTCGCGTCTATAAGCGCCACTGCCTCTCCTGAAATTCCCATAAACTGTGAAATCCCGTTGTTGTCTCCCAAAATACGTGGGATTTCATCTTGTGGGACTTTTGCGGCAAGTAGTTGCGACTCTATGGGAACGTAAACAATTCCCAGTTTTTGGGCAAGATCTGGCCGAACACCGCGTACGTACGCTTCTAGATGCCCATCTCGAACCGTTTGCGCCATCCATGCCTTCGGAATGTGATTTCCGCTGGTAAAGAACGAAATAAATGGCTTTAGGTCTGTTGTTTTCGTATTATTAAGTGCAATAGCAAGTTCAAGTACGGTCTTATTGTCTTTTGAGAGTTGTGAGAGCTGTAAAATAAACAGAAGGTCAGAAAGTGTTACACCGTTTTGTCGTAATGTACTTTGTAGACCAGATATATCTGCTTCTGTTAAATTGTATCCATATTCAACAAAAGATGAATTCTGCGGGCGGTTTTTAAGTAATGAATCTATTGCACTCAGCCTATTCCCTCTACTGTAGACTTCGGTGATTGCCGCACCTGAATTTTTGGGGTCTATATGAAAAGCCGCTTCTGAATCTTTATAGAGAGGTAGAGTATCTATGTGAGTTTTTAATTCCGCAGCGCCGTGTGTTGGTAGCAAACCATATTCCTGTAACACGCTTCCTCCCCAATGAACAACTTTCGCTCCACCTATACTAGTTGCTCCTGAAACAAGTGCATACAGCCCGCGCCGGCGCCAGACTTTTCCTAAAAGACCTTCTCGTTTTATGTCAACCATTTCAAACTGTTTTCGAATCTTTCGTACTTCCCTTTCTGAAAAATGAGTAACAGAGTACTGTGCAAGAGCGGCTCGCAACATATCTATTTGACGTATTACTTTCCTATTATCAATGACTGTTTTCTGACCATTTTCAGTAAACACGCGCTTTTCATATTTACCACTGTGACCAATAAGAATCATCAGTTCCTTTTTAGATTTAGTGAGCACTTCCATCATTGTTCGTACTTCAAGCAATGATAAGTTTAGGTTCATTAAGTCTTCCTCACGTGATAGTAGTTGCTGAAATTTCTGTATGTTTTGTAGTGCCTTGCGATCTTTCCGAGGAAGTTGGCTCGCGTTTCTTAGAAATTGCAGAGGACGGGGAAGCTGTTGTTTTTCTGGTTTTAACTCTCGAAACACATCTTGTGTTCGCCTTGGCGTCTTGTCCTTAAACCACAAAAGCTCAGCTACCGTGTCTACGCGCCGTTTATACCCTTTTGCAGAATAATTGACGAGTGATTCTCCACCCGCGTTAACACCGGCCAGATTGGTAAATCTATTTACCATAAATCCGGTAAATGCAACGCCAGACGCCACAGAAAACGCGCTTGCCACCTCGCCGACAGTGCCAGGAGTAAATGAGGAGAGAGCTCCTCCTTGCTGCATTCCGTAGGCTATACCCGCCGTAATTGCCCAGCTCGGAGCACTACGCAGTAAAGTTTTTGTAAGCTCTCCTATTTTAAGACGGGGAGTTTCCCGCAGTGGTGTGCCGTTAACAGAAGCCAGCAGCTCAAGATAATTTCCAAGGAGCGGTACACGTTGCATTTGGCTTATTGTAGAAGGAATAAATAATCGGACGTCCCGTGCTCTACTTCGCACAATTCTTTGCATCATATTTCCTTCAACCTTACCTGCAACTTCATCTTTAAATTTATCTGTATCAAATTCTCGCGCCAGAAAGTATCCGCCACCAATAAGCATAAGAGCTAAAGGAATGGTTACGGGAAGCCCCAAAGCAAGTATTGGCGCTTCTACAATGAGAGATCCCCCGACTAGCGCAAGGCCTGCATAAAAACCAGGGTTTGCAATGGCAACGTGCTCGATAACCTTTTTGACATTGTCTATAAATGGCCGTCCCGTATAGGGATCGTGTGAAAATAAACTTTCTCCTTCAATGGTCTGAAGTGGGCGAACCAGTTTTCCCAGCCGAGAAGTCATATGTGACATATTCTTAAAAGCGCGCTGCACCTTGTTTAATTTCCGCTCCCGCTCCGCCCTTCCCTCTCCCGAAACAACTTCATTCAAAATATCGTTTTCATCCTGAATGGTGAGTCGGGACGTTTTTGTATTTCTCTCCACCCACTCTTTTTGTACTCTCTCGCGTCGAGCCTGATGTAATTTCGCAGCTCCAGAAATAAACTCCTGAGCAAAAGTTCTTCCAAACTGAAACGCATTGAAACGAGACCGGCTGTACAATGCAGACTGTAAAACTTCTTGCTCAAATTCCTCAGGTTTGTTTTCAACAAGCGCTAGTAGGTCTTGTAAAGGTGTTTTCCGTTTTGAGCAGAATTGCTCAAGAAGCCCCCGATCTTCCGCTGTTCCTGCACGAAGAAGGAAACGCGCATTATATACAACCCCTGCTGTGTGAATAGTCTGAATAAGTGGGCGGAGGCGGCGAGTAAAATCTGTTCGTATGCGGTGAACAAACTGCTCGTCTGTTTCATTCGGATCTCGTGTATTGTAAAGTTTCCGTAAATCATACACATCGGCTACCGTAGATAGTATCCCAATGTCTAGTAAATACCTTTGTCCCCGTGACATATTCGCCATTTCTGTTTTGTCCCAACTGAAAAGCTCATCTCCATACCGGTATACAAGTTGAAAGAATGGATCAGTAAGGTCTGTATACCCACTCTTAAGCCCTCCATCAGTAAGCGACGTACGAAGTAAACCGTATAAACTTTGATCATCTACAAAGGTTGCAGAAACTCCATTTCTCCTTATTTCTCGCAGATACGCGCTATTATCTGTGCGCAGAGAACTGTTTTTTTGTTCTTCTAATTTTTGTGCTTGCTCTTTCTTCTTGATTTTACTAAGTGTTTCACGCAAACGTGTTTTCTTCTCTGTTTGTTGAAGAACTTTAGAAGATAAAGCTGTTGAATAAGTAATACGCTCAAGTTTCTGCTGTAATTCTTTCCCTTTTTTCATTCCTCCCGGATAAAAAGGAGGAATGGTTTTCTTTATGGCTGCCCCATATAATTTACCGAGTTCAAGTAAATCTATATAGGGGTTGTTCACCAGAAATCGATAGATGAACGCGAGCCCCTCTTTCTCTATACGTCCTGCAAAATATGCTTTTGTTTCTGCAACGGTCGACGCACTCGTAAAGCCCGCTTCTCTACCATATAAACGAAGAACAGCTTTGTGAGTTGCATCATCATAGGTTTGAATAAGTGTTCGTGCTACTTCGTACGCAGCAAGTTGGCGAACTTGTTGAAATTCTTCACTTTCAAATATTTTCTTTACTACAAGACGTTCTTTTTCTTCCTTCACTAACTTTCGTATTGATGATTTGAGAAATAAAAAATCGTGTGTTCCTTTTGTTTTTTTATCTAGCCACTGTGCTACGGTGGGTGGATTTTTATGTTTCTTAGACTCAAAAGTTGTCTGTGGTCGTATACGTATATGGTCTTGGAGCGCTATAAAAAGGCCCGCACTAAACATATCTACCTTTGTCCGCACCTCTCCTGGTTGGTTTCCCCGGACAGTTAATGTATTACAATTGCTTTCAACCAGTGTATAGAGGAACCGATCCCGAGCCTTTGCATTCTTTTTTTTGTCTGCAATTTCAAGGTGGTTCGTACTATACATTGTTTTCCTACTCGTCCTTTTCTCACTCAGAAAGCACTCTTTTGCCTTTTCCTTTTTGATGTTTTTTGAAATTCCTTTTGAAATAACCGCCGCCCGGTCTTTTGAGTCAAAGATTAGCTCTTCGAGAGGTGTTATAACATCTCGTTGTGGAGCCACAATCTCACCATGTTGCACACCAATAGATACCTGCCCTTCTTGCATAAAAATATTATAGAGGATTTACAAGTAATGAAACAGCTCTATTTAAGCTCATTTGTCAACTGAAGTGCGGCCATTACCACAAAGAGGCCAGCCCTAACTTAAATGTGAGGAATTTAGTTTTACCTACTCGACTAAACGCAGCATCGAAATGTAAGTTTTTCTTTAGTACCTTTGCTTCGGCTGTAGCAAGTTCTTCAAACATTAGTTTTTGCAAACGAGCAAGAAGAGTCGATATGAAAGGTTCGTGAGCAACAAGAAGCATGCTATTGAGATAACGGTAAAATTCCTCTGCCATCCGCTTATTTGCTTCCTGAAGTATAAATTTCACCTCTATATTGTGCACGCCAAGGAATTTATTGAGATGGTTCTCTATTTCGTAAGTATTTAAGGCGTCGTATTTAAATTCATTAAAGACTTCTGTATAACTGGATATTCTGCCCAGAAGCCGCTTTGAGGCCGATTTAAATGCGAGCTGAGAATCGAACTCATAACTATCAATTTTATTTTCGCTACGAGCCTTTTGCACATCATATTCATTTAGACTCTCCATATACTGAAGAACATCCTGGTAAGTATACTGCAGACACTGCCGCACGTGTTGTGGCAAAACATCAGCTAGAATAGTAAAAACCTCAAGTGCCTTAGACCGTGTTTGCGCCGCAAGCTTTCTTGCCTTTTCGCTCGGTACCCAATTGATTGTTACAACCGTACCCAATACATCTGCGAATACATCCATTGCTATTTTATTATTCAACGCTGCGTTGTACATTCTCAATACTGCACCCTGGTTTTCCCGATTTGCTTTGAGCCACTCATAAAGCGTATGCATGAGTACATATTTCTTTTTCTCCATCTGAACCATTGCTTCAGGCGAAATTTGATAGTTACTTCTTTTTGTATAATCCACTAAAAAGACTGCCCGCAAGGCATGGGAAAGCTCCTCTGCTAAGTCTTTGAAACCAAGTCTCCGCGCAAATTCGGATGATTGATTATCCCTCTCCTCTATCATGCCATCCAGTTCGGTTTCCAAGCTAAAAGAGTTTGTAAAATCCATATCTCGAATATATTCATAAAATCGGAGATGATCGCCATTGGCACTGCCAAGCTTCTGATATAACGTGAGCAGTGCCTTGCACAACCTTCCACTATCTTGCTTCATTAAGTGCGCCGTATTGTATAGTTCATCTGGAAGATCGGCTAACCCATTTAAAATTTTGAAAGCCACACCCTCTGTGTTGTATGCTTCAAGATTGCGCTCAAAAAAAGGTATTACTTTTCCTGACTGTCGAATAATCTCGTCCATTAAAACCCGCCGTGAATAGGCATTCAGAAATAAGGTATGTATGAGACTCAGAGTTTCGCGACGAACATCTCCTTGTATCGAAGTATCTGTCATAAGCGCAACCAGTGCGGGCGCCATGTGTTCAGCTATAGGCTGAGTATCTTTATTTTGGTAATTTTGGGGCCGCCCGTCCGCATTTTCCCTGTCTAGTGCTTCCATATCTAACTGATGAAGTACTCTTGACTGGATTTTTTTTAGGTATACATCTTCGCGAGTTTTATTCCACTTCAGCACAAGTAGCTTATTTGCTTCTTTAAGTAATTTCGATCGGTCACCACTATTTCTATATTTCAGGTTGTGAATCGAAAGAGGAATAGAATCTTCATACGGTAGAAATAGTATTGCTCCATCCTTCCCTTTCTCAAGAAATTGTGCACAATCTACGTACGCTCGCTCAAGAATAGCAGGACCCGAAGGAAGTGGAATAAACATTTTGCGTTCGAATTCATTTCTGATGGCTCGTATTTCCTTTTTATCGTCATGGTAGTATTTTTCAAAAATTGCCGGATTAATACGTGTTTCCTTCATGAGTATAAGAAGATGTGGAGACATGGCTTCCGTAAACTCTTTCCGAACAATGAGATCCGATTTCATTAATTCGGCAATAACATCTTCGTCTGCCACAATAAAAATATCTCTCAGGGCAACCACCTGTCCCTGTCTAGTAAGCAATTCTTCTGCACGACGATATTCTTCACTCCCCTTTGCCAAGATATTTCTGTACAGTCCTCCTAGAAAATCCCTTGTTTCAGGAAGGAGCAAAGAAGAGGTACGAGTTTTTTCCGGAATCTGAAAAATAAGAAGTGGGTTATTTTTGAATTCAACCTGAATATCACTTACCTGTATTAACATCATAAGCATTACTAGTTCGTCTATAACATCTTTGTTAAAAAGCTTTACTCCAGTATCTAAAAGCGAAACATGAATGTTAAGAAGGTCAATTTTATTTGCAGCATAGTAATTTCGAACGTCAAGAGGATTGAGCTGCTGTATACCGAGTCGTATCTTCTCTTGCTCTTCGATAGGATAAGGACTTCTTAGAGAATCAAGTATCAGTGGATTTACCTGCGTAAGCTCAGGAACGGTAAGAAAAACAGTGTCGCTGTGTGCAACTTTCTCCTGTTCCGTTTGCTCTTTTTTTACCGCAAGCGTCATTTTCTCCCTACAGGGCCATTCTTTATCGGTAAAAGTATAGTTATTTGCTATAACATAAAATTTATTAGTATCGTATTGGACAACGGTAATAAGCCCAATAATTCTTTTGTGGTCTGAACTAGCTTTAGCTATTTCTGGGTGTTTTGCTCCACCTAAAATTGCCCCCTTTCCATCTTCGGTAAGTACAACAGCAGCGTAGTAAGTGTTGTTTATAGTGGCCGGTGTTATTTTATCCTGGAGTTCGTGTGGAATTACGGAACACGTGTTTTTCTTCTCTTCATCTGTGGGCGGAACTTTTCCCATCGGTATCTTTTCAAATACAAAGGAATTTCCATCTGCACTTTGTGAACAAACAATAAGTTGAGGGGTTTTACCAGGTGTAAATTGTATTTCTGCATTTGTATTCCCAAACCCACAAACCACAGAGTGCGAAGCAAAGCCATTCGTGTCTATTACTAAAGGATCGTAGGTCTCCAGAACCCTGCCGTCTGAATCTCGTGCAGTTGGTATAGTACCGTGCTGAAAGAGTGTACGAACATTTTTTTTCCACTTGAAACCTTGTACATCAGTCACTGCCCCCTCGCCTATTTTGAGTTGGTCTGTCGTCGCATCATCTAGCATGGTATTTAGCGCCTTCGAAGAAATGCCGGTATGTCTAAATCACCGTCGTCATCTTCTGTGACCCCTCGATCGGGTGTTGGTTCTTCGGCGGGAGCTGCTTGCTGTTCAGGTTTTGCCCTCTGTTCCTGGACAACTGCAATTGCTCTCTGAAGATTTTGAATTTCATTTCTTTGAGCCTCTAAATGCGCAATCGACCTTTCAGCGTCTAGTAAACGGGGAAGTGTCTCACTTCCAAATGCGCCCGTAGTTAGTTTACTACTATAAGTTAGTAATAAACTCAAGTGTTCTACGATTGTTTTTTTTATGACCTGCGTAATTCCATCGTTTCGATAAATTATGTCATTATAAAGTTCCATGAACAGGGGGCGGATGGCTTCTGTGATACCTCCAGTAGTCTGCAAATCAGATATTTTAGAAATTGCATCCCAATTTTGGTCCGCAAGGCTCTGTATTTTAATTGCCTGATCATACTCCGCCTGCCATTCTCTTTTTAACCTATCAATGATTAGCTCAACCGGAACAGGCTTCACTT
>CAYHPU010000047.1:0-8333 GCA_964358525.1 uncultured Gammaproteobacteria bacterium
TTTTACTATCTACTATTACCTTTAACGCATCTATTGTTTGTGGCTGTACAGAGTCATCGGCCGCGACAACAAGGAGCGCAATGTCTGCAATAGAAACACCACGCTTCCGTAGGTTATTAAACGCCTCATGACCGGGAGTATCTATAAAAGTAATTTTTTTGTTTTCTGCGGTAACCACCTCGTATGCACCAATATGTTGTGTAATACCCCCAAACTCTCGCTCGGCAACATTTCCTTTTCGAATAGTATCAAGTAGAGAAGTCTTCCCATGATCTACATGACCAAGTACTGCAACCACTGGAGGACGTATTATTTTTGTCTGTTCCATAAAAACCTTCCTACTGCTCCTTTAACTTGTCGTTAGAGTAGGCGTTCAACGTATACCCTGTTAGGAGTGAAGCAAGACGAATATTTTGACCATCGCGACCTATTATTAAAGAAAGTTCGTCAGTATCTACATAGAGAGCTGCTTCTTTATTTTTTTCATTCACAACAACTTCCATTTTCTTTGAAGGTGAGATAGCATTAGTAATGAGTGTTTTTGGGTCGTCATTCCATTGAATAACATCGATCTTCTCATCAATGCCCAAAGAGTTAATTACTGTTTGAATACGTACACCACGTTGGCCTACACAGCTTCCGACTGGATCTACTCCGCGTTCTTTTGAATAAACGGCAATTTTCGTGCGCTCGCCCGCTTCACGAACAATTTTTTTAACCTCAACTAGTCCTTGTGAAAGTTCGGGAACTTCTCGGCGGAAGAGTTCTCGGATTAAGTTTTCATGCCGACGAGAAACAATAATATGATATTTTCCCTCAGAATCGTCTACTTCAGCTAAATAAAATATAAGTTTCGTATTGGGATAATAGCGTTCTCCACGTATTTGCTCTGATTGTGGCAGTATAGCTTCGGCCCGCCCAATATCAACAAATGCATTTTTCCCATCAGATCGAATGACTCGCCCCGTTATAAGTGTGTTCACTAATTTTTTGAAATAATGGACAACGGATTTCTTCTCTGCTTCTCGAATTTTTTGAATAATAACTTGTTTGGCAGTTTGCGCTGCAATACGACCAAAACCAGGGGGAGTAATATCTTTCTCTGCTTGAAATACGCGGGCCTCTCCAGAATCAGGATTTATTGAGGTTGTGATAGGATTTTTAGCTTCAACTTCGTCAGTAATTTCATATTCCTTCTTATATGCAATTTTTACTGCTCCAGCAATCGACTCTAAAACTTCAGCGACAGGAATACCTCGCTCGGTTGCAACCTGGTTTAACGCCAATGAAAACTCACTCTTTCGAACTGCCATAGTGAGGTGAATTGTACACTAGAAGGCTACTCTAATGCAAACTCCTTTTCGAATAAACGCGCTTCTCCCGATGCGGTATTAAACTTCATGGATACTTTAACTGCGTTGACTCCCTCGTCATAGGTACAGATGTTTGTTGAACAACTTCCGAGTACGATCTCTTTTTGGTATGTTGAATCAGTTGGGGTTATGGTGCCAATAACACCACGAGGAACACCTGCTTTTGTATCGTAAGAAAATTCGTAATCAATAGTACTTGTTCCATTTGGGATTCCAACAATCTTCAGCTGTACTCGTTTTCCATCTCCTACTCGTACGATAGTTACAACAACCGAAGAGTCTACTGTTGGAACAGTATCACCACTCTGGGGGAGCGTGCTATCCCTTTTAACTGGTGCCACCGATGATTTACCCTTTAACATAACTACAGCGCCCATAACAACTAACACGCCGATAGTAACGAAAGTTACTAAAACTGTTTTTTTATTCTTGTCCATAGCATTTTTCAAAATAACTAATAAGCTGGGTAACAAAAACCCGCTCTTGTTTCATTGTATCACGATCTCGAACAGTGACGGAATCATCAGTCAATGTATCAAAGTCAACTGTTACACAGTAGGGTGTTCCAATTTCATCTTGCCGGCGGTATCGTTTTCCAATGTTTCCATTATCGTCAAAATCAACAAATAGAAAATGCTTTCGTAAATTTTCAAATACACGTGTGGCTTTTTTTGTTAACTCTTCTTTGTTTTTGAGTAAAGGAAAAACTGCTATTTTATAGGGGGCAAGGCCATGTGGCAACTTTAATACAACCCGCTCGGGTTCTTCTATATATGCGTCCTCAATAATTGTATAAAACAATCGATCAAGCCCAATTGATGTTTCAATAACATACGGCATAAATTTTTCCTGTGTCACCGGATCCACATATGACAAATCTTTCCCGCTGTACTCTGAATGACGAGATAAATCCCACTTTCCTCGATTATTAAGGGGGGTTAATTCAAGCCAATCGCCACTCGCCAGTTGATATTCTACGTCGTTTTGTGCAAGTGCATAATGAGATTTCTCATTTCCAGTGATTTCCCGGAATCGAAGTCTTTTTTCATTCAGTTTCATTTCATTAATAAAAAAGTCACGAAGAAGTTGTTTCCATTTCGTAAATGCTTCTTCACTTTTCTTAGGATTTACAAAATACTCTGTTTCCATTTGTTGAAATTCTCGCGTACGCAATATAAATTGCTTTGTAGTAATTTCATTTCGGAACGCCCTTCCAACTTGGCCAACCCCAAATGGAATTTGTTTCCGTAACGAGTTCATTATGTTTTGATATTGAAGAAATATTACTTGGCACGTTTCTCCCCGAAGGTACGCACTTGTTTTAGTTTCCTCAGTACTCCCTAGTCGTGCTTCAACGAGTAGATTAAACGTGCGAAGTTCGGTTATTTCATTTCCTTCGGGGCTTTTCACTTTGTTCTTTTTGAGTAAATCCGCGAGTTCTGAGAATGTTAAACCATCAGTCTTAATTTTACATTGTTCTTCAAGTAATTTATCCGCACGATACCGTACATGAGTAACCTTGTCTTCTACTAGTGGATCGTGAAATGACTGTACATGTCCAGATGCTTCCCATGTCTTTGGATGACTAAAAATAGCTCCTTCAAGTTCAACCATATGTGGGTTCGTGTATATAAAATATGACTTCCATACGCGACGGATATTTTCAAGTAGTAGAGATCCGAGTGGACCATAATCGTAATTTGCGGAAAAACCACCATAAAGTTCTGACGAATGAAACACAAACCCACGTCTCTTGCATAATGAAACAATATTTTGAAATATATCGGTCATACAAATTGTTTGTAACTACTAATAAAAAAACCGTCCTCACACAGCTATGTACTGTGTAGGGACGGTTCATTTAAAAACACCGCGGTTCCACCCTACTTATCCAATTTCTTGTTGGATCTCCTTAATTTTCTACGTAGCTCCCTCATGCCATTGAGATCATCGCTACTCTCTATTATTCTTGCATACTCTTGCCATTGTGTCAAGAAACAAGATATTTACTTTTCATTTCGCGCTCAGTTATCGTTTGAATATAGTTTATAAAAAGAGGTAAAGAATGTCTTGTTGTACTTCCCCCCTCGTATCCTAAGACTTTCATTATTTCGGATACCGATTGAATAAAATCAGTATCGGCCAGATCGGTGATTAGATTGTTTAACAAACGTACCATTTTGGTATAAACAGTCTCTTCTATCTGCTCATACGGTAATAATTTATCCAGTACTTCGGTCAAAAAAAGAAGATAGTCCCGTCGTTTTGTGTCTTTAATCCCCTGTAGGCGGCTTATTAAGTCTGCTTCGCGTAAATACCAAATCGAATGATTCTGAGAAAGTTGTGCCGTGATAACGTTGCACGTATCGAGTAGCCCAACTCGTTTACTGGTTATCTTTTGTGCCCCGCGAGCAATGCAATAAATTTTACCCAACTCTTTACAAAAAATAACAACCGCCTGGTCGTGTTCTTTCGTTCGTGCTTTACGAAGAATAATACCGGTAATCTGTTGATATTTCATTTAAAAAGAAAATATTGTGTCTTTACGTACAGTTTCTTGCTGTTTCTCTCCATTAAAAGTAACGCTTGTTGGAATTTCAATAGTTCCCGGTTGTTTTTGAATTAGTAGACTATATCTATTCGTTGTTACTGCAGCTTTTGGTACTGTATACGTAACTTTTACAGACGCTTTACCAAGGGGTTTAACTATTAAGAATCCTTCAAACACTTGCTTGCCCGATTCTTCATAACTGCGCGTTTCCATCTCAGACCCAATAAATTTCACGAGCTTCGCGCCTTTTGGAACATAGAAACGTACCCAGTTGCGCAGTGGTGCATTAAGGCATAACGTTCCTCGTTCTTCGTTACAGTCGGACGCGGGAAACGGATTACGATATTCAACCACAACTTCACGTAGATAATTGTCACCCTCTGGTTTTGTTGTAGAAAGCACTGTTTGTTTCATAAACATATTGGATTTTGCCCCGGCAAAATTCACATTATTAATATGCAGGTAGTCGCTCTTCGTAGGTATTATTACTCCTCCATAACCAAGCGATTCAATTGCTTTCTGAGATTTCACATCCTTTAAATTAACCAAGATGTGTTTTTCCTCAAGATCTGCCAAGAATTGTTGTACCAAGCGACCCCAGTATTGAGAGGGCGAAACACCGAGTGATTTTTGCATTATAGTGAATAGGAGTACTGAAAGCATACTTTTTCGTTGTTCACGTAGATACGGAGTGGGACGAGTAATTATATTCTCAAGTTCATAAATAACCTGTGGACACCCACCACAACGAGTGTCGGGATCTGCAGTAAACGAGACACCTCCTGCATAGGTTGGTCCTAAAATTTTAAGCGTATTTACTAGTACTTGCGTATCCATCGAAATTATCCCATCGTATTGGAGCTGTTTATTGCCCCGTGTAAGCAGTTGTTCAAATTCTTTGAGTGATGTTGGATAGTCGGGATACAAATTACTGTCACGAACATAGTATTCGTACACTTTTTTATGATACTTCACAATTTCAAGGGGCGCTTTTGGATGGTTTATTTGGTTATCAAGATCGTAAATATCGCTCGATTGAACAACCCGAATTTGTCCTTTTTCAACAGAAAAAACAGCATAGGCGGTTATAAACCCACCCGTTGCACGAAGTTCGGCGTCATTTAGAAATAAAACAAGGTACCGGCGTTCAACGTCTTTACCGAGTAAATAGGGTAACCGACGAAATAAAGGTCGTGCTTCTGTCGCAAGTCCTACCAGTCCCAAAATTTGATCATGGTAGTTTTTTACTTTTTCTTGGATTTGCATTCCACCTATTGAAACGGGATACGCCTGTGGTTCTATTTTTTCTAAGTAAGCCTGAGCTTTTTCAAGATCACCGCCTATGGCGTCTATTTGAGGAATAAGTTTGTCGATAGTTAAAATTGCCGTTTCCAGTCGTTTTTCAGTTGGTTGTTGAGAAAATTGACTCCCCTTTTTAAACCCAATTAAGTCTGAGTAAGGTTCAATGGCAGTAACTGCTTTTTTCCCCGCCTCAAGTAGATAGTTGCCCGCAAGGAGTCCATTTTCCATATCACGAAACACATAGCCAATACCGGGAAGTGTTTTGTACGCAAAGACAGATTTTAGTGAAACCTGAGCAATCTTCAGTTCTTTTTGCAAATCGACAAGTCCAGATTGTAATTTTACGAGGTTTTGAGTTTTTGCAGCTTCAAACACTACCTTTGCTTTCGTTTTTAACGTATTCACTTGGCCATATGCCGCTTGAAGTGGGCGAACAAGCGTTATATACACAACAATTCCCACAAGAACAAGTAGCCCAGTAAAAAAAATAGCTATTCCTGATAAAAGTTTTTTCTTTTCCATTTTATACCGCGCCTTTCCCCGATACCATTGCCCACGGAGTTCGAAATATTATCTTAATATCATACCAGAGAGAAATTTTTTGTACATACTCGGCATCCATCTTAATACGTTTATCGAAGTGTACTTCGCTCCTGCCATATACTTGCCAAAATCCAGTAATACCTGGCTTAGTTTTTAATACTGTTTTTAAATAGTGTCGCGCTTCGGGAAATTTTTTTAACTGTTCTTCAACTTCGTCGGTGTAATAAGCACGTGGGCCAACTAAACTCATTTCACCCAAAAATACGTTAAGAAGTTGAGGAACTTCGTCGAGCGAATGCTTGCGAATAAAAACACCAACGCGAGTTACTCGTGGATCATTGTTTAATTTATAGCTACTCCGCTTATATTCCTCATACAGTTTTTTTAACCGCGGATCGGTTCGGAGTAATTCGTGGGCATTTTGAATCATGGAACGAAACTTAAACATTTTAAACGGTATTCCGTTCTTCCCTACGCGCTCGGGAATATCGGCAAAAACAGGTCCCTCTGAATCGAGTTTAATAAAAAGAACAACAAGAATACTAATGGGAGAAAAAAATAATAAAAGGAAAAAGGACGAAACAATATCAATAATTCGCTTCGTGTAAATACTGTAAACCTCGCCATACAAAAGATTTCCGCGTGGCATTTATGGTAATAACTTTTTGAAAAATAATACAAGATCTTTTTGTGGAATACTGTGTTGAGTTTTATTTTTCATATTTTTGACGACGACAGTATTATTTTTTACCTCCTCTTCCCCTAATATCAGTACATAGGGAATACCTCGTTTATCTGCATATTTTAGTTGTTTTTCAAGTTTGGTCGTTGGATCAGGAAAAAGATCTGTGTTAATTCCATTAGATCGAAGCTTTTGGGTAATTTTTTGTGAGATAGAAAGAAATGCTTCTGAAAAAATGGTCACAAGAGTAACCGTCTTAGTTTTGACCGAGGGAAATAAATTAAGTTCTTCCATTGCAACAATTGTTCTATCAAAACCAACGGCAAATCCAACAGCAGGTACATTTCGATCGCTAAATTTTCCGACAAGGCTATCAAATCTTTCACAACCCGCCATAGAACCTGCGGTAAATGCTGGATCTACGATTTCCCAAATAGTACCAGTCGAGTAATTAAAAGATCGAGCAAGCGTAGGC
The DNA here is from genome assembly GCA_964358525.1 of uncultured Gammaproteobacteria bacterium. Lineage (GTDB taxonomy): Bacteria > Patescibacteriota > Microgenomatia > UBA1406 > UBA1406 > CAYHPU01. The sequence continues at coordinate 6,927 of CAYHPU010000047.1, forward strand.
TCAAATCTGTAATTTTTACTCATTCCATATGAATCTAGAAACGAAAATATTGTTTTGAGTTCATTATTAGGCTTGGCATCTCTTACTTTTTTTAAAAGGTCTTTTGCATCAGTTTCTGTATAACCTTTTTTAATTAGTTCCTGTACAACGCCCGATTCCCCAAGTTTTGCAAGTTTATCAACCGCAACAATGGCTTTGTATGGAACACCTTGGTACAACGCACGATCATTAATAATGGCAATAGGATTTTTAAAACCCAAATTTTTAAATATTTGAATCGTTAGTGCAATAGTTTCACCATCTGCTGCACGATGATCGACACCAAAGATGTCTGCGTCACACTGTAAAAACTCGCGAAACCGTCCTCTTTGCGGTTTTTCAGCTCTCCAGACTGTTTGTATCTGGTAGCGTTTAAATGGCAGTGATATTTTATCCGGATATTGTGCAATTACCCGGCAAGTCGGAACGGTCTGATCATAACGTAATGCCACCCAACGATCTCCTTGATCCTTGAATTTAAAAAAAAGGTTTTCGTCCTCCCCAATATTACCAGAGAACGTTTCTAAGTATTCTAGGGCGGGGGTTTCGAGTGGCTCAAATCCAAATGATTCAAATGTACTTCGTACAATCCCTATAACATATTGCCGCTTAAGCGCCTCCTCCGGTAAAAAATCTCGAAATCCTTTTAGTACTTTTGGCTCTATCATAAAGACTTATATTATATCAATGTTTGGTAAACACTTTTTTAATTACCTCTTCTATTGGCTCATCTTCAATTGAAAGGTCCGAATATTCGAAGGTGCTCGTTATCCAACTCACAATTTCTCCAATGCGCTGCTTTTCTATAACAAACGTTACAACGGGCCTGTCATACTGGTACGATATGTTTTTCTCTTTCATTTTTGATTCGTCAAGCTCTCCCGATAAAACCACCGAAATATGTTTATTGAGAGAATTAGTCTGTACCAAGTCTGCGAAGGTCCCGTCGTGTATAATTTTGCCATGATCTATCAAAATTATACGTTTAGCCAATTGTTGAATATCTTTCATATAATGTGAGGTCAGAATAACTGTTGCGTTGTAGAGTTTTTGATATTCTTTAATAAATTTAACAATAATTGTTTGTGCAAAAATATCGAGCCCAATAGTTGGTTCGTCAAGAAATAATATTTTCGGACTGTGAAGTAGAGAAGAAATAAGCTCCACCCGCATACGCTGCCCAAGAGATAATGTTTTTACTGGCTGAGTAATTATTTCTTTACAGTTCAGGAGTTCAGATAATTCCACCACGGTCTTTTTATACACACCGTCTTCAATTTCATAAATTTCTTTATTTACTAGAAAAGTGTCTACCGCAGGAAGATCCCACAGTAGTTGATTTTTCTGGCCCATGATAAAAGCAATTTG
>CAYHPU010000048.1:0-8256 GCA_964358525.1 uncultured Gammaproteobacteria bacterium
GTTATTCTACAACAATTTCTCCCAGTTGTTTGTCGGAAATTGAACAGTAGTCGAGTGAGAGGGAATAGGTGCCAACTGCGGGGAAAACAATGGTTGCGTAGGTGTTATTCTCAACAGAATATTTAACGCCATTTATAAAGAGACATATTTTTGGCGGGACATTTTGAAATTGTATAAAGCTTTTCTCTTTTGATTTGACGGTCAGTTTATGGGGTGTTGTACTAGTGAAGTTTATTGTTTTAATTTCGGCAGGGGGAGGAAGGAGCGTTTTTGAAAAAGAAACAACTGGCTCCTGATTTTGGCGTGTGGTGAGAATGCCAAGAACATCATCTGTTTTTGTGGCGAGGAGTTGGGTAACCTGCTGGGCCGCCTGTTCTACCGTTAGCGCAATTCCTTTTTTAGTTTCTATTGCAGCCTTGCTCGAAAGAAGTGCGGTCTGTTTTTGAACTTCTTTCGCAATTTCTTTTTGCTTTTTGTCGAACGCGCTTTTTACTTGCGGGGAAACTTTGAATGGAGGCGCTTTTGCCATAAGAGAGAAAAAGAGGGGTGGGTTTGCGCGCCAGAGAATAAAGCCGGCGATTGCAATAACAATAAGGGCGAAGCGGACGGTTTTCATATGAGAGTAGTATATCCTTTTTGTTAATTTCATTTAGATTCTCGATACCATCTTTCCGTTCATGTGGGGACCTGCCCTCGCGTTGCGAGGGACCCCAAAATCACGAAAAGAGATATCTTCAAATCTAAATGAAAATTATTTAAACAATGGATAATGAATAATGGACAATTGATACGCTCTCAATAAAGAAGTGGTTGACAAGTTGTATAAATTCTTTCATACTGAAAGATATGGATCCCGCAAGCGTAACAACCAACCCCTCGGCAACCTCGGGGCAAGCTCCAGTTGAGCCAGTGGTGCCAGCACCTGTTATACCACCAGTGGTAGTTCCAGAGGTAACATCTGTGCCAGAGCCTGTTGTGCAACCTGCAACTGAACCAATGCCGGCAGTAGATACTTTACAGTCGACAGTGTCGGTAGCTACGCCGCCTGCCGAGGCAAAGCCAGTTGAACCAGCCCCGTCCGGCGAGGATTTGCAACAACTAACACAACAATTAATGAATGATTTGCAGAATATGCAGACACCGGGTCAACAAACAACAGCCAACAACCAACAAACAACTGAACCTGTTCCAGCGGCGCCAGTAGTTGAAGCGAGTCAGCCAGTAACAGTACAGCCTCCAGTTGTTGAACCTGTGGTATCTGTTCCTGTGGTATCTGTTCCTGAGGTATCTGTTCCTGAGGCACCTGTTCCAGTTCCTACCGTGCCCGAGCCAGTGGTTGCAGCTCCCGTAGCCGAACAACCAACAACCAACAAACAACAAACAACAAATGAGACAGCTCCAGTAACTGAAAATAAAGTAACCGTATATACAACCTCAAACTGTCCATTTTGCAAAGCAGAAAAAGAATATTTATTTTCCAAGGGATTGAAATATGATGAGAAAAACGTTGAGACAGACGAGGTTGCTTTAAAAGATATGCTTACAATGTCCGACAATTTTGCCGGTGTGCCTGTTACACTGCTTCAAAATAGCAAAGGCGAGAAACTTGTTGTAAAAGGGTTTACGAAAGATGAATTTGAACAGGAACTCGTAAAACTCGGAATGCTAACAGCATCAACTTCACCTGCTTCAACAGCTGCTTAATATAGATTTTAGCGGTAATCTTTTAAGGAGATTACTTTAAGTCCCAGTACTTTCTTTTTCTGATGTTTAGGATTAGCCGTGACTAAATCTGCTTTCAATATGATGGCTAATGAGATAAATGAAGCGTCATAGTAAGTAATCTTGGCATACTTCGCGGTTTCAATGGTTGATTTGGCTAACTCAAGGTCTTCAACCACAAACTGAATAGGAATATCGTAGAATTTTTCCAAAGCTAGAGCAATTAAGGCGGGTTCTGACCCTTTATTGAGAAGCGCGTTTCCCACCTCATATCTTCCCAACTCAGGCATAAGAAGATGTATTCTTTCCTTCTCCACATCTTTAAGAATGTTATCGGCTTGGCTGATATGCACTTCATCTTTACGATTCAACCATTTGACGGCAACTGATGAATCTATCACGAGGAGCTTTTTATTTTTTATTTGTTGCTTAATGTCGTTCACGATCTTCTATGATAAATTGCGATAAATTTCCCCTTTTTCCTTTAATTGAACGCGCTTGTTCAATCCCTTCCCAAATCAGTTTCCAATTCAATTTTTTTTCTTGGACATAAGGTTTTATTATCAACTCCTTTTTAGCGGTTACTTCAACCGAAACAACTGATTCAGGCCTGACCCATGGTAACATTTTCCGAATTTCATCGGGTATAGTTAATTGCCAGCGATCGCGAATAATAGCTGTAGTTTGAGTATACATATTATCAGAATATCAGAAAATCTGAAAATGTCAAGGAACATACTTGTTTAAACTCGTAATGTGTTGACAATAATATCATAACTATGTATATTCATATTCATGAATATGATGAATAAACAAAACATAAGCACCATTTCGGACCTTCGATTTAAAACAAAGGACGTTATTAAAAAGGCCGCCAAAGAACCGGTCTATATTTTCCATCGGAGTGTGCCACAGGGCGTTCTACTCTCGCAAGAGAGGTATGAAGATCTTTTAAGCACGGTTGAGGATTATTACGTGTCACTCAAGGCTGCAGAGTTCGAAAAAGAAAAGAAAAATAAGAAAGATTGGGTTGACAGCGCCATTGTAGATAAAATGTTTAATGGAAAATGAAATATATTTTGTATCACACTCGTGCGATAAAATTTCTTCGAAAGATTCCCAAAAGTGAAGCCAGTCGAATAATTCACAAAGTTAATCTTCTCAAAACAAAATCGCAGTGGGAAGCGCTTGATATAAAGAAGTTACAAACCACGAAATCTTCCTACCGGCTTCGCGTGGGAGCAATCCGAGTTGTCTTTGAGATTATATTGACCCAAGATACTATTTATATTCAAGACATAGATTTCCGGGGAAATATCTACTAAATTAATCTTTGAGGGTTCAACCCTTAAAAAAATGGCTCTGGGGGGAGCTGGAATGAGCGCGAGAGGGCAAAATATGTGCGGGCAAGTACGCAACCTGCAGTTAAAGGATTGCAACAAGGTTATTGTCAATGATGTTGCACAATATGTCTGCTCGTTCTCCTGTACGCATCAACCAACCCAAGCTAAGAAACGCCTTCGGACCAATTACGGGGAAATAATCTGAGAAACGAGCCTCTCTCTCAATATCGTACGGCGTGCCTACTATCAATTCCAGCATAAATTGATAGTCACTGGGACAATTACCTAAACGGTAGAGCCGATTATCATAAGATATCTCTTTTACTGTGCCAATATCTTTGTCCGGTATTTCAAGAATGTGATGCAGCAATTTATCTGCATAATATATTTCTTCTTCGTCAGGGAGAGCCAATATGAAACTTCCATCAGTAAACAGCATTTTGTAGTAGGTAGCGCCGTCTTTTATACACTGATCGGTAGTAAGGTGGGCAAGTGCAGAAAGGTATTTTTTGACACCTTTGATAGAGATAACTGTATCTTTTGAGGGATTTGTAAGTAATTTAGTGAGAAAAGATTGGAAATGATTACTATTCATGTTGTTAAACCCCACCCCAACCAGTAGGTTGGCCTCCCCTGATAGGGGAGGCAAGATATGTCAATAAAGTTGACAAATTTATAATAGTAGTCTAAACTGTTATAACAGTCATAATATACTATATACAAATTGATTTGTCAAGAAAAGTAACATGAATGAACTACTTTCACACTACTTAGGAGACCGAGGGGCGAGCGTGTATATAGCTGCTCTGCAGCTTGGTAATACAACTATTGATAAGATATCTCAAAAGACAGAACTCCCTCGGTCATCGTGTTACCTCATCATCACCGAACTTGAAGAAAAGGGACTTGTTTCACGAAACACACGCGGAAAAAAAGAGTTAATACAAGCAGAGTCGCCCGAGCGGTTGGTCGACTATTTGCAGCGGGAGAAAGATCAGGCTCAAAATGGAGTACAACAAATACTCACGGAACTACCTCAATATATGGCACTGTATAACACGGGGAAAGAGAAGAAACCGAGTTGCCGCTATTACGAGGGCTTTAATGGGGTGAAACTAATACTGGAGGATAGTTTACGGGCGAAAGAGATCCTCGTTCTCTGTAGTGGCTATAGTGGGGTAATTGAGCCACGCTTGTCGAAGTACCTCGACACCTATTTTGACGAGGTGGAGCGAAAGGGAATACATACGTATGAATTACTTGGTGGTTCGCCCGATACGAAAGATTACATTGGCACGTATGAGTCGGAATTCCATAAAATGAAGGAGATATCGTTTGAAAGTAGTCGGGCGGCACAAAGGTCCGTAATTGTCGACAGCCTATCGAAAGGTCGACAAACGGTCCCTAAGCACATAGATAAACTCATCTATGGTTCCTGTGTCGCCACCATATCCTTCGAAGAGTTAAACGGCGTAGTCCTCGAAAACGCCCCCATAGCCGCCTTTGAACGGGAATTGTTTTTTAGGATGTGGAAATTTGATAAATAGCATTATATATATCAAATACGTACTTATTTGATATTTATTATTTCATTTGTTATAATTTTACTTCGAATTGCGACTTGATTTAGCAATCTATTTAATCATCCATTTAAAAAATTTTAATGATAAAAATACAGAAAAAACAAATACATACTATGGCACGGCAATTGGGAGAATTGGTCTATCAATCTAACAAAGACAAATTGACAGTTGTTGGGATATTGACAGGGGGCGGTCTTCTTGCGGAGGAAATTAACGAATACCTAGTAGAAAAGGGTGTTGAAAGCAAAACCTTCAACATTAAGATTAATGTTGAAAAAGAGAAGATAACAATAAATAAAGAATTAATTGCTGCTGATGGTTCAAACTATATCATTATCGATGATGCCATTTGGTCGGGTAAAACGAAAACGATTGTGATGAATGAATTCAAAAAATTAGGTATTTCCGATTTCAAATTGGCAGTTTTACTCGATCCAAACAACGAAGCAGATTATTCACTTTTCTCGTAGTTGTAAATTACTTGTTTTTTCTCCTATGGTCCTGAATAAGATTGCGAATGAAGGTTGATTTTGTAATTCCAAGTTTTTTTGACGCTCCCTCCAAATAAGTAAGAAGTGCAGGGCTAATAAAGAAGTTAAACCGTTTTTCCCGTAAATCTGTAGCTTCACCTAAAGTCTTCTTTAATACTTCTTCTAAATCAGTTCCCGTATACTTTGCAAGTATCAACTTATCTTCTGACATTCCATGTAGGAAATGAGGGATATTGTCTTCAAAATACAAAACAATAGTTGGTTTATTATTATCTAGGGATTTTTGGATCATAAAACCTATTGAAAGACTATGTAGTGACGACTCAAAAACACATATATCAGCTTCTTGAATTCTCTTCATATTGTTGTTGTAATACTCTGTATACTGAGCGTGACCTGTGTTTTCAAGTTTATCGTAAAATTCTTTACTAGAAATTTTAAGGAGCGATGTTTCGAGGTGACTATAACCTAAAAGCTCTAGCTGGTCGTATATTCTTTGATAATATTTTCCGAATTCTTTTTTTCCTCTTTGGGACGCGGTGAAGAATACTTTCATCTTTCTTATTATACCCCCGAAAAGCGAGGTGTCAATATGATGAGTCATTGTCCCGATGAATACATCGGGATCCTCGTATCGTTTCGGTTAGTTAAATAAAACGAAACGGGAGTTGTCATCCCTCAGTAAACTTCGGGATCCTCATATCGCTTATTGTATTGTGTATGCGAAACGGGAGATGTCACCTATCTATTAGTACCATTTCTCGCCTCCCCTTCACCCGCCCTCTTGCGGGTGAACAGGGGAGGGTTGGGTGGGGTTTCTCAAGTTTTTTATCTTATTTTCCAAATCCATCCACACGCTATTTATATCTGTATAAATTTCCTTGTTTGTATATCGAATTACTACAATCTTATGTTTATTTAAACAATGTGTTCTTACCTCATCATATATTCTTCTTTCTCCATGGGTATCTCCATCTACCTCAATCGCAAGTTTTATCTCAGCAGCATAAAAATCTATAATAAAGTTGTCTATTGTCTTTTGGCGAACGAACTTTATATTATGGAATTTCCTATTACGCAAAACCATATACCATAATTTTCTTTCCGCGTCAGTTAGTTCTTTTCTCAAATGACGTGCTCTATCAATGTTTATTGAACTGTAAGGAAAAAAGTATGCGGGCATGAATATAATAGTACAACAAATGTAAAACCCCACCCCAGTCAGTAGACTGGCCTCCCCTCATAGGGGAGGCGAGGGAGAGGAACGTTCTTGCCCATTGTCATTAGACTTTAGATATTAGATAGGGGCAGGATCCTTCCTTTCGACTTCGCTCAGGGTAAACTTCTAGTATGACAAAGGGAATTGCTATACTTAAATATATGTTCAGGAAATTGCTTATTGTTTACTGTTTATTGTTTATTGTTTATTCCGTTCATGGACAGTCGAGTTCTGTCGATGTTGGCAAGAATACGCAGGAGGTGGTGGAAAACAGCAACCAGCTCCAGCCGGAAGCGCTGAAATCAATCACTGACAAAGTAGAACCATGTGGCATAGCAGAACTATTTTGTTTATTTACTCCAAAGGCGAAATTTGTGCAGGAGAAAACGGTATCAAATATTCTGTTACCAAAAGATACTGAAGAAAAGAATTTCTTTGAGAAATTTTCTGACTTTTTTACCCGTATTTGGGGATATTCGAGCGACGAAAAGGCGGGATATATAAATGCGGGAACCCCAGACGAATTGTTGAAAAACAACATACTGGGGGCGGGGGAGTTTGGAATAGACACGAGAAATAGCACCGAATTTGCACATACCAACTATTTAGAGAGCATGCTCCCTGCGGCGCTCCAAAAAGGTATATCGTATAATGCTGCAAAGGAACCGGAAGAGCGAGATAATTCAACTTCATCTACCATTACATCAAAGAGTAGTAAAACACCACTGTCGAAACTGGTCTATTTTAATCAAAAAGATCCGCAATGGTCATCTATCACCGGTCCAAAGATATGCGAACAAGACGAACGGGGGAGAGTGGTCTATGAAACTATTGGAAACAGCGGGTGCGGGCCAGCGTCTACGGCCATGATCGTAAGCGGGTATAAAGATGCAAGCGTTACGCCGGTAGACACCTGGAACAAGATGGTACAGAGCGGGCAAACGCAGTGCGCGACGGGAATGGGGGCAAACCAATCTTTGTTGACAGAGTACGGATTCAAAACGGGTGGACAATGGGAAGGGTGTGGCACCAGTGATCCACGAGTGTGTGAACAGCAGATGAGGAAATATATCGATGCTGCGAGTGGCGAGAGGGTTCTTATGGTGCTCGCGTTCCTAAAGAAGGATGACAAAGGGCAGTGTAGTTGGGGCGGGCATTATTTTAACATTGCGGGGTTTGATGAGAGCGGAGAGCCCCTTATTTACGATCCCTATTATGGAAGTGAGGGCGCGGCGCCACAGCGACGATCTGAATTGTCGTATCAATGTGTGAATTATTTGAACTTTTTGGTAGTAGATGTTAAGTAGGGTTAAGGTAAGGGTAAGGCAGTTGGTAAGTAGTTAGGTTAGGGTTAGGTGTAAAATAAACTTATGAATAAAATAAATCAGAAATTGGTGATATATGGGGCGGGGGGTTTTTTATTGTTTGCCGTTATTATTGCTGTATTTTTTAACAGCGCACGAAAGCAATCTGAAACAAAAGGTACGCAACCAGCGCCGTCTTACGCTGTTCCTCGTGACCGGTTTCCCACGCGGTTTCCGCTACGTAACGGTCCTTCGCCAACTTCAAAAATAGCTTCTGGGTTTACGGGAGTAGATGACGACGAGGCACGAAAATATAATGAAAAATATCCGGAAGTAGAACTCTTGGCAAAGCTCAGAAACAGTATGCCGTATTCAACCGACGCTTTTAATATGGATTATTCGTATAAAGATCTTCAATTTGTGGTGAATATCAATGTGCCGTATGGGAACAACGTGCAACAGTTTTACAATTTTCTAAAGCAGCGGAATATCTCTTACTCGGTGAAGAATTTTAAGGTAGTTTATCAATAAGTAGCTTAAGTGTCCAGTAACGATACGTTGTCAGAGTATACTGTTCTGACATATGTATATCAT
>CAYHPU010000049.1:0-4305 GCA_964358525.1 uncultured Gammaproteobacteria bacterium
ACCCCCAATCTCCGCCGTTTGAATTAACCAAACGTGCGGCATCCTTGAAATCTGTATCATCCGCCGTGGCTACATGTATGCCGAATTTGTTGTTCACAAAGGCCGTGGAGTTCATGGTTGCGACTACGTCCTTAACAACCAATAAACAACCTCCAAAAAATAGCAGTAGAATAATCGCTCGCTTCATGGGGTAATTTTAGCATGGAACACTTGTGCCAGTTAAGGACAAAAAAAACCCGCCGCGAAGTCTCCTCCGCGACGGGGAAAATAAATCAAATTACTTATTTGAAAGAAACCTATCCAAATCATTACCCAGAACTTTTCTTAGCTCCCCACTATCCGCGATAAGAAATCTTCCGCCATTAACTTCACTCCAGGAAAATTGCATGAATGGAACTTTAATTAGACTTGTTCCTGCATCTGCTAGTAAATCTTCCTTAGAGTTACCTCCTAAAATTCTTTTTGCTAAATTTTCATCAGTAAATATTGTGGTATTACTGTAGTAATCATCACTCGCAAAATACTGTTCAGAATGGCTTCCCAAGCTAAAGAGGTACATTCCTTCTGGATTTATCGATTGGTAAAACAAAATTGAGCCAGTCTGACATCCAGATCCATTATAATAGTTTCCAGGACTAGTAAAAGTAGGAAGATCGGATAAGCTCAAATAGCGATCGAGCAAATCATATTCATTAGTAAGTTTCCCTGTTAACTTATATTCGGCTGAGGTATTTGGAATTCCTCTAGCGGTTTGCAATGGAGATAATTTATTAATATTTCTTCTTGCAGATTTTAAAATACAGGAGAAATTATCAGCTTTAAAATCATACTCATTATCAACATGAGCTGCCGCAAAAAATCTACCCTCATTGACAAGCTCATCGCTTTCACCAAATATAACAAAATGCTCATCTTTCAAATACTTATCAAACACAGGATTACTAATCCTTTCCGTTGGTTTTTCCACTTGGCTTTCTAACCCTTCGGCTCTACTCTTTGTTGCGATCTTTTTCTGACCTGCGTTATTTATTCCGCTACTTACCAACATACCAAGTGCAAATACACCCACTAAAACTCCAAAAGTTAGTAACATTTTGCGACTGACACAAATAGAATCTCTGCTAGACTGGACCGTTGGTGTTTTTTGAGGTTGCTCTGTGTGCATTTCCTCGTGTTGATGCATTTCTTCCATAGGATTTTTACATTTAAATTAATTAATATATTACTCAGTTATTTCTTCAAAGGGAACCGTACTTAGTGTTACCTGAACTGGATTTGAATTATATCTATCCCCATTTATAGCACTATATACACTAAATTCGACATTGTCTTTTGGATCTTCACTATTTGGAATTACAAGTACTTTTATTTCATTTTTTACTAGTTTGAAGCTTGTCCAAATATTTTTATATTCACGCCCATACTTCTCACTGTCTGAATTATAAACTCGTTTATACACGTTTACAAATAGTTCACGCGGTACTGGTGGTAAATCTAGATTGTTATTATAGGGATTATCTGTATAAGAGATGGAAAAGTTATAGGGAGCACACCTAAATATAGAGCCAGAATCATCATTTAGGATTTTCGGACTACATCCAGTATATTTAAACTCACCACTGGAAAACCGTGGAACATCTTCGTACTCTAAACCAAATTTGAGATGAACTAGTCCATGATACTTCTGATAATAGGAATCAGGATCCCTTTCGTTTTGCCACATCCAGCTCTCAACACTGGGCTTATCAACCGTTTGGTCACTACTCATTTTACTTGCCATAGCGGCTCTATAAACACGTATAAAATCTAGATCATTGCTCAGCCACCCCATTTCAACAGGGTATTTGTCCTTAATAGATACCGGGCTGGCTATTTCACCTTCGGCTCTACTCTTTGTTGCGATCTTTTTCTGACCTGCGTTATTTATTCCGCTACTTACCAACATACCAAGTGCAAATACACCCACTAAAACTCCAAAAGTTAGTAACATTTTGCGACTGACACAAATAGAATCTCTACTAAATTGGACTAGAGGAGCTTTTGTGGGTTGAGGGGTAGGTAAACCTGCTCCGAAATGCATTTCTTGCATGGGTTTTTACATTTAAATTAATAATCTGGCTATAATCAGTAAAGCAAATACGTAAATTATGTCAATACTAATTGTTAAATTGTTGAATTGTTATATTGCTAAAAGGTAGGATCCTTCTCCGCCAGTCGGCGGATCAGGATGACAGACCGTGTCATTCTGAACCCCATTGGGGTGAAGAATCCTACAACTAAGAATATGAAATACGAAATTGCGAAAGACATAAAAAAACAAATAGACATGCTGGTACCCCAGTTTGGGTTTACGCATGTGGATACAAAGCGTATATTCTGCATTCGAAGTTTTGACGCAAAAACACGGGCAATTGCCCGTATTTGGGGCATGGCAAAGCTGTTTCACGAGGTAGCAGGACTTCCAGTTTCCTACATCATAGAGGTAAACGCAAAGCGCTTCGACAAACAATCCGACCGTGACAAACTTAAAACACTTATTCACGAGCTTATGCACATTCCCAAAACCTTCTCTGGCGCGCTTCTTTCCCATCGTGGCGCACATCGAGCAATAAATGACCGAGAGGTGGAACGGGTTTTGAGAGATGCCAGATAATAGATTTCAGATGTAAATTTACCCCACCTTTATCCTCCTTTGTTAATTTGATTATTATAGGCTGTTTATGGTAAGATACTAAACTTCTTAAAAAGTAATATTACCATGATAGAACACTCAGAAACTGGCAAACATCATTCTCCAGAAGCTCACATACCCGGCGAACCGTCGTATGAAATCAAGCGTCGTCTTGCATTTCTTCTAGATCCGTTATACGAGACTTCCTTTTTGCATGACATAAGTTTCCGTATAGATCTTAAAACTATTGATCGACTTCGCAAACATATTGGTAATGAATACGTGGACGACCTAGAAAAGGTTATCGTAAATTGCCGATGGAATCTTCTTCGTGGTTTAGCTGTCAAAATGGGCGGGCAAACTCTATTAGCAGCCTCGCTTTCCGCAGGAGTTTTGCCGCCAGAATTCTATACTTTTATTTTTGGAGTAATTGCAGGTGGGGATATACTGGAAAAACTCGACAAAGACACCGCTTATACCCAAATAAGTCAAGCCGCTATGCCCGTTATACAAGAGCTACTTTTGGAATATTCGACAGACATGTACCACATCCCAACTGAAAAAACATTTACTCTTGTTCAATCTCTAAGCGATGCCATAGCCAAAGGCGAGACCTTTTCTAGACCCGAATTAACAACAATTGTTTATACCGTATTAAATGCTACTGCTCTTGCTGCAACTAACCAAATCCCTATTGGAGCGATACTTGCTGCCGTAGAACTTGGGGTACTTGCCTATATAAAAAAATACTTAGAAAATGGAACCGAACAAATACAATCTCTTGACGAGCAGATAAAAAATGTAGCTGATATTACTCAATCTTTAATCAACGAGAAAATTTTTTACATACGGCATGCAAAAAGTAAAATTCTACTTAATCAACACTCACCTTCGACCAATAACAGCAAATATTTACAAGTAGCATTTCAAATTGGGACACAATTTATACTTCCATCTCTCGCCATTTTTGCACGGGGGGGTTCTGGTCTCGCTCTTGCTCATGCTAGTCAATTAGGGTCTTATGTAGGACCCATTCTTGATAGTGAACGAGAATTATCTAGGGCTCAAGACGGTGTTAACACTCTTAATGAACTCCTCTCTATAATTGAACGACATCGTATGAGCCTTACCACAGACGATAGTTGGAATTTCCACTGTGAGCAGTTTAAAAAGGAATCGTTGCCAACGGTTAATTGCAAAGATTTTCGCAGTGCAGTATATGTTGCAGCACCTTTTTCTTTACAATATCCACGCAATACCAAGCCTCACCTAGAAATAAAGGAAGCTTTAGAATTTCGGTCGGGGCTTTATGTTTTACCCGGCAAAAGCCAAGGGGAATCGCCATTTCTTCATGCCATAGTTCGGCAAATAAGAACATATTCAAATAAGGAGTCAATTATAAGACTTGAGAATGAGAAAGGTATTTCTTCGCTAGTAGGTATCCATAGTCTTACACCTCGGGAAAGAGATCGTCTTCTCAAATACGTTTCTCCAGAGACCACAGCATCTAAGTTATCCCCACTTGAAATTTTTGCAGAGGATTTGTTATTACCTTGTTCTGAAGAATTTAATCCTTATATACACAACCTATTAATAAAATATAAAAATAAAAATGAGTTAACATTACCCGAACA
>CAYHPU010000049.1:4405-8244 GCA_964358525.1 uncultured Gammaproteobacteria bacterium
GCATTTCTTCATTTCTTCTAGCGAATAAAACGCTTCATTCGCTTTGGGGTAAAACAAAACCGTTTTTATCCCTGCGGCTTTACCCGCAATAATATCTTTTTCCGAATCCCCCACTACTATTGAATCTTCGGGCTTTGATGACATTGTCTTCATTGCTTTTGAAAATCCTTCGGGATCTGGTTTTAATTTTGTGACATCTTCTTTTGCAATAACGACTTGGAATAAATTCTCTGCTTTCAAGTTTGAGATCGCGCCAAGTAGAATGTCCTTCGAGGTAGAACTGACCACTGCCATATGTGTGTGTTTCTCCTTAAGCTTTCTGAGAACATCCAAAACACCAGAATGAAATGCAACGTGTCGAAGTCCATAATCCGCACGCGCAAGAACTTCGTCTATTACTTTCTGGGGATTAGACAAGCCCAAATTCGCCGGACCCTTTTCCCAATTTCCCCACGAGGTTTGAATAATTTTATCGGGTGTGGGATGTATACCATACGTTCCATAAACCTCAATGTACGAGTTCATCCACACAGAAAGAGTGTCTGCAAGACAACCGTCCCAGTCGAAGAGAAAAGACTTCATGATTAATTAAATTACAAATAACAAATTACAAATCACAAACAATTACCAAATTCCAATTTCCAAATTACAAAATCAGATCTGACTAGTTTGTATATTGTGATTTGCTTGGAATTTGTGCTTTGTAATTTGTGATTTAATTGGGTTACAGGCTTTTTAGTATTTCAATCGCCTCTGTTAAATCGCGCTCCACTGTATAATCTGCAAACTGTTCAACTCCACCCTTCGGGGCCACCGCGATACTTTTGCCCGCAAACGAGAAAACGTCTTTATCACTCGGTGAATCGCCAAACGCGACACATTCCTCCGGCACCAAATTAAGCGTAGGTAGTAACGCCTTCAGAAGATCTACTTTGAAGCTCGGAATAATTTTTTCAGGGTTTTCAATATGTCCGATCTGACTATTCTCAATAGTTACGGGAACCCCAACAACCGCGTCAATTCCTAGCAATTCTTTGTAGTAATTCAAGACGGGTACAATATTTCCCGAGTGTAAAATAACTTTCATATCGTTTTCTTTCGCGTATTGAATAAGCTCGCGAGCACCGGTGCGTAAGAACAATTCCTCATTCAAAATCTCTTGGAGTCGAGTCAGTGATAGGCCAGACAATAAACTTACCCGCTCTTGAAGAGTCACGATAGCTTCCTTCTCACCGGTATGAAAACTTCGCTTAATCGCCCTATTTTCGGGATCTTTGCCATGGCGATTAATTAAATAATCAAGCATACTTCGAGTCACCAGTGTCCCATCAAAATCCATAAGAAGTGCTTTAATTGTCATATTGCTATATTGTTAAATTGATAAATTGCTATATTGCTAAATTGTTTTTAACAATTGAACAATTTAACCATTTAACAATTTGTTACAGTTCCCGCACAAGCTCCCATGATACCACACTATTTGGAGACAGGAGAAGATTGCGAGAAAACAAACCAGTTCCGTCTACAATAATTGTTTCTTGCGAAGACTGTCCGTCTATCATGTGCTGCGACAGCATATAGGTTCCTGGAACCACATTGGTCAAAGAGACTGGAACAGACTCTATATTTGTATTACTTTCGTCATAATTAACAAAAACAACTGCATATTTATTTTGCCAAAAGCTGGCAAGCGCCTTTACGAACGTTCCCTCCCCTTCAACTTTTAACTGGTATCCCTCAAGTGAATTAAGCATCGTAAGCGCGTAATACCGTGGCTTCTTCTCTCCCGTGTAACTAAGAATTCCCCACCGCGGTTCTGGCCCGTCTTTCACCTCAAACCCGAAAGCCATTTCTAGCCCTTGTTCAACTAAATTACGAATAGAGGCAACTGTGTGCGCGGCGCCAACATTTGTGTGAGCAATTGCGTTAGGCTCCGAGTCGTATCCCCATTCAGAAATAATGCGGGGAAGATTGCGGTACTTCTCAAATTCACTGCTTGTGAGCCATGCATCCATATTGATGAGATCTTGAGAATAGTCATCCGTATTTTTTGAATAGTGGTGCCACGAAAGAAAGTCAACACGCAGGTTTTTTTCTGTTGCATAACGTAGAAACGTGAGGAGCCAATTTTTATACAATTTGGTGGTAACGGGCCCACCAATGAGAAAAGAGTTCACGTTTTGTGCAGCGTTTGCGCCTTTCACCGAATAATAATAGAGCGTCTTGTAATCTTTCCCGCCATAAATACTCCATTTGCCAAATGTTTCAAGGTCGGGCTCGTTCCACACTTCATAGTAAATTCCCTCAAGCCACGTACCGGCGACACCACCGCATAGAACTGTTTGTGTTCCGCTGTAATGCTCGACTGTTTTTTGAACGACGAATGCCCACTCATCCCAGTTTTTGGGAGCAGATATTAAACTTGTGTCTCCAGACAGCGCTTCAGGCATATAGCCCAAAACAAAAAAGGGCTTTGCTTGAGCATGATAAATATCACACACTGTTTCGTCAAGTTTAGAGAAATCAGTTTGTATTCGACCTTCCGCATCGCGAGAAACAACATCATAAAAATCGTAAATATGATCTATTCGTACATAGCGCGGAGCAAGTACGGATAATTGGTCAGTTATGTTGTGGAGCATTCCGCTACGCTCTTCCCCGCCTTGCGCGAGCGCTTTCCAATTATATTGCAGACGCCCTGAAATTTGCTTGGTGTCGATAGTTATGTTTGCTTTCTGCAAAGACGCACGGGAAAGAAATTTTAGTTTTTTTTGTGAAGAGAGAGAAAAGAGAACAACAATAATTGAAACAACCATGAAGAGAGCGAATAGTCCGGTAACAATTCTCATTTCAAATAAGTATACAAAAAAAAGTGCTATATTATTTCCTATAACAATTGTTTACTAAAAAAAACATGCTTCAGGATACTACGGTTCTTCAAACTGAATTATTTTTAATAAAGGTTAAAACAGATGGTACTCTAATAATTCCTGAAGGATTTGACCTCGAAGAGTATAGCGAGTTTAAATATGGGTCAAGAAAGGTTGTTGCCAAATATGCTGAATGTATAAGTAATTATTTGCAAAAGAATATGATTCTTGCTAATGAGGGAAACAATGTCCTTGTAACTACAACACGAAAGTTAATTCGACAAGGTGTTACCTCTCTCGTTGAGGAATTAGTAAAACTGATTAATTTTCAGAATTATCAGTCTAATGGCCAAATTGTAGACATGGCTCAAATCACAATCTGGACTCCGACTGGAGAGTACGGAGCTAAGAGTGAGAAGGAACGTCGGGAAATTATGGCAGCTTCCGATTTCACTATAGACTCCCGTGCAATAACTGGCAAACATGTATTAATTATTGATGATCTTGTTGCTTCTGGTCAGGTCAGAGATAGATTAATTTATACAGTAAAAGAAAATTTACCCAAATCGTGCAGATTTTTATCATTAACCAGAATCGTGTCGGAGAGTGGTGACTTTGATCCCCGTATAGAAAGTGTAATCAACAGGAAGATTATATCCTCCTGGCAATCCGTCTTACGCTTATGTGATATCGAGAGTTATTATCTCACGTCACGGTTATGTAAGACAGTTCTTGGATTAGATAGAAAAGATTTGGAATTATTAATCGATTCCTTGAAACACAATATCCTTTACGAAATAATTGCTCAAAGTATTTGCGAAGGATATTTTGCCATACCGGAATATAAGTCCAATGGAGATTTTCTCGTTAATTATTTAAGCGAAAGAATTAATAAGCTAAGCTAAAATATTAAGTGGTGGTGCACGGAGTCCATCTATCGACTCTTCTATTTTGTCTCGCTGTGTCGGG
>CAYHPU010000050.1:0-8212 GCA_964358525.1 uncultured Gammaproteobacteria bacterium
AATCTAACTAATTCAGATTCGACCGGAATAGCTTCACTTGTTGTGTTTCGTGATTGCTTATATAATTCTAGTGCTGAGGCTATTTTATAACATAGATCCTTAAACTCACCTTCTTCTGTACTGCTAGCAATCCCCCTATATCTATTTATTTCAATATCAATTGCATCTGCATTTGCAAAGCCTTTTTCAAAATCTCTTGCTACAACATCTACAACAGCTAATAACCGTGCCTCGTCACTGCTAATTAATTCATCGTTATACCATTTATTCCATAAATCGAGAAATCTCTTGCGAGGCGCTTCATCTTTCAGAGCAAGTAGGTCGTCTATGCTTGCGGTAACATATTTTTTGAGCTCTCGAATGTATGCAGGCTTGTCGGATAATTCCACAACTTCAGCTACTATTTCTGGAGCTACTGTTTCTGGAGCTATTATTTCTTCTGCTTTCGGTCTGCTGTCGTACCGAGCCAGATTTGAATACAGATTTTGCTTGTGCTTATTCAGTTTTTTAAATTCGGTTTTTTCTAGCCCTGTTAGCGCGTTATTTATTTGAAGTTTTATTGCCTCAGACATAGCGTCTGTTTGAATTACTAACCCTTCCGGCGTTATATCTTCAAGTAGACTTTCAAAAACAGAATCTAGTGCGGATTCTTCTACTTCTGTTCGGGTTCTGGATTCCGCGTTTACTACATTTTTGAGTTGCAATAATCGACTCGTCACTTGTCTTCCTAATGCTCTTGCTCGTGAACTTGGCTCAAACAACGCTAGAGTTACGAGATTCGCCAGTAGGTTTCCTCTCGTGAGGAGTATTCGTGCATTTTCATGACTCAAAGATCTAATATGTGCAGCTATTTGTACTAGTGTCTGACGTCCGAGTTTCTCTCCCCACTTGGAAATCTCGTCGCTCTGCCCCTCGTGAAATAAAACGGCTCCCTGAATAAGGTGGTATACACTGCGAAACGAGCGCTGCAGGTCTACTTCAGACACTGTAGTACTTGGAGTATTGAGCTGTTTAACAATTCTTGTCATTTCTGTGTCTACACGTTCACGGAAATCTTGAAGAAATTCTAGTTCATCATCTTTAAGTGACTCTCCCTTGCAAAATTCGGCAACCTGAGAATAAAGATCTTCATCTCCCATTGACATACTTCCATCCTTAGCCGAATTGAGCCATTCGGGGATTGATGGTGCGGGTTCTGGATCTGGACTCGGTTTCTCTACTTTACTCTCATCCACCCCCTCTGCCAGAGCCAATACCTCTATTCGAACAGCTACCAATTGTGCTTTTGCCTTATCAAATTCTTCACTCTGAGCCAATGTGATCCCCACTTTTCTTAGTTCATGACTATCCAGTAATTGCACTGCACAGTAAAATTCTCCGTATGCCATAGCGTCGGGGTCAGAGAGCGCTCTGGAACGTAGATCAGCTCTCGCGACGTCCATTTGAAACAAAGCAGAAAACAAAGCATTTTGTCTTACAACTATATCTCCTAATAGTGACTGATTTGTCTGCTCAAGAACTTGATTGTGCAATGCATTTGCAATTTTATAAAAAGCTTGTAGATTATTTTTTTCTACAATATTTTTCAGCGTTGTTTTAAAATCTTCAAGTGTCGCTGTGAGAGAATTTTCTAGTGCGGGGTAAAGTGCCAACTTTTGTGCTTCTGCAATTTCAATTCTGAGTTGAAGTTGCAATACTTGAAACGTTTTTTGGTCGGCAGGGCTTAGAGAACTGAGAAATGTATCAAAGTTTTCCTCATACCAACCTTCTCTTGCAAAATTGGCCCTGAGTTCTGCTTCCTCTTGAGGATTTCCCGCTTTTGCTAAACATGCCTCGTATACTTTAGGATATAGTGCATCATGGGCAAGATCATCTGCATCAAGCTGTTCATCGGCAGGTTTATTCAGATTTTCTGAAACGACTCTTCGTAAAGCATTTTCTGCAGTAATAGGTTCCCCTCCTTCTGTTGATAATTCACTTTGGGCATAGGCAACCAACACATCTTGAGCTGCTATAAACTCTGGTCTGGTTTCCTTATCGGTTGCATCATTTTTTGCCAAATCTACTTGCCTAAATTCGTATTTCCCTGGGGAAACTTTTACCAAATGATACAAACCAACTGGTTCATCATCTTTAAGATCTGGAACTGCAGCAAAATTGTCGCCATAGGACCTGTTTATAGCAACCATGCCGCTCCTACCCACTGTGAACAAAACTCCCTCACGTGCGTTTTCACCTTCTACTCTACTCCACAAATCCAGATCTTTATCTTCTTTTAATTTGATTATTGTATTCAGTGCACCAATACTTGAGAAGTACTCTATAGGGGCACCCCTAACTTCAATAACTAATGCTGTTTCGGCTCCTTGAAGTTCAAAAGGCATAACAGACAAGGATTTTACTTGAACTTCAGTAAGATCTATTGAACCTTCTGCTCTATTTTCCACATTAACATTTTCCTTTTCCACATTAATAATCAATTTCTCAGTTCGAACAGGCATACCAATTTTTTCTGCCAAACCTTCTAAGATTTGTACTCTATTAAGACTCATCCCTGGAACAGTCATTTGGAAATAATATTGTTTAGTTGTTCGATCTAGGTACATTCCCCAATTTTCAATACTTCCAATTTCTACATTCGTAAATCCTGCACTAATAAGTGCTGCTCGTTTTTCTTCTTCGCTTCCATTATGAATAAATGGCCTATTGAATTCATTTACTTGTGGTGTTGGAGGTAACAATTCATCATTATCGGTAGGCTCTATTTCAACATTTGATTCAGCGGTAAGCGGCCATTTTTTAAATTCGTAGGTCGTGCCATTTTTGAGCAACACATACTGGGCACCATCTTCGTAATTCTCGAGTTTTACTAGCGTGCCTCCAAGAGGTAACACCATTGCATCACAGCTATTGTCTTTATAGGAAAATAGCATTGTTGGCTCTGTGGCAGTACTCGCGGTACACCAAAGATCTACTTGTTTCGGCAGAGCCATAAATTGAAAAGCACCATCTACAACAACATGCTTTGGATTTCCAGTCATGTCTACTCCTGCCAGTTGGCCACCTCTACGTGTATGATAACTTATGTTTAGAGTACTAATTGAAAGAGCTGCAAAGTTTGCATTTAAATTAACCGGGTATAACGGCCCTTCATTTTTCTGCGTATCAGGAACAGTAACATGAAGATTGTCTATAACAACATCTACCTTAAGCGCTTCGCCGAGTTGAGAAATTGCTTCCAACTGGTCACTTGAAATACTAAGTGGCTTTTCGACACGAAGTGTACCTTTCTTTTTAGCGTCATCGTACGAGTAAACAAAACCTTCAACAGCTTTATCGCTTAACAAGGCACCTACTTGATCTGCCGTAATACCAATTAGTACATGGGCATGCTCTTCTGATAGCTTTGCTGGACGTGGAAGTTCGGGACTTTTGGTTAGATGTCTGTCGAGCTGCGTAATAATTGCATTGTATAAAGTGTTATTGGGATCATTACTGAGGTTTTCTGGTTTTAATTTACTTCTGAATTCTTCAATAGATGCACCTCGTATAGTGAATTCACTTTTTACTTTTCCTTCATCGTCTCCACCAGAGTGAACAAATGTTAGTTCACAACTCCCGTCAGGTTGTATTGCTAGTTTCGGTTTATATACTTCTAGTTCATAGATAACTTCCGGTAAAGAGGGTTCTTTCTCAGCAGCCAGTCTGTCCCTTTCAGTTTGTTCAGCAGCCAGTTTGTCAGCAGCCAGTTTGTCAGCAGCCAGTTTGTCAGCAGCCAGTCTGTCCCTTTCAGTTTGTTCAGCAGCCAGTTTGTCAGCAGCCAGTTTGTCAGCCTCTTCCTCAGCAGCAGGTTTTGATTTGTTGTATTTCTCGCGTGCCTCACCTAGCTTGGCAAGAGAAGCCATTATTTGACCACCTGCATACGCTTCGTGCTTATTTCCCTTACTAGATGAACTAATAAGCTCTGTAGCAAGTACATCAACCCATTCAGGAACAATTTCTTTACTTCTTGTTGCAGAATCATAAGCGCGGGTACAATTTGCACACAGGTCTAGCAGTGCTACAGTGCGAGTTTCATTGGTAATCGCTGTTGCTCCCTCTCCAGAAACCATAGAATCGGGATTTTGCGCCCATAAACGAAAGTTTTGTTGGTCCTGCTGAGCTGTATTTAGGAATTTTGCATTTAGTTCAGGTTCGCTTTGTATTTGTGGTACGCGACCTTTTTCATAGGAGATGGTAACATCTTCGCTCACCGAAGAGCCTGGAAATTTAGGATGTTCAAACTTCTCCTGATCAATAGTTTCTCTTGACATTCCCCTTCTGTAGAGTAGTTCAAGGCCCTTAAGCCCTTCGTTTTTTAGAAGACCAAGTCTAAAACGTGACTCGTCAAGGTCTGCTTTGATTTTTCGTAATTGTGATATTCTTTGTTCAGTTGCTATCCGCTTATGCACATAAGCACTCAGATGATTTTCTATAACGGCTATTGCCTCTTCGGTAAGAGACACTTTTAAAAGAATTTCGTTAAGCAGTCGTTGTACTGCTTCCTGTGTATATTTTGCGTTGTCCCCACCTCTGGATTCTGAAGATAGAAAAGTATATTGTGTCTGGTGATCTTTTGTGAGTACGGTTGCAATGGTTTGAGATAATTTTTTGTCACTGATAATTGCCCTTTTCTTAATCTCTTCCTTAATGTCTTCTCCTATTACTTGAGCAAACACATCGGAAGGAGTAAAGCTATCGAGATCGGTGTTCTGTACTCTTTTCTGAATTGCTGTTCTGAGTTTAGTAAACGCTGGATCAGTAGACACTTTCTTTATCTCGTCCTCAATGTGGAATGTATTTGAACCAAGTTCTACCCCTCCTCTCGCGCCAAGTACAGAAAGAAGTGCTAGACGGGCAAGCTCTCTTCGTTTATTCGCTTTTATCTGTATTTGCGCAGCTTTTTCATAATTTCCCTGTGACTTCTCTATATGCGCGTCTTTCTGAAGTTTTTCAAAAAAGTAGCGCTCTTCTGGTGGTATATACACATCAAAAAGTTGTGCGGCCACAAGATCCATTGAGGAAAAATAATCCGTCTCATATGAATGCATACTATCTTTAGAGTCAGTGATTTGTGCTAGTACTTTAAGTTTCCCCCGTATGGAACGAATAATATCGGCGTCTTTTTTCTTAGTAGTGCTCTCCACCACTTCATTTCCAACTGAAGTTCGCTCTTGCCCAGGCATAGCTGTTGTCGCATGGAAGAACTTCTCTTTCGTCCGCTCTTCTTGCGCATAGTAACTAGCTATTTGAAGCGCACGAAGAATTATTGATTCATCAACCATTCCGTTCTTTTGAGATTTATTTTCACTTTTTAATAAAATTGGCATAACATTTGATACTAGAGTGTGAAGAACTTTATTTGTTGTATTTCCGGCACGAAGTTTAAAGTTAATGAGAATCAGTAGGTCTAGTTGTTGTGAACGTGAGAGCGTATTATTAGTGTATCCGTATTCAAACTTGAGTTTTCCTTTTTCAATACTCATAAATGAAAAATCATGACTGGGAAATAACCTTTTGAGATCTTGAAAATCTTGTGTGCTTATAACACCTGCTTTAAATAATTCAGCTACTATTTTTTCCGTATGATTTATGAGAAACTCTGAGAGGTATTCTCCATCTTTTTGCTTATCACCTTCGGTGATTGTTAACTTTGATGCCGTATTAAATTTCTGTATTCCGTCTTTATCTTTTGGGTTAAGTTCTGGTATTTCTATTGCCTGACTAGTTGTTTTCTGAATATTAAAAGGGCCGGTAAGTAGGCTTATTTCATAAGCAGAAGGACCTTCTTTTGTAATGTTATTTTGGAATAGAGAAGAAAACTCACCATTCAGCGTTGCGTCCATAATAAGTAACTATGCACGATTTTAAAACAGGAATCAAGTGGAAATGAGTGTTGATAATTACTACTAATGTAATACAGTATTAGGTATGGATAATCTGCAAGGGAGCGAATTTTTTGGCGTTCTTCACCAAGGCGGGAAGAAGACAGCTGAAGCAGAAAGTATTTTACGAGGAACGGCAATTACGTGTGTTGATTTCCTGCATAAATATGGTATTACGACAAAGAGAAAAGAAGACTATGAGGTTGAAATTGAAAGACTTCTAGACAAACTGGGGCAGAATGAGGCGACGAGCAACACCAGTACAAAGACAGATAGGGCACGGGCAATACAGATCGCATTAAAAAGAAAAGAAAAACCAGAATATGAGGTAGAAGTGGTGATATTAAGACCTGACAAAATTCAGGAAGAAATAAAAAGGGTAGATGATGCTCGTGAGATTATTGGTCAATTAATTGCCGCTTTGAAAAGGGCAGCTCAACTTAATGCAGAACTGAAAGCCGAAATTGAAAGACAGAGAAGACTATTAGAAGAGAAGGACCAAATGCTAGAAATTTATCGAGTGATCCTTCGTGATATTGCCCGAATGCAACGGGAGGCTGAAGTGGAAGCACGCAGAACAAACCCTCCGCATATTAATCCTGCGCCAGCAGACGACAGCGACAGAATTCGCCGAGAAGGCAACCCACCCATTCCGCCGGCTCCCGAACCCGAACCAGAGATAGAAGAAGGCAAAGAAATCCGCGTCCCCGGGCCTTATTACGAGCCAGATAAACACAGTAAAAGTAAGAAAGATCGAATTGATCGTAAAAAAGCCAGAGAGTTGTTGGGACCTGAAATGAGACATATTGAAGATTTTGTTGCACGGCCAGATGTACAAGCGGCTTTAGATAGAACTGCGCCCACCGGAGAAACACCTGAGCAGAAAAAACAACGCGCTTTCAAAGCAGTGCGCAATAGAATTCAGGTTCGCGGCCTTTTTCAACCAACCGATCCCCTATTAGTATTAATGAACGCGGATAAAACAAATTTCCCCAACGACGCTGATGAGAAACATTTGCAAGCCGCGTATGCACTGTGTTGGAATAATAAGGAAGAAACGGCTCAAGCCGCTTATGAAAAAGCAGTAAAAGATTTAAATTTAGATGCTTTAGCTGCGAACGTTACTCGTTCCGCCGGATCAAATCATCTTGGAGGAAGCTTCGATATAGTGAACGATAGTAATGAAACAGAACTTGCCAAAAAAGATTTTCTTACCGAGACACTCCTTGTCGACCATATTAAGCGAGTAGTTAAATTTAGACAACTCGATGGGTCTGAAAAAACATATGAAGAAGTACTAATTGAAAAAGAAGCTGCACGTAAATTAAAAATCGGAACAAGTGAGTGGTTTACTCTTACGAAAGAGCTTGCAGAATTTCAGTTGCAAATGTATTTAGATATAAAAAGTGCCCTGGAACATCGAACGAGCGTAGCCATACCGGGAAACGGCTCATATGCACGAATTCAACAAGAAATAGTTAGGTTGGCAGCTCAACAGGATCCATTTTCTTTTTTGCTTGATAACTATTTAAGAAACGTTGATCAAGAACGGCCCCAATTTGCGCCTCAGCCAAATAATGATACGGTAAAGCAATACTTGCTCTCTTCCTTTCCAGATTCCTTGCGCCGACTGATGTTTGATTATGCACACGAAGGGGTAGATTACAGAGCTCGGAAATTACAGCTTACAATGCATATTGCTTCGAAAGACAAATTGCCACCGCGCTTTATTCCAAAGTTTACTTTGCAAAAAGATGATGGCACACTAAAAATAGATATTGAAGAAACAGAACAAGCTGCGGCAACACCGACACAACCCATTCGAGAACCACCGAAACCAAAAAAGGATGGAGGCAAAGATGAAGATGAAGAGGATTATAATAAAAAAAAGCTACCAGAAGCCTTGAACCCTGCGCCCACTGGTGAACGACCAACAACCAGCGACCAGCCGCCAACACCAAATCCGGCACCGGTTGCAGTGATCGTGGAACCACCTGTTGAGCTTCCAAAAGAACTTGACCTTGCCGTTGTTGGCCTTCACCATCATTTGGTAGACCAAGTAAATGAGGTTGCGCAAGAGTATAGAGCCTATCGGCAGACAGATAAAATAAAGCAGGGTTTTCTTTCTGGCTGGTCAAGAGGACTTTTTGAAGGCGGTCATAAAACGTGGGGAACAATTGTTTTTACGGTGACTCACCCGCTTTACTCCCTCCAGGAAAGTTACATTTCTAAACCTCGCGATAGGCATTTTGCACGAAACGTAGTTGCAGAACTAAAGCAAGGTATTG
>CAYHPU010000051.1:0-7972 GCA_964358525.1 uncultured Gammaproteobacteria bacterium
GAGGTGGTTAATTTCTTGAAGAACAGCCCGATATTCTTCATCTGTCTTTAACAATAAATCAATATCTACTTTTCTATTTTTGAGCTGGGCGTTCTTTTTTACTTTCTCTATGTTTTCTCGGATATATTCTATATTTAACATATGCTTAGTATACCTTAAAGTGAATTAATTTGAAATTACCCCACCTGCACCTCCCCTATTAGGGGAGGCAAGGAGGGGTTGTGATCTGAATATCACAAAATCTTTAGATGAAAGTTGTGATAAAGTTTTTTCGAGAATATCTTTATTTTCAAATTTAGAGAACATAGATGTTGCTTCTTTTTTTGTTAACACTTTGCCTTTCGTTGCAGCAACATTAATGAGCGATTCGCGGAGGGCGTTTTTTATTTTTTTATCTCGTTGTAAAAAAAGCTCTTTCCATAATAAATGATTATTGTCTGTTTTATCTTTTCTTTCAAGTTTAATAATAACTCCAGGAGTCCGTGGTTCGGGAAGAAAATAACTGGACGGCAATCTTTCCAAAATAGCTACCTCAAAGAATGTATCCACTAGGACAGTAAGACGGGTTTTATTATTCGCAAAATCTTCTGCAAATTTATTACTAACAATAAAGACCCCTTTTTTAAAACCATTATCAAAAGCAAGCTTGAACATGAGGGGCTCAAATATAGAGTACGAGAGGGCGCCACATACAAGATCAAAATCATAGAACGGTAACTCAAGTGCGTTTTCAAATTCAATAGTGAGCTGCGGGTATTTTTTTTGGATAGCGAGAAGCGAGTCACTGAATTGCTTGTCTATTTCAACCAAAGTTACAAAATCACTTTTACGCGCAAGTTTTGCGGAAAGCGCTCCAAGCCCTGGACCAATTTCGAGAATTTTATCTTCTTTTTTTATTTCGCACGCTTCTATAAAACGTTCTACTGTTTTTCCGTCTACCAAAAAATGTTGACCAAAACGAACCTCGTTCGGAATTATGCCGTACTTTTTTATAAAGTCTTTGGTTAGGTCGCGAAGAGATTTCAACATTTATTTATTATAGCGTAAACCCCACCTTATTCCTCCCCTATTAGGGGAGGCGAGGAGGGGTAAGACAGAATGACATCTGAGATTCTCTTTACTGCTTTCAACCGGTGGTTTATTTCGTTATGTTCTTGTGGAGTTAGTTCGTCATAATATTTTTTATATGCATCAACGACGAAGAGCGCGCGGTACGGAAAACCCTCTATTCTTTCCTCACTTGGTTTACTAGCAATAATTCCACGAACGGATTCTTGAACAAACTTGGTTTTTTTTGTTTGTGGATTAAGAAAACACAGACAAGCAGATAGTTGTGCTCCGCGTTTCTGTACCGGAACTTTATCCAACTTCGTCAACGTATATCGAATGAGCTCTTCGTCTGTCGCCTCATGCCCTGGCCAACGACGAGACAAAACGCCTGGCTCCCCGTTTAGAAAATCTATTTCTATTCCCCCATCGTCTGCTATTATTGGTAAACCTGTTTTTTCTGCATAAAATTTTGCTTTAAGAAGAGCGTTCTCTTTAAACGTTTTGCCCGTTTCTTCTGGTTTACCAATGTTGTCATACAAGGTCAAAGTTACTAGTTCAAAGTTCTTACCAAGAAAACCTTGCTTAAGTTCGGCTAGTTTGCCTGGGTTTGTGGTTGCAAGAAGAAGTTTTATAGCCCAAGTTCTGAACTGATAGTTTTCATGCCAGAGAGGACGACTTCGACAAATTTTTCAATTTTAATTCCTAATTTTTCTTCACACAATTTTACCTGCTCACGGTTCACGCCCGCGGCAAACGATTTTTGGGGAAATTTTTTGAGTACCGATGTTGCCTCTACATTTCCTAGTTTTTTATCTGGCCGTACCAACGTTGTTGCAACAATTAAGCCAGTAAGCTCGTCACACGTATAAAGTGACCATTCTAGAGAATCTTGCGGAGCTCGATAACCTGTATTCAAATAATTATGTGCAAGTACCGCCTCGATAATTTGAATTTCTGTTTCTCCAAGCTCTTTTAACCACTCTTCTGTTTTCTTTGTATGCGTCGTAATATCTCCTTGCGTTTCTTCCCAGTCCACGTCGTGCACCAAACCTACCCGCGCCCACAGCTCCTCGTCTCCTTGAAATTCTTTAGAAAGTGCGCGCATTGCAGCCTCTACACACAGACAATGTTTTACGAGGTTTTTATTTTTGATGTGATCGTTTACTAATTTTAGGTAGATTTCTCGTGGTAACATCGTGATATTATACAAAATACTAATTGTAAAAACCCCACCTTAATCCTCCCCTAATAGGGGAGGTCAAATAATAGCTATCTATCATCTAGCATCTGAGATCTAATATCTATATAATGGTGGTCATGTTAAAAGAAGTTCAACGAATTTTATCACTCATTCCAAATACCACCTATGCCGATGTTCGCATTATAGATTTTTCATCACGTGACATTGCCACAAAAGATGGCGTAGTTGAAGCGCTTTCCGAAGGAACGTCTCTGGGATACGGCATTCGCATTCTAAAAAATGGGTCGTGGGGATTTGCTTCGTCGAGCGATATGTCACCAACGGGAATTGACAAAACAATAAAAAAAACACTCGAAATTTGTGAAGCTACCACTCGAAACCAAAAAGATATAGTAGAGCTTATTGAACAGGCTGGAATTGTGGGAAGCTATAAAACTCCAATAAAAAAAGATCCGTTTGCCGTTTCCTTAGACACAATTTCTGACGTTTTACTCGCTGCGGATAAAGCCCAGCGGATACACAAAAATATAAAAATCTCTCAAACTTTTTTTACTGCTCAGAAGGAAAAAAAATATTTCGCCGCAAGTAATGGAGCTTTGATTGACCAAGAAATTGTATGGACCGGCGCTGGACTTGAGGCGTCTGCTGCAGACGATCATGACTTTCAAAACCGCTCATACCCCAATTCGTTTCGCGGACAAAATAGTACAAGAGGGTATGAACTTCTCGAAGAACTAGACCTTGCCAGCCACGCGCCACGCGTTGCAGAAGAAGCGGTAGCGCTACTTACCGCTCCGCTTTGTCCAACTGAGACAACAGATATAATTCTCGATGGAAATCAGCTCGCTCTTCAAATTCATGAAAGTTGTGGACACGCAACAGAACTTGACCGCGTACTGGGCGACGAAGCAAGTTACGCGGGTACCAGCTTTCTGACGCCCGAAAAGTTAGGAAATTTTAAGTATGGATCTAGCATTGTAAATTTAACCGCAGACGCTACCTTACCCGGCGGCCTTGGTACATTTGGATTTGACGACGAAGGAACGCCGGCTTCCCGCACTTTTTTAGTCAAAGATGGCATTTTTAACGACTATCTTACCTCCCGCGAAACAGTAACTAGGCTTAAAGAATTTGTTCCCTCTTACAACCGCCCCAGTAATGGAACCGTACGCGCTTCTTCGTGGTCGCGCCTCCCGATGATTCGAATGACGAATGTAAACCTTGAACCAGGTACTTGGAAACTTGATAAGTTAATTGAAGATACTAAAAAGGGTATTTTTATGAGTACCAACCGTTCGTGGAGTATTGATGACCGACGCTTAAATTTTCAATTTGGCACAGAAATTGCGTGGGAAATTATTGACGGAAAAAAAGGACGTATGCTAAAAAACCCCACATACCAAGGTATGACTCCACAATTTTGGAATAGTTGTGACGCCATTTGCGATAAAAGCGAGTGGACTATTTGGGGAACACCGAACTGTGGCAAAGGGCAGCCTTCGCAAGTAATGTATACGGGGCACGGCGCTGCGCCCGCGCGGTTTAAAAATATAAAAGTGGGGGTGGTGAAAAAGTGGTGAACCCCACCTGCACCTCCCCTATTAGGGGAGGCAAGGAGGGGTTTTGTTAAATAACATGATCGGTGAGAAGAAATTAAAACTACTGGCGGAGCAGGTATTATTGCTCTCAACTGCGGACGAGACTGAGGTGTTGTTGTGGGTTTCAGAAAACGGGCTGACTCGTTTTGCAAATTCACACATACACCAAAATGTTTCTTGGGAAGACATGAGCATTTCGGTTCGCGTTATTTTTGGAAAAAAAATTGGCGTCGCAGGCGGAAATCGTCTTGACCCCGAAGGACTGGAAAAAATAGTACGAAACGCCGAAGCCATTGCAAGACTGCAAAAAGAGGATCCACATTTTGTATCTCTCCCCCATCCAGAAAAATTACCAGTAATGGAAACAGATTATTTTCTCGACACTGTGGAAGAACGATCTCGAAAAGTTGCAACTATAATTTCTGCAGCCAAATCAAAAAAAATTGTTGCCTCTGGTTCGTTTCAAAGTGGTTTGTCTGAACTTGCTATAGCTAATAGTCATGGAATATGGGCGTACCATATTAGCTCAAGCGCTGACCTTTCTACCATTCTGCTCGGTGAGACTTCTACTGGATTTGCCGGACAAGTGGGAAAAACAGCGAGTGAAATAGATGCTGAAAATGTTGTAAAAGTAGCTCTCGACAAAGTGGAACTTAGTAAAAACCCCCGTGACGTAGCTCCGGGCGAATGGGAAATACTACTTGAGCCACAGGCAGTTAACGAACTGATTACATTTTTCTCATGGCTTGGACCAAATGCACGAATATACCATGAACAAGCGAGTTTTTTGTCAGAAAAACTTGGCAAGAAAGTCGCAAATGAAATGGTTACAATCTATGATGATCCGTTAAACAAAGACGCATTTCCAATTCCTTTTGATTTTGAAGGATACCCAAAACAGAAAACCACCATTATTGAAAAAGGAATACTCAAAAGTTTGGTGTACGATTCGTACCACGCTGCGCAATTTAATGCAAAAAATACTGGCCACGCGCTCCCCGCACCAAATACGTCGGGACCTATTCCCCTGCACCTTGCAATTGCGCCTGGCACAACCTCTAAACCGAATATGGTTAAAAAAATTAAAAAGGGCCTTTTGATTACTCGTTTGTGGTATATTCGAGTTCTTAACCCACGCTCCTTATCTCTTACCGGAATGACACGAGATGGACTTTTTTCAATTGAAGATGGAGAAATAACGGGCGGCGTAAAAAACATGCGTTTTAACCAAAGCATTCCTGAAATGCTTAACAATATTGTCACCATAGAAAATAAACTCACTCCCCTTTCAAGCTTCGAGTCGGAAATTGGAATAAACCGAATGCCGAGTTTACATGTGAAAGACTGGACGTTTTCGAGTGGAACGTTATTTTAATTCTGTCATGCTGAACTTGTTTCAGCATCCCCTTGAAGAAATTCTATTAAGTAATAAAGTGATATTATTAAGACCTATTTCGTTTACATAATCACCAATACCTATAATTCAGTATTCTATGTAGGTGTTACAAACAATTTACCTAGAAGAATCTTCGAACACAAAAATAAATATGTTGAAGGATTTACATCTAAATACAGTCTATGGAAACTTGTTTATTTTGAGGAGACAAATTCTATTTCTGATGCAATTACTAGGGAAAAACAACTCAAGAATTGGCATAGACCCTGGAAAATTAATTTAATTAAGACTAAGAACCCAAATTTAGAAGAAATTCAAACTTAATAGAAAACTGGGATCCCGAAACAAGTTCGGGATGACAGCGGGAACGTTCGGGATGACAGCGGGAACGTTCGGGATGACAAAATACACCCGCATGCCGAGTTTACACGTAAAGGATTGGACGTTTAGTAGTGGTACCTTGTTCTAATTGTTAAATTGTTATATTGCTGAATTGCTCCATTGCCAAATCGTTCTGAAGAACTGCTTCTAACAATTTAACAGTTTAGCAATTGAACAATTATTTCTCATATACTTTCGGATAGATTTTTTTAGTGAGGTTATCTACTTCGTTTTTAAGAAGTGGAAATAATATTCCTTCACGCGCGGTAACATTTTCAAAAAACCAAAATATTCGTTCACTTTCTCCATACCCACTACACGGTGGCATACCATATTCAAGCATTTCTACAAAATCTATATCTAACATCTGTGCCTCGTCGTCCCCCTTGTCACGCGCTCCTTGCTGCTCTAAAAACCGCTCAAGCTGATCTTGTGGATTATTAAGTTCTGAATATCCATTCCCTAGTTCACTACCCGCAATAATAACGTGAAAACGTTCGGTTAAACGCTCATCTTCCTGTTTTGATTTTGCCAGGGGTGACATAAATTTCGGCTCGTTTACTAAAAATGCGGGGCCTGCAATTGTTTTCCGAATACATTTCCACAGATTATCAATAAGCCTGTTTTTATTGATCACTCCCGCGAGTGACACACCCTCTTTTTTAAGTTTCTCAAGCATTTCTTTTTCTGTTGCGGTAAAAATATCAATATCAAATTTTTCTTTAATGCAATTTACGTAATCTATTTTCTTCCATTCATTACTTAAGTCGAAAGTATGACCGTGTGAAGTGAATTCTGTTTTTCCATATACTTCTTGCGCTGTGTGACGGAACAATTCTGTAACGAGCTTCATATTATCTTCATAATTTGCATACGCCCAGTACCATTCTAGTTGGTAATACTCTTGCAAATGTTCGTCGCTTGTTCCTTCGTTCCTAAAATTTGGTGCAAGAGTAAATATTTTTTCAAATCCTGCTCCAATAAGCCGCTTCTGGTAAAGCTCGGTTGAAATTCGCATATAAAAATCTTGATCTAGATCGTTGTGATGCGTAACAAATGGCCGTGCATCGGCGCCGCCCGTAACATGTTCCAACACTGGTGTTTCCACTTCTATAAATCCATTTTTAAACATAAAATCTCGCGATACTTTCCAGAAATGGGCTTTCCGTTTAAAAAGTTCTTTTTTTTCGGGATGAATGAGCAAATCCAAATATCTTCTTCGAAATTGCTGCTCTTTGTCGTCGAGTGTATTTGGAATAGGACGAATAGATTTGGTAAGTAAACGTATGCCTTCGGCCTGGAGTGAAATTTCGCCACGTGCTGTTTTTACAACAATGCCGGTCGCTTGAACAAAATCTCCCACGTCGAGGAGTTTTAGATCTTCCCAGCCTAACATTTGTTCCTTCTTGTTTCCGACAACTGCGTCTTGTTTGATAAAGAGCTGTAATTTTCCCGATTCGTCAACGAGATCTGCAAACATAAGTTTGCCATGTTCCCGAAGAGACATTAAACGACCCGCAAGCGTAACTTTTTTATTTTCAAAGTCATAAAATTTTTCTCGAATGGTAGCGTTACTGTGCTCTTTTACTGCTTTCGCAGGAAAACAGGAGTACCCTCTTTTTTGAAGTTCCGCAAGTTTTTCAAGACGTAATTTCCGCTGGCCAATTAGATCGTCTGCTCGTTGTGGTGTATTTTGTGTGACCATATTTTTTTCGGTTAGGGCTAGGGTAAGGCAATTAGTAGGGCATAAGGTAAGGTTATTGGGCTTAAATCACTTTACCCTAACCTAATGACTAACTTACTTCCATAATAGTGTACACCGTTTTGCCAACAGGTGTAACAAGCTGCGCAGTATCGCCTTTTTTTTTGCCTATTAAACATTTTCCCAAAGGAGATTTTTCCGATATTTTTTTGTTTTTAATATCTACCTCATTTTCGCCAACAATCTGAAATGTTTGCTTAAAGCTTCCTGCCTTGATTGAAACAGTATTGCCAAGACTCACAACACCGTTTGTATTTTTTTCAACAACCTTGGAGTTACGGAGAATAAGTTCCATTTTGACAATTTGACGATCCATGTTGGTTAGTTTTTCTCGCGCGGCTTGGTAAGCCCCATTTTCTTTAAGATCTCCTTGGGCACGAGCGTGGTTTAAGAGCGCAAGAACTGCAGGTCTTTCTACACGAAGCTGCGCCATATCCGCTTCCATCTTTTCTTTTCCCACTGGTGTTAGATAGTGAATTTTTGCTTTGTCCATGGGGGTAAATATACCATAAGGGTTGATTAAGCTAAAGGGTGCCGTTCATAATTTGGTACCCAGAACTAATACTTTATCTTGTTTTAGTATA
>CAYHPU010000052.1:0-7837 GCA_964358525.1 uncultured Gammaproteobacteria bacterium
AACGCCGTGTCTATTGCCGGCATGATTTTAACGACAGAAGCGCTCGTTACCGATCTTCCAGAAAAGAAGGACGCGCCCGCCGGTGGTGGCATGGGTGGCGGAATGGGAGGAATGGGCGGCATGGGCGGAATGGACTACTAATTTCAGTGTCATCCCCGCGAAGGCGGGGATCCAGTTTTGTAAACAAAGAGACCCCGCGGAAGAACAATCCGCCAGCTGGCGGACCCGCGGGGTTTTCTTTACCCTTCATTTCCTCTTCTTACCTCCCCTATGAGGGGAGGCCAGTGTACTCACTGGGGTGGGGTTTCGGCATGTTAAAGCCTTAACTTAATTTTTTTCTTTTTATGTAACTTTTTGGCACTGAAAGTAGTTGTGTGATTTTCCCCTCGATTTATCTCTTGTCCCTTTCTTCTGCTAATGCACAATTAATTATTGATTGAAACGATAGAATAATCTAAACCTACTTAAAAATGACGCAAAAAAGTTAGTTATTGTACATCTTGTTTATGTATTTTAATAATTTTTTTTACTTTACACGTTCCCACTACTTCAAAGCCCCACTTTCTGTTCCAGGTTCTAGGTTCACTGTTTACAGTTTATTGTTTCTTGTTATACTCAACCCATGGAGGTTCCAAAAACTATTAAATACAGCAGTATTGCAATTTCCGGTAAGCCAGGCGCTGGTCGGTCAACTCTCTTAAAGAATCTAAAACCAATAGTGGATCTGTGGAATTGGGAAACGTTCTCGGGTGGGGATTGGGCACGTCAATTTGCTATTCAAAATGGGGCGCACGACCCGAATAATAAAACACACCATAAAGCAACAGACTACGGAGAAGATATTGACCATCAGATTGATGCAGCAATGCGAGATAAACTTGCAAAGCCACAGTCACATGTCGTTGTCGAGAGCTGGATTGCGGGTTGGAATATGCGCGGGTTTCCGCACGTTCTTCGAGTACTCCTTATGTGTGAAGATGCGTTAAGAATTGACCGCGTAGTAAACAGAGACAACTTAACAGTAGAGGAGGCAAAGAAACATCTTAAGGAGAGAGAAGACGCAAATCTCACTAAGTGGAAACGCATGTATGGGGTAGAAGATTTTTGGGATCCTCAGTATTACGACCTCGTCATCAACACGTATTCAAATGGTCCAAAGGAAACCCTCAATTTAGTTCTTCAAGCACTCGGATATTTCAATAAGTAAATAGTTGATAGCTAATAGTTGATAGCTAAAAGAGCAATTTGCATTTTTCTATAGGTTTCTTCAAATAAAGCATATTTAATTCACTTTTCGGTTTCTGCATTTATATACATAGCTTCATTTAACGATTTTCATATCTATATGTTTATATTATATGAGCAGTATTTATTACTTGTCGTAGATACTATACGTTGTCTTAACTATCAGCTATTAACTAGTAACTATTAGGTAGCCCATTGATTTATTCCAAAAAAAGGCTACAGTGTTAATGTGTGATCTATATTACAAATTCAATTTTATTCTCATGAAGTACGAACTTCCAAAACTATCCTACGAATACAATGCTCTCGAACCTTTTATAGATAAGCAAACTATGGAGGTGCATTATTCAAAGCATCACCAGGCTTATATCAATAACTTGAACACAGTTCTTGAGAAATATGAAAACTACCAAAGCGAACCACTTGAGAAATTGTTATCCAAATTATCCTCTCTTGAAATGCAGGAAGCAGATAAAAAATCGCTGAGGAATCATGGGGGCGGTCATTTAAATCACTCTCTCTTTTGGACTATTATGGGGCCCCATAAATTAGAAGATGGTTCGTCAGCCGGCGAATTAAAAATAGAAATAATTAATGAATTTCAATCAATTGGAAACTTCAAGAAACTGTTTTCCGAAGTTGCGCTAAAGCATTTTGGAAGTGGGTGGGCCTGGCTTGCGCGAGACGAAAAAGGAAAACTACAAATCTATTCGCTACCTAATCAAGACTCTCCGTATTTAACTAGCCATACACCGGTCATCGGTCTTGATGTCTGGGAACATGCCTACTATTTGAAATATCAAAATCGCCGCGCCGAATATATCGAAAACTGGTGGAATGTTTTAAAGTTCCTCTAAATGTAGGGAACAGGCATGCCTGTTCCGTACAATATGCTCTCATTCTTGCCTCCCCTGTCAGGGGAGGATTAAGGCGGGGTTTAAATGTCATCCTCGGGTTGAGTTCAAGAAAAAAATAACGAAATCCCGGGGATCTAGTATCGTATAATTGAACAAATGTTCAAAACCCTCTCTATTTTTCTCGGCGTTACCCTTTGCGCATTTTTTCTTATAATTTTTTTCACCCGTACTCCCCTTACTTTTCTAACCTCCCCAACTTCCCTTCCCACTCCCACATCTCTTCCTTCAGAAGAACAACTTACAAAAACCCTCACCACCGTAATAGGCGACGTTTCTATTCTTCGGAACGAAAAAGAAACAATTGTCGCTACCGGTTCGGCACAAGATGTTTTTCAAAAAGACACAGTTAAAACGGGCGCAGAGGGAATAGCGGTTGTAGATTATGGAGATGGTACCCTCGTTCGCTTGGGGCCTGATACCAATGTAGAAATTTCAGTAAGCAGCGGTACAAGAAATAAACTTCTTCAACTCTTTGGTTCTCTCTATGTCCGTTTTAAAAGGTTGGTGGGCATTCGCGAATCTTTTTCAGTAGAAACGCCAACCACTATTGCAACCGTTCGTGGAACTGCGTTTGCAAGTCTAGTAGATAAAATTACAAAAGAGTCTTTACTGTCGGTTACAGAAAGCAAAGTAAAAGTTCAAGAGAAAGACGAAAAAGGAAAAGTGGCAAGTGGGTCAGGGGAGATCGTGTCGAAAAATGAAACTGTTTCGCGCATGGCCGGGCAGAAAATAAAGAGAATAAAGGAAATTACAAACGAACGTCTCAAGGAATGGTTGGAGTTTAATAAGGAAGCAGATAAGAAGCTGGAGGAAGATTCAGCCGAGCGGCTCGCGTCGCTTTCAGGCAAGTTTGGTACGTTTCGTATTCCGACGCTAGTCCCACTTCCGACTAAAATCCCAGTTCCCATTCTAAACGAAATGCCCGGAGCAGGGTACAACCGTGGGGTGGTTAAGACGGATAAAGGGGAATTTGTTCTTGCGTGTTTTGGTGGCAGCAGATCAAGTATACGAGTCGTAACGGACGCGGGAAACGAGGACGATTGTAAAAATGACTGTACTGTTTTGTCGTTGTCAGATTATGTCTCTCGAAATGGGGGAGTTGCGGGAATGAACGGAATGTATTTTTGTCCGGCAGATTACCCAGCATGCTCAGACAAAAAGAATTCTTTCGATACACTTTTCTTTCATTCTAAATCGAAGAAATATTTAAATAACGATAATAACGTGTATAGCGTCGTGCCGTTTTTTGCGACAGACGGGGGAGGGAACCCTCACTTTTTGTCTCGGTCCCTCGAGCAACCGCGGGACGGTGGGTACGAGTCGGGAATAGCGGGAAATCCTTTAATGGTACAAGGTGGCAATGTCGTGGTGCCCGATAATTTGGAATACAAACAGCAAATTCGCTCTCCAAAGGGCGCTATTGTTCAAAAAGGGGACATGTTGTACCTCTGTGTTACCGAAGGAGCAAGTGTACCAGAGGCGGCAAGCTTATACAAGACGCTCGGAGTAGAAAACGCACTTAATGTAGACGGCGGAGGTAGCGCGGCGCTTTACGTAAACGGCGCTTATAGGTACGGTCCCGGCCGCCCTCTCCCCAACGCCATTGTCTTTGTGAACCGCTGATTTTTTTGTAGGGCACAGACATGTCTGTGCCCTACAACGTAGGGGCGAGGTTTTCTCGCCCAAACAAATCCCAAGAAATTTGTCATTCTGAGGTTTGTTTCCAAGGTCACTCCTTTGCGAAAGCGAAGGTGTGACCTTTAAAGAAAGTAGATTATTTTTTTCCAGTAAGAAGATTAAATATTCCAG
Source organism: uncultured Gammaproteobacteria bacterium (assembly GCA_964358525.1). Lineage (GTDB taxonomy): Bacteria > Patescibacteriota > Microgenomatia > UBA1406 > UBA1406 > CAYHPU01. The sequence continues at coordinate 3,972 of CAYHPU010000052.1, forward strand.
AAGCTTTTCCTGTAGCTCGTGCTTGATTTAGATCTGATTTCATTGTTTCGTGGGATGGTACGACAATTTCGTTTGGATTTGCTGCTGCAGCCGCAGCAATTTTATTATCTTTCACAACTTCCTCATAAGTTTCTCTCTTCCTCTCGGCGAGAGTAGCATCAGTAGCTGTAGTCACTGTTTCATCTATCATCCTCTCATCCTATCTTTTCCCTCCCCATTTTTCAACCCCAATTTAGACCCCTCCTCGCCTACTGGCGGGGGTGGGGTTTTCCCAGTTTATAATTTCGAGATTGTTTCGTATTTCGTGCTTTTAAATTATATATACTTTACAGTAATGGACTTTCAAATTACCAAATTACGCGAGCGCGTGTTAACCGCCCACCTCCCGCGTGAGCTCGAGGAGAAGCTCCTTATTCAGCTTGAGAGGCTTTCCTATGCCCTCAAGGCGAGCGCGGCCGGTTCGTTTGGCGTCTACGAGCAAACAGTAGCCTACGTTGAATGGTGTCTTAGCCTACCCTGGCATTCTATGAGCGAAGATAAATTAGACATTGGATACGCCAAACAAATTTTTAACAAAAATCACTACGGCCTTGAAAAACTAAAAGCACGCATTTTAGAATTTATGTCGGTCATTATTCTTCAAAGAAAAAGAGAGAAGGAAAATAAACAGGAAACGGTAAACAGTAAACAGGGGACTATTGACTATTGCCCGGTACCCACTAGTTCTGTCAAAGATACGAAAGTATACCAAGCACCGATTCTCTGTTTTGTAGGCCTTGCAGGCACCGGCAAAACTACTATGGCAATCTCTGTTGCAGAAGCGTTGGGTCGTCAACTTATTCGCATTCCCTTTGGAGGCCTCGCGTCTGCTTTAGACCTTCGTGGTTTGTCCCGCGTTCATCCAGAAGCAGAACCAGGGCTTCTCATAAAAGCGCTCCGGCGGGTAAATGTGAAGAACCCCGTTATCTTGCTGGATGAGTTGGACCGTGTGTCAGATGATAAACGCCAAGAAATTATGGGAGTGTTAATTGAGTTATTAGATCCTGCTCAAAACAACGCCTATGTAGACAACTATATAGATTTTCCGTTTGATCTGTCATCTGCTATTTTTGTTGCAACAGCCAATAATATTAACAAGGTCGCAACGGCGGTCTTAGACCGCATGGAGGTAATCCAAATGCCCAGCTATACGGATGACGAGAAACTGCACATAGCAAAAGACTATCTTCTCCCAAGCGCCATCAAAGAAGCAGGAGTGCCGCCTGCGGCAATAGTCGTAGACAACAAAGCATGGCCGGTTTTAGTTCGTCCCTTGGGCTTTGACGCGGGTATTCGCACCCTTCACCGTGTTATTCAAGGTATGGTGCGCCGCGTGGCGTGGAAAATGTTAAACGGCGAAGGTACCACGTTCCTCATAAACGACCTCAACTATCGCGAATTTATGGAGTAATTTCTCTGTCATCCTCGCGCCCGCCTGCATTGCCTTGCAAAGCATGGCTGGCAGGAAGGCGGGGATCCATGGGCTTTTCCAAGGTCGCTCCACCTTTGGGGTGCGATCCCTCAATGAAACTACCGCATCTGCTATACTATTCCTATGGCGTACTTGTGGGACTACGACATCAACGAACTCAAAAAAACCGAGCAAGGACGTATTTTTATTCTCGAGCGGCAAATTAACTATGGTTTTTTTTCGTCAGACACAAAAAAAATCAAGCTTGCCAAGGTAAAAAAATACTGGGACAAGCTCCACCTATTTACGGGGCCAAAACGATTATTTGAATTTCTTATATGGGGAAAAATAACTACCTCACTCGAGAGCAAGAGTCGATTTTGGCCGCAGTAGCGCAGGATAAAAAACTACTCAGCCAATTTTATTTTACCGGCGGTACGGCGCTCGCCTATTTTTATTTGCATCATCGTTATTCAGAGGATATAGATATTTTCTCAGAAACAGAATTCGATACTCAATATGTGCTTCAATTTATGACCAACTATGCACAAACACATAATGCGCTCCTAAATTCTCATTATATTGAGAACGTTGTATACCGCTTTCAGGTGTTTTATCCAAACAAAACAGAGCTAAAAGTAGACTTTGCCCATTATCCCTATAGGCGAATAGAGAAAGGTAATACGTATATGAAACTTGAAGTGGACAGTATATTTGATATTGCAACCAATAAATTACTTACAGTAAGTCAACGCACCGATGTAAAAGACTTTGTTGATTTGTATTTTCTACTTAAACAGGACAAAATAAGCTTCTGGGATTTGGTGCGGGGAATTGAAGTTAAATTTCACCAAAAATTTGATCCGATACTTCTGTCGGGCGACTTATTAAAAATAGACTCGTTTACCGTACTTCCCCGCATGATTATTCCCGTAACCCTTGCAGAACTTCGTGTCTTTTACCGCGAAAAGGCAAAAGAACTCAGCAAAAGTTTTGTAGAGTAACGTATTATAAATATTTCTCTGCAAGTCGTACCACTTCTCTTTCAAAAAAACGCTTTACCGTGTCCCACTTAATTTTTTCAACCATAACAGGCATGCCAGAATTGTCGGCATCATCAAAATATTGAAGAGCCTTTAAAAGTGTAACTCTGTTAACCTCTAAAGAGTGGTATTTCTTGTCGTAATATTCAAACATCTGTTGAATTGAAAAACATTTCTTGGCTAAAAAATACAAATCTATATAATCTTTTTTTGTTCCTCGGTCGGTAATAGCCACCAGTTTCATTGCGGCAATATCTGCAAGGCTCACAAGCTTTGTTCCAAGGAACTCCGTTGTTGGGGCAATTAAAGGATAGGAATAGTAAAATAGACTTAATTTAACTCCATTCAATTCTCCTACAATTGACTTTGGAGCTTCGTGAGTGCTTTTGTAGTTGCCAATGCGAGCAAGGCTTTTTTTTACTGTGGCCAGATCAAACTCTGTATCTGTAAAAAAATCAAAATCCACAGAAATTCGATGCCCAAGCTGAAGAGCCAGAGAAGATCCACCGGCCATATAAGCAGATTTCAAAAAATCCTGCTTACCTAATAAGGCCAAAGTGTTTTTCGCGTGCTGCGATAAGGTTCCTGGAAACATTTTATTTGTGTTTTGGGAACTTTATAAATAAGACCCCACAGAGTGGCGGTTTGCAAGGAAAAATCTCGATAATTCTGCAATGTCTCTCTAATAGCCTCAGCGTTAAAATTTCTCCGTACCCATTTTACTGCTTCAACATTTCCCTTGTCCAAAAGCCGTGCAATTACGAAATATGGTTTTTTCTCGGGGTCAAGTTTGGTAACGTCGATATCCCAAAAGAATTGGTGAAGAGAAGCGGGTATTTTCATACTTTTATTATACTATAAACAATGTTGTATTGAGCGAAGCAGTTTAGTCTTAAACAGCGCAAAATACCGGGAGTTTATGGAATAATTTCTTTGTCATCCTCGCGCCCGCCTGCATTGCCTTGCAAAGCATGGCTGGCAGGAATGCGGGCTATAGCCCCCGTGGGGGATCCATGGGCTTTCAGGGTCGCTCCACCTTCGGGGCGCGCCCCTCAAAGAAAGCCTTTTTCTCTATTTTCCTCTATAATCCTCTAACGTTCCTTTAATTCTCCCAACTTCTTGCCTCCCCTTCGCCTCCGCCAAAGGCGGATCGCGAATAGGGGAGGTGCAGGTGGGGTTTTAATTTGCACAATAAGACTTGGTGTTCTATAATATAGAAATATAGATTTTCTATAAATATATGCAACAGCCACAAACTCTAGTTCAAAGCGATACTTGGATCAAAATCCTACCAAAAGGACTTATTACTATTCCCAAAAAAATGCGAGAAAAACTAGGCATGAAGGATGGAGATGTAGCTCAAGTTAAAATCT
>CAYHPU010000053.1:0-7745 GCA_964358525.1 uncultured Gammaproteobacteria bacterium
TAAAAAAAAAGATATGTTTGCATATTATTGAATGGAAATTAAAAGGAAAAAATTTAAAGGGTAAAAAAATTGTAATGTCATGGGCATATGCAAAAAGTTATACAAAACCAATTTCTGTACCCCAATCGTTCATTTTATTACTATCTTTATTTGGCGCAGACCTCACTCTAGCTCACCCAAAAGAATTTGAACTAATGCCCAGTATTGTCAAAGAAACCAAAGAGAACTCAAAACTGTACGGTGGTTCATTTCAAGTGACCAACAATATGGAAGAAGCATTCAAAGACGCAGATGTTGTTTATCCAAAAAGTTGGGGACCCTTAGTTCTAACAGCGGATCCAAATAAATGTACGAAAATAACTGCAAAATATAAAGCGTGTATTTGCGACGAGAAAAAAATGAAATTAGCCAAAAAAAATGCAATATACATGCATTGTTTACCAGCCGATCGTGGAGTGGAAGTAACGGATTCAGTTATTGATGGGCCACAGTCTGTGGTTTATGATCAGGCTGAAAATCGTATGCACGTACAAAAAGCTATTTTAGCATTAACAATGGGTGGAAAATGATAATGCTTGACAAATAATAGTGTGTACTAGTATACTAGTACAATGAAGAAATTAGTTGAGGCAGTAAAATCACTCAAAACAGAAAAAGAAATAGAAGATTTTTTGCGTGGCATTCTTACTCCAAAAGAACTGGATGAAATTTGTATGCGCTTGGAAATTGTAAAAAAACTGAAGCAAGGTACTCCACAGCAAGAAATTGCAAAACTACTTGGTGTTGGAGTGGCAACTGTTACACGCGGTTCGCGAGAGCTTAAAAACGGGCGATTTAAATACATCTAATACTATGAAACCTGAAATAACTTTTACCTCTTGGCGACTCTTCTAATATTCACCGCATAAGCGGTTTCCCTTCAATTATTATTAGTTCCTTTATTTTATATGAAAGATGTTGTATTAAATTTAACTGGAGTTACTGATCAATTACCATTTAGAAACTATTACGAGCAGCGTAATGGTACGGTTGCACAAAAGATTGCTGAATATCTTGAAAGGCAATACTTGGGTGAGGTAAAAATATTAAGTGGAGAACAATATATTGTTCCACCTAAAACAATCACTAAGGTAGCTGCTGGAAAGTATGGAATACATGGACCAGAAGATTTTTATGGTGGTGCAGTAGAGTACCTTGATCATGTTGGAAAGGCAATTCTCCATCCAACAGTAGGTAAAGATGCTGCAGTTCCGGAATATTATTCTCATGCTTTTGCACAGCGCGTAGGAAATGATCGGTTTGTGTTGCCCGGATTTACTGTCTTTAATACAGACGACGCGCAAGAGGCGTTTATCCAAATGGTTCGAAAAGGGCATAACTCGGTACGAGTTAAAAAAACTATGGAATCGGGTGGTCTTGGACAGAAAACTATAGATTCTATCGAAGAGTTATTGGAATTTATAGCACGGAAAATAAGTGCGGAAGAACTAAATACTCATGGCTTAGTTCTAGAAGCTGCTATTAGTAATCCGCGAACCATCTCTGTTGGGTATGCCGTGCTTGGAGACGCGATAGTGAGTTTTGTTGCAAACCAGAAAAATGGCGCTGGAGAAGAAGGTACAGACAGGTATTTAGGTGCAAAGGTAAAGGTTATTCGCGGACCGATGCAAAATTTTAATTACGAGGAACTAGATGACTCTGAAACAAAATCAGTCGCTGCTTCGATTGGTTTTTTTAGAGAATACTCGTATTTCAATCCAACACTATCGCGGATAAGTTTTGATGCAATTAATGGTGGAGCCTCAAATGGTCAAGAGTTGTGTGGTATTTCAGATATAACAGCACGGCTTGGCGGGACGTGTCCTGCTCTTATACTCTCAGCGCTGGAGCTTAAAAACAATCCTGCAGTAAAGATGGTTGAGTCGGAAGTTACTTTGGATTATTCTCCGCAAAGTGGAGGTGGTGGCACACCCGAAGAAACAAATAGTGTTAATTTTATAGATTTACCGTCTCTCAAAATAACAGCGAAAATCAATAAAACCCATGAATAGTAATCTATATTTAATTACCGGCGGTGTACATGGAGATGAGTCAAGTGGTATTAAAGTGGTCAAACATTTAAAAGGTCATCAATTGTCGGGAATAGATTCTATTCTATGCAATAAAAAGTCCATAAAAAAGAATATACGGTTTTGTGAAACGGACCTCAACAGAAGTTTTTCGGTAAAGTTACCAGCAAGTTATGAAGAGGTCTTAGCCACGAAATTAAAAAAGGTGGTATCAAAATATCAGTACGTTATTGATATTCATAATACTCGGGCACGAAATACGACGTGCGCTATTGTAGTAAACAAACCTACTAAGTGGCAGCTACAGATGTGTCGACATTTTGGATTTGATAGATTGGTGATTATGCCACCAAGTGGCTCATTAATCTCACAATGTAAAAATGGAATTTCGCTAGAGATTGCTGAGAATCACAAGTCAAGATATTCAAGAAGTTTTTTAGTAAAAAAAATAAGGAATATACATAAGCCGATTATAGACAAACGTGATATATGTTTATTTGAATATGCTGCATATATTCTAAAAAAAACTCTTATGCGAAAAAAAATGAAGCTGTCTGATTTCAAGAATTTTGTATTTCTGAGTTTATATCAGAAGAAACATTTGGGATTATTAATGAACAAAGAATACTGTCCTATCTTTACTAAAAAAAATAATGTAACGGATGGAGGGTTTACGCTGATACAAAAAACGGGGACTATTTCTTGAGAAGAATTTCATAGTATCCACCACAACCCTTGTAGAGCCAATGGGCGACGCGTGAAACAGTAGTTGTTGAAACGCTCATTATATCTGCTACTTCCTGATATGAATGGCCATTTGCAAGGAGCCGAGCTATTTCCAGCCGGTTTGAGAATTCGGTTATCTCGGAAAGGGTACATAAGTCACGGAGGAGGGCTTCCATAACGTGGGGATTTTTTACTTCAGTAAGTTTCTGAACAAGAAACTTTTCTTTGCCATTTCGAGGCGAGTATTTCTCTTGTTGTTTGAAATGGGCAGTTACAGCAGTTCTTTTATGTACCATAGTGGAAGTATAGCAAATTTTAACTCTTGACATTAACATATTAACGTGTTAACATGTTGAATATGAAAAAGAATTTGATCACCAAAAAAGAAATTCAGAGCACAGGTGTAGTTGTACATCATGCCCCACTTCTCGGTGGGTAGTAATTTAGTACAAAGAAACAAAAATTATAGTCCCGCCGCAAGCGGGATTTTTTAGTACCCAAAAGTAACTTTGTCAGCTGGGACAGTAACTAGTTCAAGTCTAGAAGTTACACAAAGACGAGTTGATTGCGAATGCTGCTATCAAAACGTTCTTTAGAAAGGAGGCGTCTCGATGCATCAACATCAGGCGCACCAAATGCGTGGGGCCATGAGCTGGTTTGCTCAATGGTTCCGAGCGTTCCGGATGTAATTTCCGGAGGGGAGCCGAGCATAAGCTCGGCTCCCCAATAACATAATTAATAGTCATAAAAAATATGTCAAAAGATAATTTGGTATCAGACACTTCGCCTATTTATTGGGTTGATAAGATGCGTCAGTTGACTGGTATCAATGATCGTCGAGTTGATGAAATATATAGACAGGTTGGTACTCTTCAAGCACCCTTCTACTTGGGTGAGTCGGAGATTAGGTATGGTGAAATTAAGCCAATTAGACTTTTAGATGCGTGGTCAAAAACAGGGAGAACTCAAATGGTAATTTTAAAAGAAGAGAAAGGAGTAAGGCTATGTGCAAAACTAGAATGCAATAACCCAATGGGAACCGGAAAGATGCGTGGGGCACTTGCATTTTTTGAAAGAGCTAAAGAACAAGGTTTGTTGAAGCCTGGAAGAGAAATTGTTCTATCTTCAGGTGGTGGGTTTGCTTTGGCAGTAGCAGCATTGGCAACTGCGTACAAAATCCCAATTAGGGCTTATTTACTTGAGAATGCTATGTCACTTGTTAAAGATGAGCTTTTGAGGTTAGGTGTAGAAATAGTTGATACTGCTACAACTAGAGCTGAAAGGAATCAGGAAGCTACAGAATATACTAAAAAAACCGGGGCAATTTTTTTCGATCAACATGAAGGGCTTCCGGGTTTCGAAGCGAATTATAAAGGAACCGGACCGGAAATAATTAAACAAACAGATAGACAAGTAACAGACATAGTTGGTTGTATGGGAACTGGCAACTTTTTGTATGGGGTGGGGAAGTTTACGCGGGATTATGCACTTAGTTGCAATATGATAATCCCAAGAATAACTGCTGTTGAAAGCGATTCTTCTTTATATGGATATTTTCTAAAACTTCAGAGATTGCCTCAAGAAGAAAGACTTAAGTACTTACAAAAATTAGAGCAAAAGGGAGTGCTTGAAATAGTCTTTAACAAACGTAAGCAAATAGATGAAATAGTTCCCGTATTGAAAGAAGAGGGTGATATTCCTGGAACTGGAGTTTCTGGGTTATCTACATTTTCGCTGAACATGCTTCCCTTAGAGTTAATTAGGCGATCTATCCAGGTTTCTCCAATAACTGCTCGTCAAAGGGCTATTGAACTAGCAACACTTGGGGTAAGCGCAGGTGTTTCCAGTGGAGCGGTATATGAGGCTGGCCTACGTTTATTTAATGATGCGATCGCGTGTGAAGAAAAAAAATACATAGTATGTAATTTTATGGATGATGGACGTATGTACCAAGATATATTAATCCAGCAACAATTATGAAAACTAATAACTGTTTACCCGCCGTACTTGAAATTGACTCAAATAAATTGAGTAGCAATTTAAAAAAGATAAAGTCGATGATTCAAAAATCAGAAATACTAGCTATGCTTAAAGGTAATGCCTATGGTATTGGACTGGAAAATGTAGCATCTATATTAATACGAGAGGGTATTAAATTTTTTGGAGTTGTTGGAATAGTTGAAGCAACTTCCTTAAGAACACTTAGTAAAAAAATAACTATTCTAAATTTTGAACCGATAATGGAAGAAAAAATTGAATCTCTGCTAAAAAAGAAAATATGTCCAATTATTTATAAACCTGAAGATATTTCAATTTTGGCAAAGAGCGATTTGTTTTATAAACAAGGAACATCTGTTTATTTAAAGGTAAATACTGGGTTGAACCGATGGGGACTGAGCATCAAGGAAGCCGTGTCTGTTGCAGAAGAATTAAGTAAATTTACCAAAGTCACAATTTGCGGTTTAATAACAACACTTATTGAAGATAAAGTAGAGGATGTTAAACAAATAAATACGATAGAAAAGCTACAGAACGAATTAAAAAAAAGAGGTATTACCATTCCTCAAATAAGTTATGCAAGTAGCCAATATATATTGTCAACTTCTGACAAAAAAAGCAACCTCACTCGCTTAGGAATTAGTTTGTGTGGTGTCTATCCGGATAATGAAACCCAAAAAAATGAAATAGTGAAACTAGATCAAGTATTCAATTTGAAAACTCATATTAGTCAAACTCGAATAATCAAAGCAAATGAAAGTGTCTTATATAAAAAAAGACTAGTTGTAAACAGAAGCATGAAGATAGGAATATTACCGATTGGTTACTATTTAGGACTGTCTCCACTTTTAAAAAATCAAGGGAGCGTTTTAATAAATAATCAATTTTGCCCAATTCTCGGTATTTCTATGTCATCAACAGTTGTTGATATCACCAGAGTAAAAAAAATAATTTCCAATCAAGAAGTAATTTTGCTTGGTCAGCAAGGTGGAAAAAGGATATCAATATATGATTGGGAGAGGTGGACTGGTATATCTCGATATGTTCTAATGAGTGGGTTATCATATTTATTGCCAAGAAAATATATCGGCTGACTTAAGGAGTTAGATTGCCACATTTCGCCGAGACAAGAGCTCAATTCGCAATGACAATTATGGAAAAAGATATTTTGCTCAAATTAATAGCTATTCCTTCTTATGTCGATGATACATGTAGTGAAAAGGGAATAGGCGATTATATTTTTAAACTGTTAAATGACAATTGTCCGTGGCTTACAGTGAAAAGGCAATTAGTATCAAACAATCGCTTCAATATAATTGCGGAAGACTTTGGAAAAAAGAAAGACCTTGTTTTTATATCTCATATAGATACGGTCTTGCCAAGCGGGAGTAAAGAAAAAATGCTCAAACCAGAAATAAAGGATGGCATGATCTATGGGCTTGGAGCTGCAGACATGAAAGGTGGAATCGCAGCATTACTTTCAGCAATAATAAAAGCAGGGCCAACAAAGGGGTGCGTGTATATTTTTGATTGCGACGAAGAATACTATTTTTTAGGAATTCAAAAAGTAATTAAAGAATATGAATACAACCCAAGGCTGGTGATTTTTCCAGAACCGACGGATTTACAAATTGTAAATGGGTGCAGAGGAATTGTTGAATTATCTTTTGATGTAATAGGTAAAACCGCGCACGCCGGAGTTCCGGAAAACGGGATAAACGCTATAGAAAAGGCAGTCAAAATTGTTGAGGGATTAAGGTTAGTACTATCAAACAGTGCTAAAACACCTCTCGGAAAAACAACCGTGAATCTCAGTAAACTTGATGGAGGAAGACTGCTCGATGGGAGAATTGCTACTCAGGCAAATGCCGTTCCCGATGTTGCCAGAATATTACTCGATATTCGCGTCGCAGATATAAAATTATCTGCGCAGAAAATAATTAAGATTCTGCAGAAAGAATCTAAAAAAGAAAAAGTACAGATAACGAATATTAAAATAAATTTAGATTATCCAGGGTATCTCACTAAAAAAGAGGAAGTGGAGGAATTTTATAGCTTGGTAATGAAAATAGATTCGAGAGTGCAGTTTAAAGAGGACATTGGTAAGGGCGGTTTTTTTGAAGCAGCATTTGTATGTAAGGCGTGGAACTGCCCTGCTATTAGTTTTGGGCCGGGTCTTCGAGAAACCTCTCACACTACAAATGAACAAGCAAGCATAGAAATGCTTAATAAAACGAAAGAGGTATATTGCACACTTCTCAAAAAGTATGCTACAATACTCGTCCAATGAAACAAATTAGTGTTCGAAATTTTTATTTTTATTTTTTTTACAACCTCGCCTGCGGGGAGAATGTGACGTAAATTAAATACAAATAGAAACGTACACATCGCCCCGCGCAAGCGGGGTTTTTTAGTGGTTATAAAACTATTCAAATTATGGGAAATATAGAGAGAGGTGCCGGCGGAGTTGAAGTTTTCAGCGGTCCTTGTTCTGTGGATATGAAGAATATACACGAAATATATCAATTGGCAGACTTGCGAATAAAAAACATCAGAGGTGAAATGCAGCCGGGGATATTTGGGACTCGGGTTGTAGGTTTAAAATCGAGAACAAGAAAAGATCCTAGTGGCAAAGGCATGGGTATTGATTTCACAGTTTTTGAGGAGAATATGATGATATTCAAAAATGGAGGGAACAAAAACGATTTCATAGTTCCCCCAAGTGTTGTAATGGCAAAAGAGCTGATTGAAAAAACCAAAATGCATATTGCAACAGAAATCATGCGTCCAATGATCCAAGTACCTTGTTTTGTAAATGCACAAATTGAAGCAGGAAAGCTACTTTTGTGGAATCCGTCTGTAAACCAACTCGGGTGGGGCATTGGAGAAATAGCAGTGTTATCAGAAGGTAACAAATGGGATATTGGACTAAAACATGGAAAATTGTTAGGT
>CAYHPU010000054.1:0-7528 GCA_964358525.1 uncultured Gammaproteobacteria bacterium
AATGCGCGGAATTGCTATTCGCGAAGAATTGACGGATGAATGGCAAAAACGAGGGGCGAAAGAACAAAAAGATTATGAAATTTTAACTGCCGAAATTTCCAAAGCGACTTTTGGCATTACTCCGAACGAATACAAAAAGGCCAAAAGCTTAAGACGAGAAAATTTACGCGACCACATGGACGATTTTGAGCTTATCTTTACTATGCTTGGCGAAAGATCAACGACAGAGATTCATAAGACTGAAAATTCCAAAGGAATTCCAAAACTCAAACAAGACGCGGGCAGAGGCGGGAGAATTGCTGGTATTGCCAAAGAGCAATTGGAAAAAGAAATTGGACGACCAATTGTTTCAAAAAATAATTTTTTACCAAACGGCAAGAACAAGAAGAAACTTAAATAATTTATCAAACCATGGCTTTACACAAAAATTTTCCATTCGAACCCCGTTCAGTAATTGCAGCAAAGGAGATCTCATGGACAAACAACTAGTATGGCACACGAAGTCGATAGCAGAAGTTATCGACACTCTTTATTCTCATGAAGGTGGTTTAACAAAAGAAGAAGCAGTACGGCGCCTTAAAGTGTATGGCATAAATAAACTTCCCGAAGGGAAAGTAGATGGCCTACTAGTCGTTTTCCTACACCAGTTTCAAAGCCCTCTTATATATATTCTACTTGCGGCCACCATAACTGTTTTACTAATGGGGGAAATAATAGATAGTTTTATTATTTTTGGTGTTCTTTTTTTTAATGCCGTTGTAGGGACTATCCAAGAAGGTAAAGCTCAAAATACACTCCGTGCACTTAAAAAGTTTACAGAATCGAAAGCAACAGTACATCGAAACGGAGAAGATTTAATCATTCCCGACAGCGAAGTAGTTCCTGGAGACATAATTATACTTCAAGAGGGGGAAAAGGTTCCAGCTGATGCACGCATTATTATGTCTTCAAACTTAAAGATTGATGAGGCGGCTCTCACAGGAGAATCGGAACCAACAAGCAAAAATGCTGATAATTTGAAAGTCGACACTCTGCCAACTGCAGACCAAAAAAATATGGTATTTAAAGGTACTCACGTTGTTTCCGGCAACGGAAGAGCGGTTGTGGTGAAAACTGGTCTTGAAACAATAATTGGCAAAATATTTCAAAAAATATCTACGTCAGAAACTGAAATTCCACTAAAAACAAATATACGAGATCTTTCCCGACTTATTGTTATTACCGTTGCTGGTATAAGCACTCTTGTATTTCTCCTTGGTGTTAGTTCTGGAAAAATGGCCCAGGAAATGTTTATTACTGCAGTTTCACTGGCCGTCTCTATAATCCCCGAAGGGTTACCTATTGTTATGACGTTAGTACTTGCAACGGGCGTATGGAGAATGTCGAAGCAAAATGCATTAGTAAAACGGCTGCAGGCGGTAGAAGCATTAGGCCAAGCTCGCGTTATTGCAGTAGATAAAACAGGGACAATTACTAAAAATGAAATGGTAATTCAGAAAGTATATGTAGACAGAAAATTTTTTGAAATTGGAGGCGTTGGGTATGATCCGGAGGGAGAAATTCACTTAGACGGGAAGGTTATAGATTCAGCTTTTCACCCGAAGCTACTCCTTATGGGGAAAATTGCTGCATATTGCGCGAACGCGCGCATACTGTATTCAGAGGAAGAAAAGGTGTGGCGAGTGGCAGGAGATCCAACTGAAGCGGCAATGCGTGTGTTTGCAGAGAAGTTAGGGTTTCATAAAGATATTTTAGAGCGCGAGTCACCCATGGTTAGTGAAATTCCATTTGATTATAAGCTTAAGTATCATGCATCAATTCACCAACACGAAGGCAATAGGTTTGTTGCAGTAGTTGGTGCTCCAGAGGTACTGCTCGGTTTATCCGAAAAAGTATGGCGAGAAGGAAAAAGTTTCGATTTGTCTACAGAGGAAAAACAAAAGCTAGAATCTATTTTTCTTTCGATGTCACGTGAGGGACTACGGGTTGTCGCACTTGCTGAAACAAATACGGTTCCGGAAATTCTAACTCACGATGTAATTAAATCACTTACGTTTGTTGGCTTTTTTGGCATGAAAGATGCGCTCAGACCGGAAGTATCGGAGGCAATGCGAAAAGCAACTTCTGCCGATATTCGGGTGGTAATGATTACCGGGGACCATAAAGTTACAGCACAGGCGATTGCGAAAGAAGCGGGTATATTTAAGGAAGGGGACACTATTCTTACTGGACAGGATATTGACGCTTATTCAGATGAAGAACTTTCTGAAAAACTCTCCGAAACTTCGGTGTTTGCACGAGTGACACCTGAACATAAATTAAGAATAATAAAGGCGTACAGGGCACGAGGGGAAATAATAGCAATGACAGGGGACGGCGTAAATGATGCCCCCTCGCTGGTAGCCGCTGACCTTGGTATTGCAATGGGAAAGATAGGTACGGAAGTTGCAAAAGAGGCTTCGGACATTGTTTTGTTAGATGACAATTTTGGGAGCATTGTTTCTGCTGTTGAAGAGGGTAGAAGTATTTATAAAACTATAAAGAAAGTTCTTCTTTATCTTTTTGCTGGAAGCTTGAGCCAAGTCCTAACTATCATAGGGTCAGTATTTCTAGGTATACCTCTTCCGCTTCTTGCGGCACAAATCATCTGGCTCAATTTTGTGACAGACGGTTTTTTAGATGTTTCACTGGCTATGGAACCAAAAGAAGAAGGGCTGTTAAACGGTAATTTCGAACGACCAAAAAAATACCTCATAGATAAACTTATGCTGAAGAGGATGGCGCTTATGGCTATACCTCTGGCAATAGGAACGCTCGTATTATTCAATTTATATTATGCTATCGATATGGTTAAAGCATGGACAGTTGTATTAACAACTCTTGCCGTCGGCCATTGGTTAAATGCATGGAACTGCCGACACGAATCAAAATCGATTTTTCAGATAAATCCTTTTTCCAACAAATTCTTAGCGGGTACAACTCTTGTAATAGTTTTTCTACATCTATTGGCAGTCTACAATCCGCTCATGCAGAAATTTTTGCATACAGCACCGCTTGAGCTTTCAGAATGGTTTTTAATTATTCCGATTGCGTCATCAGTCGTTCTTGTCGAGGAGATACGAAAATTCTTTTATAGAAGAAGTTTGCATATTAAGTATGCAGCAAACTAATATCTATCTCATGCGGTATGAGGAAAGAGATTCCTCTTCGAGCGACACAGAGACTTACATTCGGAAAACTGTATAATGGAGAGGCATGAAAAAGAAACGAAAAATTGTCTACGCTTTTATTGATAGCCAGAATCTTAATCTAGGAACAAGCAAAGATATTTACAAAGAAAATAGATTGATATATAAAGGTTGGAGGTTAGATTTTAAGAAATTTCGCAAGTATCTTTTTGACAAATTTCGTGTCACTAAAGCATTCTTATTTGTTGGGTACATTCCAAGTAACAAATTGTTATATAACAAATTACGTTCTTACGATTATATTTTAGTATTTAAGCCCACGGTTACTGACAATCAAGGAAAATTCAAAGGTAACGTGGATTCCGAATTAGTACTCCATGCAGCAGCGGTTGAGTATGATCAGTATGATTTGGCGGTTGTAGTTGCTGGAGATGGGGATTACAGGTGTCTTTATGAGTATTTGTTAAATAAGAAGAAATTACTGCGGGTTGTTATTCCAAATACTAAATCAGAATCGTCCCTCCTTAAACCCTTTCAGCAATATAAAACATTTATTATTAATGATAGGCAGAAATTAGAGTTGTGACCAATAAAAATGAGAGGCGTTACTTACAACACGCGGTCATAAGCTCGTTTCTCCCTGGTGATGTGTAAATTTTACCAAAGTCAACTTTCTATAGCAAGAGGACTTCCTCTGTTATTGTTACAATATAGCTATGCAACAAACTAACATCTACCTCATGCGGCATGGGGAAAGCGAGGCAAATAGACAAAAACGTGTAAGTATAAACCTTGGTCTTTCAGAACTAGGGAGAGAGCAAGCACGAAAACGAGTACAAGAATTCGAGAGTAAAAACATAGATGTTATCTACTCTTCCAATTTGAAACGAGCTTTTGAAACAGCCGAGATTATAGCCCGAGGTTTATCTAAAACGGTTCAGATAGAACAAGGGTTTGCCGAGCGAGATTATGGGACGTGGACAGGTTTGTCGAACGAACTGTATAAGGAACGGTTAAAAGATCAATTTGCTAAGTTTGACAGCTTAACAGAAGATGAGAAGCTTGACTATCGGTACTTTCCAACGTACGAAAACAACCGTGAAATGATGAACAGGTTTGTTCCGGCATTAAATAAAGCAGTTCTCGAAAACGAAGGAAAGAATATTTTGGTAGTTGCACATTCCAGCATAGTTCGTATGTTTCTTATTTTCTCAAAATGTGTAACGCGGGAGCAAATCCCCATTGAGGCAATAAAAAATACCGGCTACGTGCATTGTGTTTATGAAAATGGTGTTTATGAGTTAAAAAATGCGGTTGACGTTGAAATTTTAAACACTTAATATGAACGACCAGATTTTAAGAATTGCAACAATTTTTATTCTTATCGGATGGAGGGCATATTGGGAAATTAAGGCGCAAACTGCACAAAAAGCAAAACCTGCAGAAAAGAAAAAGAAAACCTTTTTCTATTTGTTTCAAAGACATGCATTAACATTTCCCATTGCAATTGTCGTATTTCAATTAATCGGATTACCGATATTTATTGCTCCAGTATCTGACATTGGACTATATATAGGATTTAGCATGGTCCTCGTTGGTGCTTTTATTTCAATTCATGCCCGCAGAATTCTTGCAGATAATTGGACGCACGCATTTGACTACCAAGTGAAAATTAAACACGAGTTAATAATAAGTGGTATTTACAAATACATTCGTCACCCCATATATACTGGTATGATCGTATGTTTTGTCGGAGCCGAAATTGTTGCGCGTAGTTATCTTTTCATTCCATTATTTATCATTATGTTTTTGTGGGCATATTTTCAAGGAAAAAGTGAGGAAAGGATTTTAAGGAGCCATTTTGGGGTACAATATGAGAAATATATGACGAAAAGCAAAATGCTCATACCATTTCTACTATGACATAGAGGCAAGTAAAGTGTCATCTCCGATCTAGTCGGAGATCCAGTTTTCTAAAGTAGATTCCCGCCTTCGCGAGAATGACAGAGAAACAGAAATAATAAAAGAATAAAAATATGGAGGAACTTCTTAACAAAATTAACCAACTGAAGAAAGAAATCGATTCTTTGCGACCATTAAATAAAGGGGAATTGTTAGAATTAAAAAAATGGTACGAAACCACCTATACATATCATACAAACGCTCTTGAAGGAAATTCCTTAACCCTCGCAGAAACAAAAATTGTACTGGAAGAAGGACTTACTATTGAAGGGAAGCCACTGCGGGACATACTCGAAGCAACAAATCATAAGGAGGCACTGGATTTACTTTTTAGCATGGTTGAGAAGAAAATTAAATTAACGGTGAAAAATATTTTAGACTTACACAAAATCTTTTTAGATAAAATCGACACAGAAAACGCTGGCGTATATAGAAAAATCCAAGTTTATATTTCAGGCGAAGAAGAAAAACTACCGCAAGCAACAGAAGTCCCATTTCTTATGAAAAATTTACTCCAATGGTACTATGAAAATAGTGCGGTATTACATCCGACAATTCTTTCAGCAGAATTCCATTATAGGTTCGTGAAAATTCATCCGTTTGTAGATGGGAATGGGAGAATCGCACGCCTTGTTTCTAATCTCATCCTGCTTCAAGGTGGGTATCCGCTTGTCATAATACCTATTTTGAGAAGAAGAGAATATATTACAGCCTTAAAAAGTACAAGCACAAAAGAAGATTTTGTAAATTTTTTTCTAACATCTGTGGTAGACAATATGAGAGATTATTTACGGATGGTAGACACTACTAAAAGTTAAATACCAGTATGAAAACAACTCAACTTTATCTTGAAGATTCCTATATAAAAGAAATGGATGCGACTATTTTGGAAGTGATACCAGAAGGGGAGAAGCGGTGGAGAGTGTTGCTCGATAAAACAGTTTTTTACCCCATGGGTGGCGGACAACCAACAGATCAGGGAGTGTTAACAAATAATGAATGGACAGGAAATGTGTATCAGGTAATGATGAAAGACGGGGAGGTATGGCACTATATGGAGTGTCCAATTGAGCCTATTGTGGGAACACAAATTCATGGAGTAATAAATTGGGACAGGCGGTTTAAAAATATGCGTGTGCATTCTGCGGGACATGTGGTAGATTTTGCACTCTATCAACTCGGTTATTCTCCTCAACAACTAGTCCCAACGAAAGGGGATCATGGAAAGAAACCGTTTATTTTATATACCGGTACCCTAGGAAAAGACATTACAAAAGAGCTTGATGAAAAAAGTAATGAATTAATTCAGAAGGGTCTAGTGTTTACTACTAAGATTGTACCCTTTGAAACTCTTGAGAAAGAGGCGCTTTATCTACAACCAGGGCTTCCGACGAACAAATCACTTCGAATGTTAACGCTTGAAGGTGTAGGATCTGTGGCCGATGGTGGAACACAAGTAAAAAATACGAGCGAAGTCGGAAAGATAGCAATAGCTTCTTGTGTCGAAAAAGAGGGGGCAACCATAATAACGTATAACGTGTAACGTATAACATACAACTTGGTACAATACTTTTATGCAGCAATCTTCAGTAATTATTTGTCCCCATTGCAATAAGGAAATAGAATTAACAAGTGCACTTTCGCACCAAATAGGGGAGAAACTGGCAAAAGATTTCGAGAAAAAACTTAAAGATAAAGACGAAGAGTTTCTCAAAGAGAAGCGGGTAATGTGGGAAAAAGCGCAGACAGAAGCAAAGAAACGGGCAGAAGAAAAAAACAATATAGATTTAAAAGCAATAAAAGAAGAACTTGCCGAAAAAGATAAAAAACTTGAAGAGGCGAATAAAATGGAACTTGAAATGCGCAAAGAGCGTCGTAAGTTAGAGGACGATAGGAAAGAACTCGAACTGAATTCGCAGCGAAAACTAGACGAAATGAGTAAAAAGTTAACGGAAGACGCATACAAAAAAGCCCAAGAGGAACTGTATTTAAAAGAAAAAGAGAAAGATAAAATAATAAGCGATTTAAAAAGAGCATTAGAAGACGCCCAGCGAAAAGCTTCACAAGGTTCGCAGCAATTACAGGGCGAGGTACAGGAGCTGGAACTCGAAGAAATTCTCCGCAGCTCATTTCCGTACGACGAAATTGCGGAAGTACCCAAAGGAATTCGTGGAGCAGACGCATTACAGTATGTGCGCGATAAAGTGGGGAGGGCGTGTGGAACAATTATCTGGGAATCTAAACGCACAAAACAGTGGACAGAAGGGTGGGTAAGTAAACTAAAGGAGGATCAAAGAACGGTTAAAGCGGAAATTGCAGTGCTTGTCTCAGATGTTTTACCCGCATGAATAACACATTTTGGGTATAAAAACGGTATT
>CAYHPU010000055.1:0-7524 GCA_964358525.1 uncultured Gammaproteobacteria bacterium
ATATTTTTTACTCTCAAAACAACACTAAAAACCTCCACAAAATGTCACATTACTCCCATCTTTAAAAAATCGCGCACCATTTTTATACAAAGTATACGCCGTGAGTCCTCCACTTCCTTGTTCTGCTAAGAGCATAGACAAATAGCGAATCATTCTACCTACCATAGCGTGAGTTACTACAATACATTGGGCATTATTTTCCTGTGACAGTCTATTTATTTTTCGAATTATTTTTTGGACTCTGTAGGCAAACGCAAACATGTTCTCTCCATTCGGTGGCAATCCAACAAGAGATGCATTAAATGGATTTGGAATCCAGACACGTTCGTGCTCGGAGCCATTTGTCCCCGCAACTAATTGTTCTATTAATAATTTTTCCCAATCACCAAAACTAAATTCGCCTGCATTCTCTAAAACACAAGTCTTTGGTGTTAATAAACCCCCAGTTTGCAAAACTCCTTTAATTATCCAACCCGTTTCAACTGCACGTTTCATATGAGAAGCTATTATCAATGGCTCATTTTTAAGGCTTGGAAGCATTTCTATCGCTTGTTGAGTTGTAAGTTGTACTGCATCCGCTGTTAGACGTGTTTCCTCTGTGTCAATACTTCCTTGTAACCTTCCTTGATGATTTATTAAAGTTGCACCATGCCGAAATATAATCGAATTATTGTTAAAAGTTAAAAGTTCATTTCTTGTTAGGGTAATAATCGGAACTCCCTTTGCCATTTCAAGAAATAAACAAATCCTTGCGTCTAATTTTTCTATAACCATAAAATCTGCTTATTGTACCAATCTGAAGTCACGTACTCAAGTATCAGTGTATTAAGAAAGAACCATACTAATTTGCGAACAGTAATCCAAGGAAACTTTACGAGCTGCCTCGGAAAAATCTTTTCCACTTGACGCAAAAATTACACTGCGAGATGCGCTTACGATAAAATTTTTATCCTTCTTAAAAACTTTCAAATCTTCAATTTTTCCTCCTTGCGCACCAAGCCCAACAATAAGAAAAAATTGCCGCTTGTCTGATATTTCCTTAATTCTTTTTAATTCTTTTGGATACGTTAATGCCGTTTCAATAAATATATTTCCGCTTTTATTCCATTTTTTTGTAACCAGCTTTGCTACATGTTCATACATAAACATTCCATTTTTTAGTTTTACATTTTGAAGTTCAACAGCAGACGGGTTTGTATCGTGACAAATTACAAACAATTTTTTATCGGGACGATTTTGAAAGTATTTTACCGAATCACTTCCATACCAGGGCATAATATTTGTCGCGTCAAATAAATAATCATCAAATAATTCTCGTGCAGAAAGTTCTGCGGTGCGTCCAATTTCTGTTCGCTTACATTCTGCAATTAGTTGAATTGCGGGATTTTTTTTCTTTATATATTCATTTGTTTTAAAAAGTGCCCCCCATCCATCCGCTCCATACGCACTGTAGAAAACGAGGTTTGGTTTGTATGCTGCAACCAAATCTATTGTCGCGTCAACAATTTCTTTATTGAATAAAAAAATGCTTTGAGAAACAGAATTATTCTTCCGAATGACTTCTGGTAATTTCTCATAATCTGAGTCCAAACCTACACATAAATATTTGTGAATACTTTTGTTCTGTAAAATCATTTTGATTATTTTAACATTCTTGTTTTAATAATGTCTCTGTACCAAAAAAAGCTTTTTTTATGAACACGTTCTAAAGTTTTTCTATCTATATGGACTAATCCAAACGCTCCTTCAGGTTTGTATCCTTCTGCCCACTCAAAATTATCCATTAATGTCCATAAAAAATATCCATCTACTGGTACTCCTAATGTTATAGCTCTATACACTTGTTTCAAATGTTCTCGAATGTAAAAAATTCTATTTTCATCATTAATAACAGTACTCTTTCCATCCCATACCGATTTCATCGCATATCCATTTTCTGTAACATATATCTTTCTGAGTCCAAAATTTTTATATTCATAATATGTCTTAGATAAGACATCACTCAGTCCTTCCTGTGCAAATGGAGCTACAGAAACTGGCCATCCTAAATCATTTACCAGGCTTCCCTCGGGGATGACTGTTTCAAATCGGAGCCTCTTTTCCTTATTATACTTAACTGTCTTGCCACTATAGTAATTGATTCCAATAAAATCCATTTTCCTACCACATTGTATTAATTCAAAATCCGACTTATTAAATTTTGGCAGATCGCTACCAAAAAGATCCATCATGTCCTCTGGGTATTTACCGAGGTAAACGGGGTCTAAAAACCATCGATTATGATATCCGTCACCATACTGGGTCGCTAATAGGTCTTTTGAGTCATTGCTTTGTGCGTAAAATGGACTTACATTGAATACGCTGCCAATTTTTATAAATTTATTTTTCGATTTTAATTCTTTGACTGTTAAACCAAGAGTTAATAATAAATTATGAGCAACCTGAAGTGCTTTGTTCAGATTTTTTTCACCTGGCGGATGAATACCTAGAAAGTAACTTAGAAATGAAGAGCACCACGGTTCATTTAATATAAAATATACATCAATATATTCTCCCAACTCTTCAACTACTGACTTTGCATATTGTGCAAAAAGTTCCGCCATTTTTTTATTTAGCCAACCACCTTGTTCCATTAAATATTGAGGAAGTTCCCAATGATACAAAGTTACGTATGTCTTAATCCCTGCTTTCTGTATCATTTTTAAGTACTGTGTATACCAAATAACTGCCTGTTTATTTATTTCTCCTTGTCTATTAAGAAAACGGCTCATCGAAATTGAGGTTCTATAATGTTTCACATTACTGTCTTTGAGAATCGCCACATCTTCCTTCGTCCTCTCATACCGACTGATAGCAATTCCTGGAGTTTCATTTTTTAAATTAATTTTGCTTTCACAAAATTTCATCCACATACTTTCTTCCGACCGCTCATTCTTCCGCGCTAGCGATTCTCCAACTGTTTGCAAATCAGATTCGGCAACACCAAAAATAAAGTTTTTATTAAATTTCATTATTAATTTAGTTTGTTAGCGGAATTTCACCAAAATGACTTCCTTGCCCATTTTCCCTAAACATCTTCTCGCCTTCGGCAATAATTTCATCCCAAATACTAATTATTGTTTCAATAATATCAAGCTTTTCATTACTTGTTGCCCATTGAATAAGCGCTTCATTTCTCTGTTCACGACTTCTCATAAAGAAGACTACTTCACGTATTAAATCTTCATATTGTTCTCCTAATGTTCTAATTTGAAGACAGCCCTTAACATATCGTGCTAATTGCTCTTTACGAGCTTCAACAGTTGGAGTTGCATGCCGCCATGTAGCTGAATCCTTTAGGGAGACCACTTCTTTACCAGACAAAACAGCCTTTACTCCTAACGCCAAATCTTCCAATACTACAAGTGGCACTCCTCCTATGCTATATAGCCACTCGACGTCCATAGCAACCGCAGCCCCCGTTACTAGTAGTTGCTTCCCAACTCCAACGTAGCTTGGAATCAATTGTCTTGGGGGACACCCTAATACTAACTCTGGCGGAGTACTATAGTGGTCTTTGAAAGGTGCCGAAACAACAGCAACATTTTTATTTGACATAAATTCTCTTACCATTTTTGCTATTGTTAAGGGATTCGGAAAAGTATTTCCATCCATAACAACAACTATTTTTGCTCCGACCTGCATCGCTATATGATTTGCAACATTCATGGCATGTGCTTTTCCAGGTTCGGTATTTATATGAAGCATCGTCGTATTAGTTTTTGGAAGTAAAGCAAGCCTTACAAACTCACCTGCACAACTATCAATGTGATTGGGAATAAAATTCTCTGCATTAAAACTCAATATACTTCTTTCGTCTCCACCCATAATTTGAGTAATTGCATCGCTGGTCAAACCGCTATCCGTACATGCGTTTTCGGCAAAAACTATTGTGACTTTTAATTCGTCTGGAATAAATTGGAATCTGTGCGCTGCTTCAAATGCAGTTCTCACCATATTTGATTCATTTCTTAGGGGCATTAAGAGAAGCAGTGGGGAAACCTCACTTATTGAACAACCTACAATATTCTCCCACATAACTCTTTTTGCTTCAGGACTAAACAAATTAACCTCTCCCTCTTCTCCACCTCCAGCCAAACGCAACTCACTAGCACTTGTTTGAATTATATTATGACTATCACCAAACCACCCCGGAGGAATATGTATGGATTGACTATCATTTTTAAGCGACTCTAAACTTTCAATTTGCATTTTGTTTGTTAAATACTAAATTACGTATATTTTAAATACCTCCTTGATCTACACTTAGCCTCAAAGTCTTTTTCTGCAACTTTAGCAAAATCTCTTACGTCGATTGTCATGGGATATGTCCCCACAACACTAATACCTGCTTGATCAAAAGCCTCTCTTTTGATCAAATTATTACTCGCTAATTGAATCTGCTCCAAAGACAGCAATTGTTTAACAGCTCGAATTAAAGAATAATCCCTTATGTCCGCAGGTATGTCCAGGTGATCATCGCGCGCAGACAACAGATCTATGTTTGAGTTTGCAGTTAGTTGTGTTTGCCATAATTTATTTATTAGTCCTGAACCCATCCCTTCTTCTTCAGCAAGAATTATTATTCCCGACCCATTTTCTACACAATATCCCAGTGTTTTCTCTAGTTGTACCCTACAATCACAACCATTTCCATGAAGTTCCGCAGTTATACAGCTTGAATGATACCTAACAACAGGTGGCAATGCCTGGTTGTGAATATCACCATAAACAAATATGTAATGTTTTTTTCCTTTACCAGCAATTCCCACTTTGTCTTCACGTTCAAACTCTTCAATCATAAACAGATTTGCAGGTTTTCCTCCTTGGAAAGTTACCGATACTGCTGCTGTTAGAAAATATGCCTTATCTCTCGTACCCTCAAGAAGTCTCGGCGTACAGGAATATTGATCCCTAATTGCACTTTTAGTTACACATTCAGTATTGACTCCTGGATTCACTGCAATAAGATCGCTTTGAGATACTCCATGGGCCTCTATCAGCGATTGGACTATTTCTCTTTTTTCTTGGCTTCTTATAAAAGGATCTGTGCATACATAAAGACCCCCGTTGCCACCTGTACCAAAAAGACCTGATATCATACGATGTGTATGACTTCGACACCCACAGTCAAGACCTAAAAAACTTCCTGGGCAAAGACTATCAATTCCGATTGGAACTCTCGATCTATCTTTAAATAGGTCTGTATTCGTACTTAACGTTATGTGTTGTGCAACATTTTGTAAATGATTTGTTGTATCGCCCGTTCCATAAAGTCTCATTTCTACTGGTAATTCTGAACCCTCAATAAATTGCACCCCTGTTGCCATCTCAAACACTCTCCCCCATTGTGATCCAATTTCTCTTGTTCCTCTGTTCAAATTAACCAATGCATGATTCGATACAATATAAGCACGATTATCATCGGCATTTATCGAGAAATCACTCAAAGAATGAGGAAACAGTCTTTGTCTGTATGGGTTACTAACTTTCAAGACTTCATTATTGATCATTAAAAAACCGCCCAATAGGGCGGTGCGCAATTAGCGGATAGAAATCTCGCAATTTATAAAAAATAGTTTCTTACTATTAAGGTGAACCATATGTATTGAATGTGTACACCGCAATAAATCTCAAAAAAACTCCCTTGTTTTGGGAGTCTCAAATCTGGAGAATAGTACCAAGAGTGAATAGTTCTTGCAAGAGGAAAAAAGTATGTAGACGTCTTATACTTTCTTAACGAGTTTCAAACGGAGTTTACCTTTATCTTCTATTTCAGCTACTTCTACCTCAACTACCTGGTCTATTTTAAACACTTCATTGGCATCTTTTACAAACCCCATGCCGAGTTGTGAAACGTGGAGAAGCGCTTCTTTACCGGGTTCAATTTCGATTATGGCACCAAAAGGCAAAATTTTAATCACCGGTCCGGTAAACCGGTCGCCAATTTTGAATACTTTTGAAATATTATTTATGCGGTCCACCGCAAGCTGTACCATAGCAGCGTCTACGCCGGAAATAGATACTTGCCCGGCATCGTTAATATCTATATCACACCCTGTGTCTGCAATAAGTTGCTTAATATTTTTTCCTCCCGGTCCAATTATTTCTCCAATTTTCTCGGCAGGAGGCGTAAGCATTACAACACGAGGCGCATATTTTGAAAGTTCTTTTCGTGGAGCGGCAAGTGCTTTATTCATAATGTCGAGAATTTTCATTCGAGCATTTTCGGCAAGTACCAATGTCTCTTCTATCATAGGAGATGTAAGCCCATCATTTTTTACATCGAGCTGAATAGCATTAATACCATTTTTTGTACCCGCAACTTTAAAATCCATTTCTCCAAAAAAATCTTCAATACCGATGATGTCTGTCAAAAGCTGGTATTTTTTTTGATCAGTTCGAACAATACCAATAGCTATGCCAGCAATTTGCTCTTTAATTGGTACCCCCGCATCCATGAGGGCAAGACTTGAACCACAGGTTGAAGCCATAGAAGTTGAACCATTTGAAGATAAAACCTCTGAAACTACTCGAATTGTGTATGGAAATTTTTCTTGTTCAGGCAACATTACCTCCACGCCCTTTTCAGCAAGCGCCCCGTGTCCTATTTCTCGCCTATTTGGTACCCCAATGCGTCCCGTTTCTCCTACAGAGTATGGTGGAAAAAAGTAGTGATGAATATAGCGCTTCATAAATTCGCCCTCAGGAATTTCAATCCATTGTTGCAGTGAAAGTGGCCCAAGTGTTGCGATAGATAAAACTTGCGTTGCTCCGCGGGTAAAAATTGCAGAACCATGAATGCGTGGAATAACCCCAACTTGTGCCGTAATTTTCCGCAGTTCGTCGAATTTTCGGTTATCTGCACGTTCCTTTTTTTCAAGAATTAAACTCTTCATTACCTTTTTGTATACAAACTTCGCAACGGGAATTATTTCTTTATCGTCAAGTTCAAATTCTTTTTGGATAATAGCATGCAACTCGTCGCCCGAAGCATCAATATTTTCCTTTACTGCCATTTGCTTCATTTTTTCTAAGAGTTCTTTGTGGTATTTTTTTACTATTTTGTCCGCTATTCCGTGATAATCTTTAACCAGTTTCTTTTCTATAAATTCAGGCACCTTCAGTTCTTTTCGTATTTCTTCAAAAAGCTTAATTAATTGTGCACCCTCTTTTGTCGCTAGGCTAATCGCCTGCGCAACCTGCTCGTTTGAAACTTCTTCAGCTTTCGCCTCAAGCATAACTACTGCGTCTTTTGTAAACGACGCGGTTAGAAACATATTTAAAGAGTCTTCTTCCTCTGTTTTTGGATTTACAATATAGTGTCCTTTTACTTCACCCTTATCAGGAACAAATCCAATATTTAAAGTTGCGATAGGTCCACGCCACGGTATTGAGCATGCGCTGAGCGCGCATGCAGTAGACAGCGCCGCAACAACTTCGGGTGAATTAACACCGTCGATTGATAAAACAGTATTTATAATT
>CAYHPU010000056.1:0-7521 GCA_964358525.1 uncultured Gammaproteobacteria bacterium
TCGACCAATTTCGTGTTATGGGGTGTGAATACAAAATTGCTGCGCTTACAAATATTACTCCTGAACACCTTGATTACCATAAATCATTTGAGCGCTATTCAAAAGCAAAGTTATCTTTGATAAACAACGCAGATATGGCAGTGGTCAATACGGATTGTTCTACATTTTATCGATACAAAAAAATGGTGCGCGGTAGTAAGGTATGGTATTCCTCCATAGAAAAAAGTGCAGATTTTACCTGGACTGAACTACGAAAACAGGGCGTTTTTAATACGTTCCCTGGGTTTGAACGTAAAAATATGGTTGTTGCATATGGCGTTTGCAAGTTGCTCGGGTTATCTTCAAAAAAGATCTCGTCGGCATTAAATACGTACATACGAGTAAAAGGGCGTTTTGATTTTTTTGTAAGGAAAAATCGACAATTTCTTGTTGATTTTGCTCACACGCCGTACGCCTTCAAAGAACTTTATGACGCTATTACATCAACACTACCGTATGAACGAATTATCCACGTTTTCGGATGTGCTGGTCTTCGGGATCACTTAAAGCGACCAATGATGGGAGAGGTAGCTGGTCTACACGCAGATTATATTATTTTCACTGAGGAAGACTATCGTACAGAAGATATTAATACTATTCTAACTGACGTAGAGGTAGGAATTAAGAAGAACAAAAAACAGGTCAAAGATAAAACATATTTTTTGGTGCCAGATCGATATACGGCAATTGAAACTGCGGTGAAGATGGCAACAAAAAAAGACTTGATTGTTTTAACAGGAAAAGCGCACGAAAAAAGTTTATGCAGAGGGACAGCCGAACACCCATGGGACGAGTATGCGGCAGTTGAAGACATTATGGGAAAAAATAGTTAATAGCTAATAGTTTCGTCCAGAGGACGATCGGCCTTTGGCCGAAGAAGATAGAATAATGACAATACGAAAATATGGATTAGCATACTCATCAGATATTTTAACGGTAAAACATGGGTTTTCAATTAAGGGGGCGACGAATAGTAATGATTGGGGCGAGAGGAAAGAATTCCTCAATTCGGTGCTTGCCTCAAATAGAATAACGTATGTATCAACAAGCCAGGTACATAGTACAAAAGTATTTGAATATGTTGGGAAAGAATTGGGAGCGGGGGACGGGATAGTTTACAAAAAAGAAGAGGGGACTAATCAAATTTGCCTCGTTGTGACGACAGCAGATTGTGTGCCTGTTTTGTTTACGGATTCCAAAAAACAAATTATCGCGGCTGCGCATTCTGGCTGGAAAGGAACTGCGGGAAATATTGTCGGGGAAGTTGTTAGAAAAATGATATTTAAAGGAGCGGAATTAATAAATATTCAAGTTGCTATAGGCCCGGGAGTTTCGGGTTGTTGTTATGAGATTTCAGGAGACAGGTTGCTACAGTTCTCTGAATCATACATCGAACAAAGAGGTGAAAAGAAGTACCTTAATCTAACAAAAGTTATCATTGATCAACTTCGTAAAGCTGGAATTAAAAAAAATAATATTGATTACGGTATATTCTGTACGCAATGTGAAACAGAGTTATTTGATTCCTATCGTCGCGAAGGCCCAAATAGGATCCAGATGGTAAACTATATTAGTTTATAGTTAGTAGCTACTAGTTAATAGTTAGGAGAGATAGATGATTTTAGATTATAAGAAATATCATCTCGTAGGTATACAAGGAGTTGGGATGACGGCTCTTGCACTTATTCTTGCTGACATGGGGAAGGAAGTGACAGGGTCAGATAGTGGCGAAGAATTTTTAACGGGTGAGTATCTTCGTAAGCGATCTATAAAGTTATTTACATCTTTTTCTCAAGAAAACATATCCGACACACAATGCGTTATCTACACAGGCGCGCACAATGGAGTTCAAAATATTGAAGTTCAAGAAGCGTTACAAAGAAACATTCCAATGTACTCACTTGCACAATTTGTTGGAGAACTTACAAATAGCAAAAAAACGATAAGCATCTGTGGATGCCATGGAAAGACAACTACAACAGCACTCGCTGTGCTCGCGGGTGAAGCGCTTGGTATTCCAATGAGTTATTATGTAGGGGGAGCTGGGTTTGCGGGTCACTCTTCTGGTAAATGGTGCAACGGCGGATATTTTGCACTTGAATCTGACGAATATGTAGCAGACCCTGTAGCAGATAAAGTTGCAAAACTTGAATATATTCACCCGTACGCAATTTTATGTACCAATATCGATTTTGATCACCCTGATGTCTATTCCTCAATTGAGGAAGTTGAGAAAGTCTATCTTGAGTACTTCAAGCGATTACCACAGGAGGGAAAACTTATAATATGTGGCGAAGATGAACGACTGGTTCGAGTAGCGAAACAAAGTGGGCACGCATTTACAACGTATCAGCTGAATACCGAAAAACCGTTTCAGACTGCACTTATAGGAAGGCACAACCAATTAAATATTATTGGTGTTGCTACGCTCTTTTCTGAACTGGGATACAATACCGCGGATCTGTCAAGCGCATTCGTTAATTTTACCGGTGTTTCCCGACGGCAAGAAAAAATATATGAAAATAACAACAAAATAGTATTCGATGATTACGGTCACCACCCCGCCGAAATAGCCGCAACTATAAAAGCAGTAAAATCGGCATATCCCGCTCATCATGTGACTGTTCTTTTTCAACCGCATACGTATAGTAGAACGGAGGCTTTAAAAAAAGAGTTTATAAAAGCTCTGTCTATAGCAGATGACTCATTTATTTTTCCCATATTTGGATCGGCGCGCGAGAAGGCAAGCGATTATTCTATCTCGTCGGATCGGTTAATAGACCTGTCGAAACAGTCTGGCATACATACTATACAAACTATTCATACCGATGATGAGCTTACAGCAACAACCGAGAAATTGACCTCTCAATATAGCAAACTCGTAATAATGACCATGGGAGCTGGTGATGTATATAAGAAACATGACCTTATTAAAAAAGCACTCAGTTCAGTTCAAAATTCAAATGCACGATAACAGAATTAGAGAAATATTGGGTGAGACAGTAAAAAAGGGAACCATTCATTTTAATTATTCCCTTAAAAATCTAACCTCAGCAAAAATTGGAGGGCCGGCAGATTTTTTTATAGAAACATCAGACACAAAAGAACTGCAATCTGTATTTACCATATCTCAAGAGTTGGGAGTTCCTATTTTTATTCTCGGAGGGGGGTCTAATCTAATTTTCCAATCGACCGGTTATAGGGGAATTGTATTAAAACTACCGAACCAACCACATACAGTATCAAAAACCGGAGATCAAACCATTCTTAATGTTTCAGGTGGATCCATAGTAAACCTTGTGGCAACTAAACTCATCGACGAGGGAATCGGTGGGTTTGAATATATGTATGGTTTACCGGGAACAGTTGGGGGCGCAATATATATGAATTCTAAATGGCCACACGATAATTATCAGACAAGCGACACGCTACTAGGAGTGGATTATCTATCAATTGATGGTAAACTATCTCACTTTAGAGCTGATGCATTGCATTTTTCGTACGGCTATTCAGACTTTCAAAATATGAAAGGAATAATTTTAAGTGCACGGTTCCTTGTACATCTGTCAGACAAAGGTTCAGTACATAATAAATCTCATGAAGTTCTTGAATATCGAAAAGCAACGCAACCTTTTGGCGTATTTACGTCGGGGTGTGTATTTAAGAATCCTGGTACTACTTCAGCAGGATATCTTATAGATCAATGCGGGCTGAAAGGATATGTTGGAAATCACCTCGCTATTTCGCCTGTTCATGCAAATTTTTTTGTGAATGATGGTAACGCAACCTCTGAAGAATACCTCCACCTTATCCAGAAAGTAAAAGAAGCAGTACGTGCTAAATTTGGAATTTTGTTGCGCGAAGAAGTTCTAGTGGTACAATAGTCTCAGAATGGAATATCTAATAAGTGGCGGCAGGCCACTCAAAGGGACAATTTCTGTGTCTGGCGCAAAAAACGTTGCATTAAAACTTATTATTGCAGCTCTTCTTTTAAAGGGGAAAACTACATTACACAATGTGCCTCGAATCCGTGACGTCATGGCACTAGTAGATATCGTAAATCACTTAGGAGGGGAGGCAAAGTTTATTGATGATCATACAGTTACAGTTGAGAATAGGCTTACTAAATTCCACATTCCCTTTGAATTTGCCGCACGTACGCGCGTATCTTTTATGCTTCTTGCGCCCCTCCTTAAGACATTTGGAAAAGCAAGTGTGCCAAATCCGGGTGGGTGCAGACTGGGGGCGCGCCCCGTGGACCGTCTCGCATATACCGCAGAGCGTATTGGTGCGAAGGTTGAATATAATTCAAATGATGGATATTATTACATAACACTTTCAAAACCACACGCTGCTGTTATAAAATTCGCAAAAATTACTCACACAGGTACGGAGCTTGCCATTATGAATACGGTATTTGTAAAAGGGATTTCCACTATAAAAAATGCCGCGCTTGAACCGGAGATAGACGATATGATTGAATTTTTCAACAAAGCTGGAGCAGAAATTGTTCGCCAAGGAAATAATATAGTTGTAAATGGAGTTTCCGAACTTTTAGGAGTAGATATGACTGTCCAATTTGACCGGAATGAAGCAGTTTCATACATTATACTTTCGGCGCTGTTTAATGGTGGAATTGTGGTTAAGAATGTTTCGGCACCAGATATTGCCTTTTTTCTTAATAAATTTCAGAAAGCAGGCTTTACGTATGAAAATAATAAGGAAGCGAATGAATTTAGAATAAAAGTTCCAAAAATTATTAAGCCAGTTAATGTAGAAACAGCTCCTCACCCCGGTTTTATGACCGATTGGCAACCAATGTGGGCTCTATTAATGGCGCACGCAAAGGGAGAGAGTAAAATTCACGAGACAGTCTTTGAAAATAGGTTCGGATATGTTGAAGAGTTAAGAAAATTTGGTGCAAAAATTTCATATTATGATCCCCATGTGTTTGATCCCGATGTTGTGTATCAATTTAATATTAGCCACGTGAATACTACCTTGCTTCAAGCTATTTGTATACATGGCCCCACGAAGCTACATAATGGAATTGTGAAGATGACAGACATTCGGGCAGGAGCATGCTTGGTTATGGCGGCATTACTTGCTTCTGGAGAAAGTATGGTCAGCGGAGCGGAGCAAATTGAGCGGGGATACGAAGACCTCATTAGTAAGCTTAGGGCGCTTGGGGCAGATATCCGATCAGAGAATCTGTTGTAGTATTGTCATCACCACTCTTTAGATTCCCGCTTTCGCGGGAATGACAAATCAAATATAATATAAAGATGATCTCTTCATACCGCATAAAATATTTCTTTATTATTTTTATTCTTTTTTTCCTTATATCTGTCCTTAATTTGACAAGTGGAGTATTAACACTCCGATATTTAGTTCAAAACGATACTATTACGAGGGAATTATTTACTTCTACCCAGAAAATACTTGCAGAATTTCCTGAGAAAAATATATTAGGAGCTTCGAGTAGTGTTGTATATGCAGATAGTCGTGTTGCATACCTGCACAAATTTTTAAGTCGCTATAATTCTCCGCTCGAACCATATGCGGAACAAATGGTAAAAATTGCCGATGAAAACGGAATTCACTACGGACTTTTACCAGCCATAGCAATGGTTGAGTCTAATTTGTGTAAAAAAATTCCGGACAATTCATTTAATTGCTGGGGGTGGGGAATTTATGGGAAAACAGTAACACGGTTTTCTTCCTTTATCGAGGCAATGGATACGGTAGCGCGCGGTCTTAAGAAGAATTATATTGACAAGGGTTATGTTACGCCCGAACAAATTATGGTTAAGTATAATCCAACAAACCACAACAACTGGCTCGGGGGAGTTAACTTTTTTTTTGGGAAATTTGAATAATAATTTGTCATCCTCGCGTCCGCCAACTGGCGGAGCGGGGATCTAACTCAATATATGATGCTATTTTATGAAGTCCTTGTTAAATGCCTATCTTTCATCTCTGTTTACATTCTTCATCGTGGAGGAGAAACATGGCCGGGTGAGATCGTGCTTAAACTCAATCCGTCATTCTTAGGACAACTGGGTACTTTATTCAAATACCGCATATTTGTTATTGGAACTAACGGGAAAACTTCAACGGCAAAGTTAATCCGAACGATATTTAAAAATGCGAAATACGACGTAATTGGAAATATAACAGGCGCGAATATGATTAATGGACTAGTGTCTACTATTTTATCTCAGAAGAAATTGTATAAAAGTTCAGGATATGTTGGGGTTTTTGAGATAGATGAATATGCAATCACATCTATTACAAAATTTTTTCAACCGACTCATGTGGTAGTTCTCAATACACTTCGTGATCAACTAGACAGGTATGGGGAAGTTGAGAACATATTAGCGCGATGGGAAGAATCTTTCAGAACACTAACAGACACTGTTACTATCTATGCCAATGCGACAGACCCAGGAGTGTTTCGAGTATTTTCGCCGGTAAAAAAGAATTTACGCGTACAGTGGTATGGAATTCCAGAGAAGTATTTAAAAAAGACAAGGCAGGTTTTAGGGGACTATGTATTTTGTCATTCGTGTGGAACTCGACTTGAATACGCGGGAATATATATTGCACATATTGGTGTATGGCGGTGTGACACGTGTGGAAACTATCCAAAGAAATACTTTGTGTATGAAGATAATGACCTTTCCCAATTGAAACACTTACCAGATTATACTGTTATTAATTCTGAACCGGTTTACCTATTATCGAAAGATGTGGGAATTGATTCTAGTATTACGTTTGAGTCGATTGTGTGTAGTGCTCCTGCCTTTGGTCGCGGGGAAGCAGTTTTATCGCAAAATAATAATACATATCATATTTATTTGGGAAAGAATCCTGCGGGTTGGACACTTGCACTAGAGAATATTCTTGAAAGAAAGAGCGAATTGAAAGTACTAATTCTCGGTTTAAATAATCGCATACCAGATGGGCACGATATTTCGTGGATTTGGGACGTTCATATTGATATCTCAAAACTCAATCGTCTAGGCTCTAACATCTTTATAGTTGGTGACAGGGCGTATGATATGGCGGTACGATTAAAAACAGAGGGGATTGAGAATGTATCAATTTTAGAAACCGCAGAAGAGGGGATTCAGAAAGCTAACAATAGTTATTCCGACTGTGAAATTGCAGTACTTGCAAATTACTCCAGTATGCTCGAAATACGGAAAATAATAACGGGGAAAGCGATAAATTAATCGTGAATTTGTCGATGCATAGGCCTCTTTTTTAGGGTTGCACCCTTAAGGGTGCAACCCTCAAGAATCCTCAAGAAAAATATGTTGTTGTATAATGTATCTACTTTGCCAGAGTGCTGAAATTGGTATACAGGCTAGTCTCAAAAACTAGTGACTTTACAGTCGTGGGGGTCCGAGTCCCCCCTCTGGCACATGAAACACATAGTCGTTGCCTCAACTAATCCTACGAAGCTTAAGGCTACAG
>CAYHPU010000057.1:0-7363 GCA_964358525.1 uncultured Gammaproteobacteria bacterium
CTGTTTATTGTTTGCTGTTTGAACGACTCCAGTGTTACCCCCTCTTCATCTGTATCTATTTCTACATACGTCGGTTCATACGGGGTAAATGCCTGCAGTGCACCCAAGTATGTGGGTTTTTCTATTGCCACAACAACCCCCTTTTCTATAAATATTCGGCCGAGTAGATCTAAAATGCTTTGCGAACCATTTGCAACGAGAATATGGCTCGCGTCTGTGTGAATCGACTTTGTCGAAAGATGAGTAACAAGTGCCTCGCGGAGTTCCATCATCCCTTGAGTTGGGCCATACTGAAGTGCTGCGCCTTTATACTTCTGCAGTACTTCTCTACTGAGTTGTTCGACGAGATCTGTTGGGAAACTCTCTGGCGCGGGCAAACCGCCAGCAAGCGAAATAATACCAGGTTTGTTGGCCACTTTTAATATGTCTTGTATTATGGGGTTTGTCATAGCTGTGGTCCGACAGGCAAAATCGGTCATAATTTATTGTTCAATAAATTTGCACTTATGTTCGGTTGCAAGTGTTAATAATATGCATGTAGCCAAATGTAGGGGACGAATGAGTGAGACCTTTTTAGACTGTGCAGCTTGTTGTGAAACTACCTCATATATTGGTTCTCCTGCTCTTATTGAAGAAGAAATAAGTGACTTAGCATTTATTTCCCCAAGTCGAAAGAAGTAATTAAAGCGTGTCTTAATAACTACCAATGAATTAATAGAATTTGGTTTAAAAAAAATTGCTTTTCCTCCTTGAGTTTTTGTGTGAGGAGTTACTCCAAGAGCTTCAAGTAAAACTTGGTGTTGAGGTTGAAGTTCAGTAATTCTATACTCGGCACATACTTCATTATTAAGTATTTGATTCATATTAACTGTTAGTCCAGTAACTCTACTTTTTACCAGAGATACACCATATGGGCCAATACACCCTCCATCTGTAAGAAGAAGTTCAATGAGATTTTTGAACGTGGTCGCATATTCCTCAACTAATTTGCAAATATCTGTGTTTTGCTCGATTTGATTAAAATAAGCAATCCTATCTGGCAAAGTGTATACTCGAGATCGATCTGGTGTCATGCTAAGTATTATATTGAATTCAACAAAAATTGTCCTAACTGTTTTGGATTTTTCACGAAGTCCACATTATTTTTGAATAGTTTCTTTTTAATTAAATTTCCCACAACAATTTTTTTTCCATATGGATAAGTTAACATTGGAAGATCGTTTAACCCATTACCAACAATAAGTATTTTATCGGGCGAGACTTTAGTCAAAGACATTACGTCAATAAGTGCTTGCCTTTTATCAATACCTTTTTTATTTATATGTATATCGCCTTCATTTTGAACCACGTTAAACCCTTTGAGCTGATCTTGAATGAAGGTTTTCTTATAGAAATGATGTGAAACCATACAGGGTTTAAGCTCATATATGTAATTGGTAAGAAGCTCAATTGAGTTACTATTTTTGAGTACCTTGGTAAAAGAACCATATTTATTAATGAGTTTTTCGTGAAGTGAAATATTTAATGGTACAATAACGGCTTTTTCTGTACTTACTTTTGGAAAAAAATATAAGAAAGAATCATTGTTTTGATTTAGCCATAATTTTATCAATCTGCATATTTCTTTTTTGGAAAGAGAATAATATTTTAGATTTGTTCCATAATGGTCTGTTATGCGCCCGCCATTCTCTACTGCTATTGGTGTATTTAGTGTACAGATATCACTAAATTTCGATCCAAAAATTTGCTTAAGTCTAATGTAGCCTGTGCCAGTCACAACAGATGTCTGTATTGAATTTAGTTTTAAATTCCCGAATGCCTTTAGTATTTCGTTTGGAAATCCCCTATTTGTTCTAATAGTTCCGTCTAAATCAAACAGTGCTAATTTCAACTGACTTAAATCTATCATTGCAAACTTAGACTACATAATAAAATGGTTTGTCCTCTTTATCCTCTTTTAAATAAATAGGAGTTACTTCCTTTTTAAGGCGCAAAAGATCGATTAGATATTCTAAAGTAAATATTCCTTTGGATTTCCAATACACTGGTACCGCATGGTACGGTAGCCTAATACAGTTATTATTTACCGGTATGATTCCTAGTCTGAGTGGCTTAGGAGACACAGATAAAGCAAGCGAATGGGGTGCCGATTTCTCTAAGAAATTCAGATCATCTCTAACAGATAAATAGGCAAGATATTTTATTAACATTATGTGAGTCTTTTCTTTAATAATTTCGCGTATTTTGCTTACCTCAGGACTAATTTTTAATTTACTATCATTGTAAACATCCATAAGAATATCCAGATTAGAAGTGATTCTTTTAGTATTCACAACTTTTAGTAATGATGGTTTTGCGCCATTATATTTTTTCATAAAAGCTTCATCCTTAGCTTCATAAAGCCTTGTAAATTGAGTAATTTTAGACCTGAATTGGTTTTCAAAATCTGAAGATAGTGCTTCCATCTCTTCTAGCTCGCGAATTTCGATATTGTTGTTTAAATTTAACCCCTTAAGCAAAAATTTGAGAAAATTTATGTAACCTTTATACTCTTTTTGAGTAAGTTCATTGAACCTACCAAATACTCCTTCTCCATACAAAATTACTTTTGCACTTGGCTTGTAAATTTTCTCTATTAGTAAAGTAATATTATGTATACGCTTTAATGAAAGTACCTCGCCCATATCTGGAAGAGTACGATTTGTTTTGATAGGTACGGGCATTTTGAATGGAAACCCAAGTAGTGAAAATAATATTGGCTGACCTTGTTTGGTGAAGTAA
This sequence comes from uncultured Gammaproteobacteria bacterium, assembly GCA_964358525.1. Taxonomy (GTDB): domain Bacteria; phylum Patescibacteriota; class Microgenomatia; order UBA1406; family UBA1406; genus CAYHPU01. The sequence continues at coordinate 2,782 of CAYHPU010000057.1, forward strand.
TTAATTTTTTTTATCCAGTATTCCTTATTATCGGTAATATACTTCCTAGGGCCAAAAATTATTTTGGAATTTAAAAAGATATTAAGTATCTTGTGATCAATATCCTTTCCAGATGTTACAATTTTTGGCGGTATTACAGCTTCTGCCTCAACTTTTAGTTGAATGATTGAAATTGTTTTTCTACTTAGAAATTTCGAGTTCAATTTTTTGTTATTCAGATTTTTGAAAGGTATAAATGGATATACATACTTGTTAGATTTCATTGTTTTAAATTAATTTATAATCTACTTAGATTGCTTGTTTTTCAATAATTCTTTTTATAACGAGAACAGCCTCATGTGTTCCGGCTTTTTCCCTTTTTTCGTCCGTTGATTTTGCAGTTTCAGAAAGTATATCGTCTCGCACAGCATTTAACAATTGTGACGTTGTCTGCTGATCTCTCGCCAGTTTTTCAGCTAGTGCACTCTCAACAGAGCTACGCGAAACCCTTCCTTGAGTATTACCACCAAGCTGGTCTACAATAAATCGAAGTCCGTTATCTCCAACATGCCTTAGTACTTCTGCAATTTCTTCTTGCGAATTTTTTGGTCGGTAAGTTAAGTGTTTTTCACTTTCCTGGCGATTTACTGCATTGCCTAGGTTGCTCATAATGTCTGCAAATGATCCGGCAGGAACGGTGCTTTGAGTAGGTGAAGCTTGTGGTGGTTTTACCTGTTTAGTAGTTTGACGAGTTGCGGCTTGCGGTTTAGGTGCTGTGAGTCTCGAATTGGCCAGATTTGAATGCTGAGATTCTTGAGGAGTTGTTGGAGGTTTGCTCTTAGTTACTCCCCTATCTCTGCTTGAATCAACAACTTTTTCAGGGCTATCGTCCCGTGCTGTTGGTGTTCCATCGAACAGCCCATTATTACTTGTTCGTGCTTCAATTGGTTTCTGGTCATTCTTTAATTCTGCAAGTTTTTGAGCTCTTGGTAAAGTTTCGTCATTAGTAATATTTTCTTCAGGTTTTCCATCTGTTTTTGCATTATTTCCTTCCCATTGTTTTCTAATTTCAGTTGAAAGAGTCGATAAACTCAACTCGTCTTCTGTGCTTTTTGAAGCTTCAACTGGTGCCTCATAATATGAGTTATCTTCCTTAACTGTACCTCTAAATAAATTTACAACACCTAAGGCAATAGCTCCCACAGATTCTGAAAGACCTTGGCGGAGTTGTTCATTTCTTTCTTGTCGTTCACGAGCGTGAACAGAATTATATGTTTCGTCACTAGATACACGGCCTTCCAAACTACCGAGCCAATTACTCATTTTTTCTACATAATTTGAATCGTGAGTTTCGTTTTGCTCTAGCAATGCCCGTGCTTGTTCCAGCTCTATCTGTGCAGTTTTTAAATCATTAGAGCTTAAGTTTTCCATTTTGCCTGCCCACTTTTCGCCAACAGCGTATGCAGAATGTAAGTTTTCATTATCATAGCTACTTTGTGCTGCTTCACGGAATTTATTCCATCCGAGCTTACCACCTTTGAGCATTCCCCATAAATATGGAGTTGCGGTAATAGCTGCTGGTATATTTCCTCCGAAGAATACTGTCAAGACCGATGCCAGAGCAATTGATGTTACGAGTTCTCTACCTAATGTGTCTCGGACCTGGGGGTGTTCTGCAAGTGCAATAGCTGCTTGGTCTACCGTCCACCCCAACACATTACCAAGTGTTTTGAATGATTCTCCGGTAACAGTTGCGCCTAATTCGGCGACATTTTTAGCTGTTTGAATTTGCGCAGGAAGTTGTTCTTTTTCCCAGTCAATTCCAGTTTTTAGACTTCTACTTACGTTATGTACTCCTATTCTTACTATTCCTTTTGACAATTTGACTGCAATTTCTAGTCCTATTTTTGCATACTCAACCATTTCTGCTCTATTATCTTCACCTTTATCCCACATTTCACGTGCTTCGTTAAACACGGTTTCGGCTTTGTTAATAACTAGTTCTAGGGTCTCGTGAATTTTTTGAGTGCCAGTTTCAATACGAACTTTTTCTGAGGCAGTAGAACGAGAAATTGGTCTTTTTAACAGACTATATTGATTCTCAAAGTGCTGTAATGCTCTCCTAACGACATGGTTTAATCCATTATCAGTGATTCTTTGTTGTGCCTCTCTTAGAAGTTCAGCTGCACGTGATTTACTATAATATGAGTTGGGATTTCCATAAGTATACAATTGCTCATCATCAGTTGGACTTTGAATTACCTCAGCAAGTCTACCAATCGCCGAGATGAACTCTGACGAGTTTGGGTTTAAAAGATCTTCAGGCGATGGAAGTCTCCAGTTTTCAAATCCTGGATCAATCAATGTATCAGTTTGGTGAGAATTCTTACTGATATGCTGGTTCTGTTTGTCTGAAATTGACCTAGTAGAGCCAGTGTTGCGAAGGTTTGACGAGTTGCTCCCATTAGGTCTTCCTGAATTACTTGGAGGAATTGGAGAAGGGGGCCCGTTTCCTCCACTAGGATCAAAATTCGTTCTGTCAGAATCATCGCCTTGGTTTCCAAACCACCTTCTTAAAAAGTCACGATATTCTTCTTGTACTATTTCCTCAGCTAACATATCATCCGGAAGAAACTCAAAAGCTACTATTTTATCTTCAACCATATGTGCACGAAACATTTGTGGATTTAAAAGTACTTCCCATAGAGCAACATTGCCAGGTTTTTCGTGTGGTGTTATAACAGCAATACCATGTGTTGCAAACCGTGATTGTCCCATAAAGTTTCTCCAGAATTCGACTACAGCCTTATTTGGTTTTCGAGTTATAGAAGCATGTACAGTAGCCTCGCGAAACTCAGGTGGAATTTCAATTCCTTTTGCTTTCGCAAACAATGGTACAAGTCCTCGAAGGTTCATTATAGAATCGAATTGTTTTGCAGCTTCCCAACCCGCATCAAGAGCCTTTTGTGGAATAAGTGATTCGTCTCCGGTAACAGTTGCCTGTAATATTTTTTCAATTTCAGCTTCGTTTAGGCCAATTTCAAGTAATTTTTCATAGGTAAATCCTAATGCAAGAGCTTTTTCTCGATGAGCATTTTGAGGATTCTTTACTATGTTTTTATAGGATTCCTCATGGAGTAACTCAAACCAATTCTCAACTGAAGTTATATCTGTAGTTGCTAAAATAGTAGCCAGTAATTGCAGCTCAGGACTTAAAACATTACTAGTTTTTTTGGCTTGGGAAATAGAGTTTTGTATATGTAGAAGTTGATCCGATGTTAACCTGCCAGACAAAATTTCGTGGATATCACCTTTCATGCTTCGAACTTCTATTTTTTCTGAATAACCAATTCTTTTCAAGTGATCTTTTATTAAAACAAGGTTTGAGTCAACTATTTCATTTGGTTGACCTAAAAGTTGCGCAACTTCAGTTGCTTCATTGACAATGACGAACTTGAGAGCAAAGCCCAATTGCTTCGCAAGAGCGATTGGTAAAGTTGTGGTGTTGAATATTTCCAGTTCAGACAAATCTGCAGTACTGTTTCCTCCGACACGCAAAGGATTGCCCGTATTCAAAAGTGCATAATATGCATCTACCACTATTTCATTTGTTGGGCCAAGTTCTGCTAGAACCTTAATATTCCTGTAAACAACTTCTGGGTCAGTTTTTGATTCACCACTGATGTCTTGAATACTTCCAAGAACTTTCTGATAAGCTGTTGCTGCTCTCGCCCACGTATTTACGACAGAGGGAAGAATTACTGGTTTAACAGCCCGATTGATTTCTGAGACAACTCCGGGTGGTAGAGCACTTCTTTCAAGGAGGGCTCTAAATTCCTCAACATCTACAGAAAGTTCTTTCTCGTTGACTCTCGAAGACTTAGTTGCTGCAAATAATTTTGCAATTAAATTTGGATCATTTTCAGCAGTAGAAGCAAGTGTTTCTTTTATTGCTTTTGCCCATCTAGCTAGCTTCATTTCATCTGGCGGTGGTTGAAGTTCTAACAATATTCTGTTAATAACTTCAGTAGGTAATTTGAGCTGATTTAAATATCCTTCGAGATCACTATTTCTTTTGCTGGCTTCAACAACATCCTTCAACGACCTAGGAATTTCTGGTGGTGATATTGATTCTGGTGAAATTTTGTGCAAGGCATCTTCTAAAGTTTGATGTGTTACTATAGATACTCCATGATCAGTAAGAACTTTCTCATTTCCATTTACCCGAAACTCATTAGCTATTTGAGATAAATTTATATTTGAAATATCAATTTCGTCCCCTGATCGGCCGGTTCTGCTAATAAATTTTTTTTCATATGAATTACGCTTTAAATCAATTACCTCTCTAGCTGGAGTAATTTTTTCCATAGCTACTGCACTTCCTCCACCTTCGCCGAACTGCGAGACTCTACATGAGAGATTCTTAATGATTGTATTTACTAATAGTGCTGGACTAGTAAATATAGGTCCTTCCCAAATCGTGCCCTTGCTAGCTGACAGAACTTTCTGCTCTACAACTTGAGTAATGTCATCAACAGACATAGAAACTCGTTGTCCATCTGGAAACCATTCTGCAGTATTGACATAATTAGCAACAGCAGAA
>CAYHPU010000058.1:0-7289 GCA_964358525.1 uncultured Gammaproteobacteria bacterium
TCTTTGAAGGATAACCATAGCGTATATTTGCAAGTAGTGCCCTAAAATACCAATAAATCTTTTTAATGAAAAACATTCTTTTTCTCTTAACTACTATCTATTAACTACTAACTATTGAACTATCTCTCCGGAGCTATATTATAGTATAAAATCAGCGACTTCGCGATATCAAAGAATGTTGGCGCTGCCGTTTCAGACCCCCATGGGGAGCTTTTCGGCTCTTTGTACATAACAAATAACAGAAATTTCGGCCGTTCACACGGGACGAAACCAATAAACGAAGCTACTGTCTTACTGGCGTCATACGTCCCGCGTGTTGCTACTTGGGCAGTACCTGTTTTACCACAATAATTATATCCCGGTAATTTGTTTGGCCAATACGCTTCCGAATTTTCTATTGTTTTGTAAAGCATCGCTTTCATTTTCTGCGCTGTCTTTTCTGAAAAAATGCGACGGGGAGAAGTAATACGATACGGAATTTTTTTACTCGATTGAACGTCTGTCATTTTTCTCACAACCGTTGGCCGCACTAAATAACCACCATTTGTTAAAGAGGCAAAGGAACGAATAAGTTGTATCGGCGTAATTGCAATCCCTTGACCGAAAGAGAGTGTTGCAAAATCAATCGGGTACCACTCATTTATATCTTTGATAAGACTGGAGACTTCTCCTTCGAGTTCTATACCAGTGGGAGAACGAAGGCCAAGAATATCAAGATAATGACTTACTGTTTGTTTTGATAATTTTTTTATGACCTGTACCATACCCACGTTTGACGATTTTGCCAGTGCAAGCGTTAGAGAAATGTCACCTTTATAGGTATTGTCCCATGTACGTACTTCATAGTCACCGATGAGTTCTGGTCCCTTCTCATGAATTATTGTTTGAGGTGTCACTTTCTTCTCCTCAATTCCCATTGCGACAATGAGTGGTTTAAAAGTTGAACCAGGCTCGTATACAGCGGAAACAAGGGGATTAATAAAATTATTACTATCTGCTTTATAGTATTCCCGCGGGTCAAATCCCGGAACACACCCCATACCAAGTATTTCTCCGGAATAAGGTTCCATTGCTATCGCACACCCCATTTCGGCGCCAAATTTATCCGTATCCTCGTATAGAGATCGTTCTATAGTTCGTTGCACTGTACTGTCGATTGATGAATAAATAGTCACTCCTGTTTGCTTGTTTGACTTGTTGAAAATCCCCCCTATAAGTGGAATACCAAATACATCCGATTCCTGTTCCTTAATAATGGGGAGCCCCCTAAGTTCCTGGTCAAAATACCCCTCCATTCCTAAATATCCTTTTGGTTCTCCAACCGAGTCTTTACCAACAAAACCAAGGAGGTGTGCCGACATTGACCCCTCAGGATAATAACGCGACCATTCGTCCTCAAAGTTTAAAAACTGTGGATAGTATTTTTCTATTCGCTTTCGCTGTGGTTCGGTAACGCCCGTTTTAATTTTTTTCCAATCTTTTTGCTTTAGCAACGCACTCATGGTCGATTCTTCAATTTGCAGCTCCTTTTTTAAAACATTTTCCACTTTTTCATTTTCTTTTATGTCATTAATGTTCCCATACACGGTATACATTTTTCTATTTAAAACCAGCGGTTTGCCATTTCGGTCAAGTAATTCTCCACGAAGTGAAGAGGTACGTTGAATTCTTAAATATTTCTGTAATGGAACAATCTGACTAGTGTTTAGTATTTGAATAACGAAGAGCCGCTGTAGGATAAACGCAAAACCAATAAAAAAAATAACAAACACAAAACTGATCCTGATCATTTTTGTGCAAGCGAGGTAGTGTCAAGATATATAATGCGCGGAACGTCGTCAAACCCAAGCAGTTTCGCTTTTTTCAGAATAGCGTCTACCGATTCTACGCGTGACACAGTAATTTCAAGTTCCTTATTTGATTCTTCTAGTTTGGTAATTTCTCTATTTGCTTTTGTGAGTTCAATATTCGTAACAAAAATGCGTTGCGATACAAATAAATTAACGAGAAAAAGTAAACCAAGTGCCACTATAAATTTTTCATACGAAAATCGCTTTTCTTCGTGTTCCTGTTTCATAGTTTTTTATACGCACGTAACTTCGCGCTCCGTGCAAACTTGTTTTGACTATTGGACAGTGGTTTTTTATAGAGAGCTTCCCACAAATCCGAATTATTTTTAAAATAAAGCTTAACAACTCGATCCTCTAGTGAATGAAACGAAATAATAATAACGAGTCCCCCTTTATGGAGTACTGTTGCCGCAGCTTTTAAACCTTTTTCAATATTCCCCAGTTCATTGTTAACTATCATTCGAAGTCCCTGCAATACTTTCCTCATAAATAGCTCCTGCCCATGCTCTGTTGGAATTATCGTTTTTATAACCTCGGCAACATCTCCAACCGACTGAATTCCTTGGTGAAAACGCGCGCGAAGAACTGCTTTTGCAAACGGGCCAGCTTGTGAATCTTCGATGTATTTTTGAAATAAATTTATAAGCTCTTCTTCGTTGCTTCTCCGAATAATTTGGGCAGCGGTTTGATCTGTATTAACATTTATACGAAGATCTAACGGCTCATTTCCTTCAAAAGTAAATCCACGTCCAGAGGTACGCAGTTGACGCATCGAAAGTCCTAAATCAAAAATAATCGCATCAATTGTTCGTTTGTCAGATGGCAAGACTTCTAGTAAATCTGCAAAATTTGCATGTACGAGTGTTACGTTCTTCGTAGTTTTAGATTCTGTCACGTTTTTTTGAGCGTTTGAATACATTTCTTCATCCCATTCAAGACCATAGACACGCATACCGTCGCCCGCGAGTGATATTCCATGTCCTCCTTCTCCAAACGTTGCGTCAACTACTGTTTTCGCACCGTGATCTTTCAACATTGATCTAATCTCAGTCAGAAACAATGGTGTTTGATAATTATTTCTCATTTTTTTCAAGAACTTTTGTCTTTGCTTGTGCTAATTTGAGATAGTGCTCCCACTCCTCAGCAGCCCACACTTCAAAGTGGTCACCAACACCAATAACAAGCGCTTTTTCTTTAATTTTTGAGTACTCAATCAGATTATGTGGGAGGACTAATCGGCCTTGCTCGTCAAGCTCGCTATAAACGGCACCGGAAAACAATACGCGCTTAAGAGCAAGGTTTTGTGTATCGAGAAGCGAAGTTGTCAGAAATTCTTTAGATCGCTCTTCCCAGTCTTCCTTGCTAAAACCGGATAAGCAGTTATCAAAGCCTTTGGTAAGGACAATGACATTTCCGAGTATTCCTTCACGAAGGCGCTTGGGAAGAACAAGTCTCCCCCCGCTTGTGAAAGAAATAGTATATTCACCAAAAAACACCATTGACTACCATTATTCACCAATATTTGACATTTGTCAACGTCATGAGCTGGGCCAAGGTAAGGGTTAGGCAGTTGGCCAATTGCTTTACCTTTACCTTTACCGATATTGATATAATTCCCATATGCATTTGACCATAGGCTGGCTCTACTTTGATCTTATGAACACGTACGGAGACCGAGGTAACGTGCTAACTCTTAAACACAGAACTGAGAAAAGAGGAATAACCGCCACTATCAAAGAGATTTCCACCGATTCAACCGCTACAGATTTTAACGAGTGCGACGTATTTATGATGGGAGGCGCTGAAGATCGGCAACAAAAAATAGTCGCTGCTCATTTGAAAGATGACATACGGAAAGTATTTACAGAAAAAGTTTTATCTGGTACCCCAGGTGTCTACGTCTGCGGCGCGTATCAATATTTGGGAGAGTATTATCAGACAACTGACGGAAACAAGATAGAATGCCTTGGAATTTTCCCCTTTTATACAAAGGGGCCGGAGAAAAATGCACAACGGTTAATCGGAGATATTGTGGTTGATGTAGGGGCGAATTTTAATTCGCCCAAACAATATCGTCTAATCGGTTTTGAAAACCATATGGGTAGAACGTATGGTGTCAATCCTGATCAAACACTCGGGAAAGTAATGAAGGGCCATGGGAATAATGGTGACGACGGATACGAAGGTTTTGTTTCTAAAAATACAATCGGAACTTATTTACATGGACCAATACTTCCCCGAAATCCTCTCCTTGCCGATTTTCTCATTGCGAAAGCGCTTGAAAAAAAATATAATCGCCCTGTTGCCCTTGTGCCCATAGATGATGCACTTGAAAACAAGAATAGAGAATATTTACTGAAAAAACTTGTATGACAAAAAAGCATGTAGTCCTCGACGAAAAACAGGTTGAACATATTGCGAAGCTCGCAAACCTCACTCTTTCTGAAAAGGAAACTGTTCATTTGAGTTGTGAGCTTTCGTCTGTTTTAGACTATATCAAACAGCTAGAGGAAGTAGATACAAAGACTATTAAGCCAACTTTTCAAACCTCAAATAATACAAACGTATTTCTGAATGAAAAAATTGGGGGTCGGAGTCTTTCCGTTGGTGACGCACTTCTTGACGCAAAAGAAAAGACAAAGAACTTGTTTATTATTCCTTCAATGAAATATGAAAAATAACACAATTAAAGGACTCTTAGAGCTGTATCGAACTAAAAACACCAATCCAATTGAGGTAATCAAATTATATATTAAACATAGTAAGGCAGTAAATCCCACTTTAAACGCACTTCTCACTATTTGTGAAAATGAAGCTCTAGAACAAATAAATAATCTTAAAGATACAGATTTACCTTTGTATGGTATCCCCTTTACTATGAAGGATACATTTATGACTAAAGGTATAAAAACAACTGCTGGCTCAAATGTTTTGTCCAATTACATTGCTCAATATGATGCAACGGTATATAAGGAATTAAAGAATGCTGGAGCAATTTTAATCGGGAAAGCGAATTGCGATGCTTGGGGTCACGGCTCTTCTACTGAAAATTCTGACTTTGGATGTACAAAAAATCCATGGGATACAAAATATGTTGCAGGTGGTTCAAGTGGTGGATCAGCAGCGTCCGTTTCTTCCGGTATGGGAATTTTTAGTATTGGAGAAGATACCGGCGGATCTATCCGTCTTCCTGCAGCCTTTTGTGGTACCTATGGTTTAAAAGTTACCTATGGACTTGTATCACGTTATGGATCAATTGCCTATGCGTCTTCGCTCGACACAGTTGGGCCAATTGCACAATCGGTTGAGGACATAGCACAGGTTTTACAAGTAATTGCAGGTACCGATCCCTATGACGCTACTTCAGTTCGAGCATCTACTCCAAACTATTATGACGAATTAAGGAAAAATATGGGTACTATAAAGGGAACAAAGATAGGAATTCCAAAAGAATATTTTATAGATGGACTTGATTCTGAAATCAAGCAGAAAACAGAATCTTTTTTAAAGGAGCTCGAGAAAAACGGTGCAGAACTTATCAATGTTTCACTCCCTTCAACAAAATATTCTATAAGTGCATATTATCTTATCGCGCCCAGTGAAACTAGTTCTAATCTTGCACGATTTGACGGAATTCGATATGGAAACGACCGTTCACATTTCGGCGCCGAAGCAAAACGTAGAATGATGCTAGGCTCATTCACCCTTTCGTCTGGTTATTACGACGACTATTATTTAAAAGCTACAAAAATTAGGACATTGATTAAACAAGACTTTGAAAACGTATTTAAAAAAGTTGATTTTATTGTTGCACCAACATCACCTACTCCTCCGTTTTTAATTGGAGAGAAAATGACCGATCCTCTTAGTATGTATCTGTCTGACATTTTTACTATTCCAGTAAATTTAGCTGGCATTCCAGCACTTTCAATTCCAATTGGTTTTACAGAAGAAAAACTACCATTAGGAATACAGCTCATAGGAAATATATACGAGGAAAGTAAAATCTTATCTGTCGGCAACCAAATTGAAAAAGTTTTAGGAGAGTCTCCAAAAGTTAATGAAATTAAATTATGAGTACAGCTTACAAAACAATTCTAGGGCTCGAAACGCATATCGAATTAAAAACAAAACAGAAGATGTTTTGTGGCTGTAACGCAGATTATTTTGGGCAGGAACCAAATACACACACCTGCCCAGTATGTTTGGGGTTACCCGGAGCGTTACCCGTTCCAAACAAAGAGGCAATCGTAAATACTATTATGATTGGACTCGCCTTGAATTGTAAAATAAATCTCGAAACATATTTCGAACGGAAACACTATTTTTACCCCGATCTTCCGAAAGGCTACCAGATAAGTCAGTACCAGAAACCATTTTGTTACGACGGGTATTTAGATATTGGTGCTAAAAAAATTAAGATCCAACGTATTCACCTTGAGGAAGATACGGGGAAGCTGATTCATGGATTACAAGGAACTGATACACATGATAGCTTCGTAGATTTTAACCGCTCAAGCGTGCCACTCGTTGAAATAGTTACCGAGCCAAACGTAGAAAGCTCCGAAGATGCCTCACTCTATTTACAAAAATTACAATTAACTATTCGCTATTTAGGTTTGTCCGATTGTGATATGGAGAAAGGCTCTATGCGCTGTGAGCCAAATATATCACTGAAACCTTTGTCATCCCGGATCCGCCAGCTGGCGGAGTTCCGGGATCCAGACAGTTCCGAATTACCAAATTATAAAGTAGAGGTAAAGAATATCAATTCCTTTAAGTTTGTACGGAAGGCTATTGAGTATGAAGTTGAACGTCAAAGCGAAGCGCTTGAAAAAGGTAAAACTCTCGTTCAGGAGACACGCCGGTACATTGAATCTACGGGCAAAACAGAAACAATGCGTACCAAAGAAAGTTCTGAAGACTATCGCTATTTCCCCGAACCGGATATCCCACCCATTGTTTTTGAGCAGAGTGAGATTGATGAAATACAAAAAGAGTTAAGTACCAAAGAATTACCTGGCGATAGATATAAAAAATTAATACGGCTCGACATTAAGCCCGATATTGCCCGAATACTGGTTGAAGAAAAAGCCTATGGTGACACATTTAATCAAATCATTCACAAAGAGAAAGTGGACGCACCACGACTCGCCAGTTTTATAGTAAATCAAAGAAAGACATTATCTCAAGATAGTGCAGAGGTAGTGTATCAGAAATTTCTTGCCTCAACACAAAAGAAAGTGGTTGAAAATTCTGAGATTGGAAAAGTTATTGCAGATGTTATTTCCAAAAATCAGAAGGCAGTCACAGAATACAAAGGTGGCAAACAGAATGCGTTCCAATTCCTGCTCGGACAATGTATGAGAATTCTTGGTCGAGATGTTGACTCAATGATCGTTATCGCTAACTTAAAAAAGAAATTAGTATAAAACTAGT
>CAYHPU010000059.1:0-7063 GCA_964358525.1 uncultured Gammaproteobacteria bacterium
ACCTATCGAAATGACTATGGGAGAATTGGCAAATGCGGTTGTGGACAGGAAACAACTTGGAACGCTCTGGAATGGTTTATCTACAAGCACAAACGAGCTAGATCGCTCTATTTACCAAAGCGGCTCACTTTCTACCGAGTGGATTGCGATGATGAAGAAAAACCAGGGTGCAACAGATGTGGAAGCGTGGAGGACTATATTCCGTCCTACGCATGTTGAAGGTGGTGTAATGAAAGACGGTATGGTACGCGCCGTGGGAACTATTACAAACAATGAATACGTTCCTCCAAAAATTAATATCCCAGGAACATTTAAATACGAAATAACTGTTACGCCACTTGATGCAACTAAGGCAACCGAGTGGACCCTTGAGCCGCCTACGTTCGAAGCACCAAAAAAGAGCGTAGAATTTGACTGGTTTACTCCCCTTGCCCCCGGCCGTATGAATTTGGAGCAAGGGGTTTTGAAGGAAGAAGCGCAGACAGATTTTGAGCCAAAAACATATACGAGATTGGACCATACAGCTTTAGCCCCAACCAGGCCGCATCGAGTTGACCCACAACCTGCTGCGGCAGCAACGCCAGCAACAGCAGCGCCCGCATTTACTCCTCCGCCCGCAATTCAACGGCGACCAGCTCGTGCGCCTGTGCAAGGTTTCAATGTACACAACGCAATGAGGGCTCCTCGTGCAGACGGAGAACCTGCATACTCGCCCGTGGCTAAAGTTAAGGTCGGAGCAGATGGACAATCTGAAGTTGAAATTCAAGATGGACAACTGCAGGAAAATCTAAGGCAATTTGCAGAGGAATTTAGAAAAGATAATCCACGTGCAACTCTAGAAGAAATAGTAGAAGCATTTATTGAGGATGAGGCAAATGAAGCTGTGGCAAGAGCACAGAGTGAAATCGAGTCGGAAGCAAAAAGAGAAAGTAATTTACAACGGAGTGTTACTATTGCAGATTATATTGAGAGCTATAGACAACATAAGGCGCAACAACTCACTCCACCTGATCCAATAAAGCAGGAGAAAATTGAAAGAGAAGTTCTAGAAATGAAAGAAATGATACGCAGTAGACTAACAGAAATAGAATTGACCTATGTTATGCCGCAAATTCTGGGAGCTACCCTGCAGGATTCATTTGCCGCAGAAGATTTAGAGTTTGCTACTGAAGTCGTTGAATATACGCTGAATGAAAATAGCACTAATTTAAGTAATCTTCGTATTTCTTTTCTTAGTTTAGCTAATAGATATCCTTTATCTGCTGGAAATATTACACTCGATATTTATTTAGAAACCCGAAGAAACAGTTTCTTAAACACACAACTTACTTTTGATGATGCTTCAAAAAAATGGACAGCCGCGAATGTAACTCCACTCGCTAATATTCAACAAGGCGTTGCCAAAAAAGTGAAAGACGCAGCAAGGACTGCGCTCGAGAAACATCGTGCTGAGCTACTTCAATTTGCCTCTGAAGTGTCTGTTCAAAATAACTCTGAAGCACTTCCTAATCTTGAAGAATCAAATACATTTTACGTGCCAAAAGCGCGCATTATTCCGGATACCCACGGTGGACCTGACGATTTGCCGTTAACAGAAAACCCATTAGACCTCTTTATCAAAGATACTTCACCAGACGAACTCCTTATTCACCTTGGAGATGTAGCCGACCGCGGACCACAGTCTTGGCAAGCAATAGAGAAAACCATGGAGCTTATGGATGCAGGAAGAATGATTTATCTCTATGGTAATCATGATCTTTTACTACTCGCTGCCATGAGTGGCAATAGACATTCATTTATCAACTGGGTAGGAAACGGTGGACTTAAAACAATTAAAGGGGCAGGAGTAAACACTTCTGAATTTGAAAAGATATTAGCTACCACTATTGATAACTGGATTCTTAATTCCTGTACCGAAGATGAGCAAAAGAATACGGAATTTATCAGAAACAAGAGACTTGAATTAGAACCTACAATGATAGAGTCTCTTTTTGATAGTTCTGTACTTGGAATACAAATAATTACTAGAGGATTAATTGAGGAAACCAATAATAATAATAACCTTAGAAATTGGAAAAAACATTTACTTGAGAAAGCAAAGACATATGTATTTGTTAATGAGACACTTATAACTCACGCTGGTATAGTTGTGAACGAAGACGCGAAAGCGCCAACAATACTTAAAGATATTATAATCAACAACGTGAATTATGGATCTGGTACTGCAGCTCTAAAGAGAATTCAGGAAGAAATACGAAAAGACAATTACCAATTTATTTCCTCACTTGCGCCGATGCAACCTCACAGCATACATCCCTTTTGGGTAAGAAAATCTTTTCAAAATGCAATGAGTAACCCCATTACTGCACAAAGATTAAGACAAGAATTAAATATTCAAGCAAAAGACGATAGCACAAATGTTGAATTTATAGTTGTCGGACATGATGTAGGAGACGGAACGGTACGTAAATTTGCCGGAACAAGACCACTCGACGCTGCCGACGTTAATCTACGTCTGGCAATTATAGATACTGGATATCACTTTACAGGGGTTGCCCGACTTATTAAGCTCAGAGTTCCCTCTACAGATCCTCAACGGTGTACCGTTCTGTGCGAAGATCCTAATACACAAAATAAAGTCGATATAGGAGACAAAGGTCTAGGATTTCCCTATAAAATGAAAGGGAAAGTGGAATTTGCACCAGTTGCAGAAGCGAAATTTGACGAGTCAACTATAATTCCCGGCCTTAAAGTTATTCAACGTGATTCTAGAAATGAATACAAAGTTGTGTCAGTTCATACTCCAGCCGTTGGAAGTTCGAAAAAACCCTTAGTAACCCTCACTCCGACAGTAAACAGTGATCATACCATCACATTGCCACTCGATGCATTTATAAATAATCTGAACACCGTAGATTCTGCGTGGAGAGTTAAATAGGCTTAACGTTTTAAACTGATTTTAATTGTTTCTTTCTGAAGAGTGAGACGAGCAGATCAAAGATAGATGTAAAGCCATTTTCGGATTTAATGGGTGGTTTTTCGGGTTCTTTGAGAGCGGCTTCGCATTCTTTTCTGACTGCTACTTCAGATACATTCGGGAGGATAGTTCGCAAATGCTCCTTTGCAAAGTCGTGCATATTGAGCTGCGCAAGCATACTCGTGTTTGCGAGTTGAGATAATAGCACTTTCGCCGTAAGTGTGTACATTTCTGGCGTTTTCGCCTCTGTGGTGAGAAGAAGAAGCATGTCCGTCGCGCGCAGCGCGCGCGAGTAGTTCTTTTCGGAAAGCAGAGTCTGCGCGTCTTCTGCTGCCTTACTACACAAGTCTGTCATTATTTTTATTCGCTCTTCTGGGCTAATTGCCTTCAGTTTCGTATTGAACTGCGCCAAGAGCATGGCTCGATCTTGCGCAAATGGCATGGGTGACACATCGTATGCGGCTGCCGCCAAGTTCGTGACATTTGCTTCTCTAACTGGCATCCGAAGAGTAGGCGTCTCAACTTTTTTCGGAGTATTCGCGTTGACGGAAACCCCAATCATCTCCCCTGTTATTGCTTCCATAGAGATAAGTATGCACTTTTTAACAACTACAGTCAAAGTGCCTAATGGAATAGTCTGTTTACTAAGAAATGCGGTGTATAAGCAGCTGTTTTACTATTTGAGAAAGTTTATCCTAAGAGGTGGCACCTCTTAGAGGTGCCACCTCAAAGGAAAATGCCAATAAAAAATACAGTTAAAATCTACGCAGGAGATGGATATTACCATATCTACAACCGTGGTGTAAATAAGCAGCAGATATATTTCCAGGTTTCAGATTACAAATATTTTTTGTTTCTGATGAAGATATACCTCATTAACCCTCGGCTTGCCCAACAAGAACTTCTAAAATATAACCCGAAAATACTATACATCCCCCATAATTATTTTCAGAAATTGTCCGTTATCTGCTTTTGTCTTATGCCCAACCACTTTCACCTTATTATTCGTCAGACAGAACCACATACAATTGAGTATTTTATGCGCTCGTTAATGACTAACTATGTACTTTACATAAACCGAAAATACAATCGGTGCGGCCCGCTTTTTCAAAGTTCATATAAAGGTATTCTAATTACAGACGATAACTACCTACTACATCTCACTCGTTACATTCACTTGAACCCGATCGACCTTGGTCCACAAAAACCTATTAGCTACCCATACTCAAGCTACCAATGGTATATCAGTAATGTACATACCGAATGGTTTAACCCCTCAGCAGTGTTGAACTTCTTTGACCACAAACCCATCTTCGTACCACGAGAAATAGCGTCCTACCAATCTTTTGTTGATGATTACAAAAAAGATCCTCCCGCTGGCCTAAACGAACTGCTTATTGATTCAGAGGAGGTGCCACCTCTTAGAGGTGGCACCTCTAAGGGATCAGAAAATAATATTCGAAAGCTTAATGTCTAGAATTTAGTTCACAGGAGCGGGGGCGGGAGGAGGAACGGAACCGAGAGAAGAATCAGCGGCAGACCCAAGTGAGGATAAACTACCAAAGGAAGCCATATAGCCTGCTTTAAATTCGTTAAGAACTGCCGTTACTTCAGCAACAACCGTTGGGACATTTTTTTCAAAAAAACCAGTAAGCTGTTCCTCTTTGGGCTCTGTGTCAAGTAGTACTTCGAGCTCTTTCTGCTTGTCCTCAGACAGTAAACTCACCAAACGGGTGTTTATAGCCTCAAGCGCGTCCTGCATTAGAAGTTGCCGGTAATCGTCAAGTTTTTCTGCCACCATGTTTGGCGCGTGCGCGGCAAAAAGAGAATCTATATATTTGTTGAGTGCAGCAGCATCCATACTTTTAAGACTATCAAAACATATAATTATGTCAAACCTATTGCTTTGTTGCTTTTAAATAGACGTGCCCCTTGTCTATTCTAAAAGAAAAATCTTTTGCACGAATTCCAAATTCATGAAATAGCGCAAGATGAAAACTACTGTGAATTCCTAAGCTCTTTAGTTTATCTGTAAACATCTTTCTAGTCATCCATGCTGAGCTTCCTGCTATACCCTCCAATTCTGCGGGAAGATCTGGTGAATTGCTTGGAATGGATGCAGATGAAATAATTATTTTTCCATCTTTACCTACATTAAATCCAAGTTCTACAGGCACATCATGCAAGTCTATTAACTTTCCATCTCCGTCTCGTATCTGTGCTAAACCAATAGTTGCATCTGTTAAGGCAATTTTGTCACCGTTGCACACATATCCATCGAAAGTAATATCTTTCATATAAGCCTTGTCGTCTTTGGCTAGCACATCTCTATTAAACCTTACTAGGACTTGTGCAAACAAATCTTTGATATCCCCGAAACTTTCTGTCAGATCTACCTCAACACTCCCCTTCGCATTAAGCTCTTCCTGAACTTGCGGCGAAAATCCTTTCAAAGCGTCTGGGTGGAATAATGTATCTGCAGGTTTAGTTTCTTTTTCCTTAATTTTTTTCATTTCTATTTCTATATGGTCACCCACTACATGAAATCTCACTCCTTCTTTTACAATTACTGATTCACCAATAAGGATTTCTAGAAATTCTGTGAAACTGGCGGTAATGTTTCGATTTAGCATCAGGCCCTCAAGTGTTGCCTTTACCTTCGCGTTTAACGCCTTACCAGATTTGAGAGTAAAATGAGATTCTACAATCTTCAGGTTTCCACCTAAATTGGATAATGATCTGTCACTCTTTATAACCCACTTTATTTCAACTGGTTCAGCAATATCAACTACTACTCTCCCAACCTTACCAAGTTTCAATTCACTTGCTGTTGCAGTTACACGTATTTCCCCATTATTTACCTCCAATTTGTCAATACTTAAAGACTTGTCTCCGTAAATTAGAAATTCATGTGCAAAGGCAGTTGAATGCTCGTGACTTAGAACCACTTTTACATTTTTCCCTCCTTCTGCCTTTTCTACATCTGCTTTTATTCTGTCTTCCATTTCTTTCTTCTTTGGGTGTTCTTTGGCCGAGGAACCGGTAGATGCTCCTCCTGCAGAAGTTTCAAATCCTGTAATCTGTTCCCGTTTTAATATATGTATTGCAAAATCTTCATAAAATTGCTGTAGTCCTTCCCCTTTAAATTCAGTATCACCCTCTCGTAGAGCGTTTAACATAGTTGCAACAAAATAACAAATTGGTACACAGTTTTTTGCATCTGTTTGACCTTGAAAGGGTGCAAGTTTTGAATTATTAAATACATCCTGTAACGCAGCCGGTACTTTTAGTCCCTGTAATGTTATGTCTATATGAGGATCGTTGTTACGAAGCATTCCCCACCACGCAGTACTTGCCATAATACCTGTTTCAGTTCCTCCATCATATGCGGCATCTAATTTGTTTCGTGCTTTTTCAATTTTTATTTCCGTAGTTTGTAGACCGTTTGCTCCCGGCGTCCCCCATTGAGTGGACGGATTATAGAGAGTTACATAAATTTCACCACTCCGCTCTACTACATTTAAAACAAGGTGTGCGTGGCCACCAGAAATATAGAGAGCAACCGGCATTTTGTACCGGTCCTCCATAATGTTTGGATTTACTGTAAGCCACCCGTTGTTTAAAACCTCTGCTCCGATTGCAAATGCTTTATCTTTTACTGCCCTTTCGACTTGCGAAGGGCTCGGATTAATTTTGAAACCATATACATGCGTTCTTCCATAATTGTCTGACGAGGGTTTTGCGAGTTCAGGATTTCGTATAAAATCTACAAACTGTCGCACAGCACGCTCGTTTTTGTCGGCGTCGGGCAGTTCAGACAAACCATACGTTTGGCCATTCAATTTAGCTCTCTCTGCTTGAAGCGTAGTTTTCATTGCGGGATCTCTTTGCAATTCTGTTGTTTGTTTTACGAACGCCTCCTCCTCTTCTCCGCTTAATACGAATCGGTGCTTGCCAGGAGTGGGTGGATTTGGAAGAGTGGTTGAATCTGCTACGTGTGATTTTAAACGGTCAAGCAGGCGTTTTTCTTCTAGTGAGAGAGTGTTGGGTTGGGATTTTGATACCATGCCTTCAAAAAATACTTTC
>CAYHPU010000060.1:0-6890 GCA_964358525.1 uncultured Gammaproteobacteria bacterium
TTAAAACAATCCAAACACATATTTTCACCTCCACAATTTGTCACTTAACTCCAATTAAAGGATATAAAGACGCGTTTTTAAAAGTATCAAGGATGGTTAATACTGATCCGAATATTTTGTATTTGGTGGCTTCTTTAATTAATCTTTCTATTGAGGCGCATGACTTGGGAGTTACGGCACAGATAGGAAAATCACCCCTAAGGAAAGAAGTAAGAAAAACTGTAGGATATCTTCCTGAAAAACCACCTAGTTGGCTTGGTATTGGACACCCCGCAGATCATAGTGGGTATTGATTGTAAAAACGGTTGAAACACTGTTTATCATCTTGGACGGTCTTTCAACCGTCCCTACAAATTCATTCTTCATCAATCACTCCTATTGTCTGATATATTTATCACCATGTCCGTAAACGTACAGGTTAATCAATTTCTCTAGTCTCCGTTGCTCTGGTTCAATTCGAAAAAAGGTAGGCGACTCTAATTGATCCTCTGTTGAATTATGGAAAACTGCAAGAGGAACACTAATTAAGTCACTTAATTTCTTTGAAGTATTTTCTTTGAAATTTATCTGGTATTTAAGAAGTATTTTACGAATAACACTTCTTACTTTTTTGTCAATACTTCTCAAAATAGAAAACAGTTTCTTTGAACGAAGTGAATTGCTTTTAGAAATTTCCTGCAACAATGCATACGTTTCTATTTGAATATCAAGATATGAACTCTCGCCAGATAAGAATTTCTCTCTCAAGGTATTAATATATGGTGTAGCACTATTCTTCCATAGCTGTTCGATTGCAAATATACTATACAAGGTGAATTTATACCACGCGTTCACCATTGCTTCGATAAGGTGGGAGGGAACCTCCTGCGAAAAATTATTGATGCTCCTCGATGAAATTCGCGCCAAGTTATGAAGATTCCTTCGATAATCATGAGTTGCCCACACCTTGTTATCGTACATCCGAATCATTGCCGCAGTTTCCAGTACCTCAGTTGTAAATTTCCCTTTGTTACCTAAAACCATACTTCGGAGTGCATTCATAAAATGAAGCTCTCGACGTGAGCTGGTTGCATAAGTGTTTTCTGTTTCAAGCACTCTTATCTTAAACCTCCAAGCAATTTGTATTCCCCGACGAACGTCCTCATCAATGAAACGTAATTTCTTTGGCATGCCACCACCACTAATTGCATATTCGCGAGCGGGAAATATACCAAATCTTCCTAATGCGAACGGGTTATGATGAGTTAATCTTCCTACAGCAGAAATTCCTCCTTCCCACATAATTTGGAAAATAAACAAGTGGCGATTTTTTCTTACCGCTTCTCTGTCGACAACTCCTTTAGATCTAATAATTACGGGTTTAACTTTTGTCGTCCTTGGTAGCAAATTTAAGACCTCTTTTATTAGCGTGGAATTAGATAAATCTCCATCCATATCAAGCATTCCCAAATAATTCGGTACAGTGTTGTCGTTGGCTGTCATCCAACAAAGCATTGTTAAATCTTCTCCAACTTTGCGAGCCATAGAGTTTGGAAGGATAGGGATATTCATTTTGCTACTAGTTGAATAGGTAACAAAATCAAGACGCGATTTGTATTTTGGATTCTTATTCAAAAAATGAATAACACCATCCTCCATAATTTTTACGGCATCTAACTCTAGTGGATTTTTGTAAGGTATTTCATAGTTGATAACTATGGTTACTCCCCAACAATCTGGAGTTTCTTTAAATTGTCGAAGTAGTCCTTTGAAGTAGCGACTTAAGTTTTCCCCTTCACGATATGCCGGGGTAATTATTTGAAGCTGGTGAGACAAAATAGCGTTAAACGATTCAGGAAATTGATTTGATTTTTGGTTATAGAGTTGAAGTAATAGTTTCCAATATTTCTTATCACCTCTCTTAATTTTCTGAAAATAACGTCGCATGGCCTGCTCGTCAGTAACACTTTTACTGTTTATAAGCTTTCTACTTAATAATGAGTCATTTAAATAGACTCGTGGAGCGTGGCTGAAGAAAATTTCTTTTTCTCTAGGCATTCGTGACACGATATTTGTATAATTTCTAAATTGTAACATAACAAATGACAACAACGATACTCACAGACGAGCAGGTAGTAATTAAGTAAGTGCTATTGGATTGGACAAATGTAGAAACGGTTGAAAAACCGTTTAGTTATCCGACCGTCTTTCGACCGTCGCTACAAGGAGAATATTTGATATATTTAACTCTATGCAACTAGACGAACAAGTAGACATTGTCAATGGACAGGATGAAGTAATTGGTTCCACTTCAAAGAGCGAAGCTCATGAAAAGGGGCTACTTCATAGGACGGTGTTGAGGAAGTAATGGCGTTTTATCCAGACTTAAATTAAGATTATCGACTTACAATAAAATATCTTCAGCAAGTTTGAATCCGAGTTTCCGATAGAATTTATCGAATGAGAATATTGCATCTGCGCGATATTCTTTTGCAACTGCTGCGATAATGCAATCAAACAGTGTATTATGTTTGCTTATCTGTGGGCCAAAGAAATTATGCACAGCGCTTGAATATATTTTTGCATCTATTTCAAGTGCTGGGCTTTCAGGACCTGCAAATACCGCAGCAATTTTATAGGCAGAACTACTTCTTTTGAAAACTCTCTGAATAACGGTAACTGCTTCGGTAACTGCAGTTATTGGGTAGAGTACATGAGCACCTTCTTTCACCAGCTCTTGAGAAATTCTACTAGCCTTTAGGTGGTTATCATCGCTCTGGATGGTTTGTGCAACAATTGCATCTGCATCTACAATAATAGTACGCATATTACTTTGACCATAAATACGAATCAATCTTAGAGGATACGTCTCGTGGCCCACTTAATTTGTACTTTTTGCCAGTCTCAGACAACTTTAGTAGGGCAGATGCAGAATTGCCTACGTTTTTTCTTATAGCAATAAGGCCTTCGTGAAGGGCGGTTCGCAAGACAATCGCCTTGCTTTTTTTTTGAGATGCAACAAGTAAATTGATATCCCTGTGCATTTCATCGGGAATGTATAAATATGTTTTAAGCATAGATGTATGTTATATGTTGTACAACATGTTGTCAAATGGAATTAGAAATAATTAATTACTTTTGCTATACTCTTGAAAAGTGCGGGTATAATTCAATGGTAGAATACGAGTTTTCCAAACTCGGTACACGGGTCCGATTCCCGTTACCCGCTCAAATTTTGTAACAAAAATTTGAGCGAGGCTCGTCCGTCTCTGGCGAGACGGCCCGCTCCAGGTTTTTTAATGAGCGCAACAGTATACTTGCTTCAAAGTATAATAGATAAAAGAACATACGTCGGTTCGACAGATAATTTTAGTCGCCGATTGCATCAGCATAACTCTGGAAAGGTAAAGTCCACAAAACATAGAATTCCTTTTGTGGTTTTATTCACAGTAGATAAATTATCTTAATGATGGTAGGTTTCCCGTGAGTCGTGTTACCGACTTCGGGTCTCCCCAAATAGCTATGGCGTCTACATCTAAATCCTTATAACTCGTGAGCGCTATTGATTCTCGATACTCTTCGTACGACTGCATCCCTTGCGCGCGTGCCAAATATAAAATAGCTTTGCAGTTAAATTCCTTGGCTTTATCAATAAGTGCAAAGAAAGATACTTCAGGTTTGGCCGACAAAATAGGAATAGGAATTTGAGTAATGCTCAAGAGTTCAACGTTATCGTTCGTAGTCAGATTATTACCAATCATATTCGGCACGTGTGCGGTAAGACCAGTAGCAAGTACCGCGGCTCTGTTTGCGGCAGGACCTATGCCGAGCGTTGAAGAAATTACAATGACAACTTTAATATCCGAATTTACTTCAGTGTCTGACATAATTTTATAGTATAACAAAATAGAGTCTTGACTGTAGATATGCAATTTGGTAGTATACAGATACTAATCTGCCCTGTGAGGTCGAAAGACATTTGCAGGGCCTTTTTTATTTCCGTATGCTATCATTTTTCTATGCCTGAGCGTTGCATAATTCTAATAGATGGTAGTAATTTCTACTTTAAGCTCAAGGACCTTCAGTTGCACAATCTACTGCAATTTGAGTTTGCTAAGTTCATTAAATATCTGACTAAATCAAGAAAAGTAGTTTCAGTTTGTTACTATATTGGCCGAATAAGACAAGATGGCCAAGCAAAAACTAAAAAACTCTTTGATGCACAGCAAAAACTTCTCGGAAGACTGAAAAAAGACCAAGTTAATTACGCATTTGGTTACTTACTGAAATCGGATGGAGTGTTTCATGAAAAAGGAGTCGATGTCCAAATTGCTGTTGATATGCTGGTTGCAGCTTATGAAAATAAGTGTGACACACTAATAATAGTCTCCTCAGACACAGATCTGTCACCAGCGATTAAGAAAGCTCGCGAGAAGGGAAAGAAAGTGGAATATATTGGATTTTCACACAAACCAAGTGTTGCAATGGTGAGCATCTGTTCAGAGTCAAGGTTACTTACAAAAGATGAGATTCTTCCCTTCACCACAGAGTATTAAGATGACAAGACACATTACCTACTTCGTACACGGAACTACTATTGATAACGAGAAAAATATTTCATCAGGTTGGAACGATGTAGAGTTATCCGAGCTTGGGAGGAAACAATCTCTGGAATTGAAAAGCAAAATCAAAGACAAAAGATTTGACGTTGTATTTTGCTCAGACCTCAAACGTGCCGTCGAAACGGCACATGTAGCTTTTTCTGAAATGTGCCCAATAATTACTGATAGTAGATTGAGAGAGTGTAATTATGGTGACTACAATGGCAAAGCATCTTCAATTGTAGAACCAATGCAGGAAAAAAACACTACTCGTAAGTTTACAAATTGAGAATGTTACGAAGATGTTAAGGCGAGAATTGCAGAATTCCTCGGTTTTCTGAAAAAGAATTATGACGGAAAAAATGTAGCAATTGTTTCACATAAAGCTCCGCAACTGGCGCTCGATGTACTATTAAGAGGCAGAACGTGGGAGCAGGCATTCTCTGAAGACTGGAGGAAGAATAAAGCGTGGCAGGCGGGGTGGAGTTATATGCTTGACAATCGACTAATAATCGCCTAATATTTGACTATATGTTTAGTCCTAAATACACAATTACCGATCAGCTTCTAGCTCATATTACAAGAATTAATGCACTTATTAGAGATCTAAATGATCGTCGCTTTCCTACTATTGTACTGGTGGAATTTGAAAAAACAGCTCGAGAAGTTTCTACTTATGCCTCAACTAGTATAGAAGGTAATCCACTTCCATTGACCGAGGTGAAAAAAGTACTTAAATCGACGCCAGTAAATATTCGCGATAGCGAGAAAGAAGTTCTTAACTATAACCATGCATTAGAAACGCTTAACCTGCATTTAGAGTCTAATCAGCTTGAATTATCTCTCAAACTTATTCTTGATATTCACAAACACGTGGTTGAAGGATTACTTCCAGTATTTGAAGTAGGCAAGTTGAGGCAACGTCCAGTAATTGTAAATGATCCGCGGACGGGGAAAGTAATTTACTTGCCACCAGAGGTAGAGAAGGTATCTGCGCTTATAGAAGAATTGATTCTTTATGTCAAATTGAACGGCAAGATTGTTGACCCTTTAATTTTGGCCGGAATTTTCCATAAGCAGATGGTTATTATTCATCCATTTATGGACGGTAATGGTCGGACTACCAGATTAGTAACAAAAGTATTATTAGCTGAAATGGGCTTAGACACTTTTAATTTATTTAGTTTTGAAAATTATTACAACCAAAATGTCACCAACTACTTTAAAATGGTTGGAGAATATGGCGATTATAACGATCTGGTAGATTCGATTGATTTTACTAACTGGCTAGAGTACTTTACCGGAGGTCTGATTGACGAACTTCTCAGGGTAAGCAAACTCTTACCTACCGTAGGTAACACACCTGACACGAAGCTTGAGGCTTACCACTTAAAGATTATTAAGTATTGTAAACAAAATGGTTTTATTACTGATCGTAATTACGCAGAACTGACAAATAGGGCTAAAGCTACACGAACGCTAGATTTTCAAAAGCTATTGGATTTAGGACTACTAGAGCGTAAGGGCAAAGGAAGATCTACCTATTATTCGCTGAAAGGTTCGGGGTCTTAAATCAGTATGGGTGATGCAAGCATCGCCCCTACAAATGCTATACTCGTTTCATGAAGATTGATTCAATTAAGTTTCCCATATTTCTTCCCGACGCGACGCGGGGAGTGGTGCGAAGTTTGGACAGTCAAGACCTTACAGCATGTGGAATTGAGGCGCTTGTTGTTTGTACTTACCACCTTATGAATACGCCATGGATTGACACTCTTAATAAAGCAGGTGGACTCAAGAAGTTCATGAATTGGGATGGCTTTATTGTTTCCGATTCCGGCGGGTTTCAAATAATGTCGCTACTACACAGTAAGAAAACAAAGGGGAAAATTACTGATGAAGGAATCTATTTTCAATGGGAGCGCAGTGGCCGTCGAGAAGATGTTTTTTTAACACCGGAGAAATCTATTGAAATGCAGTTTGTAATTGGCGCAGATATTATGATCTGTTTAGACGACTTTGCAAAGCCAGACGCAACTGAAAAAGAACTTACTGAAACAGTACGAAAAACAGTTCTATGGGCGGCTCGAAGCAAAGCTGAATTTGAGAGGCAATGTGAAATTCGTTATTTAGAAAAAAAGAATAGACCACTTCTTCTTGCTGTTCTCGAGGGAGGGGATTCGAAGAGGTTACGAAAGCAGTGTGCAGAGCAACTTATTGAAATAGGTTTTGACGCGTATGGTTTTGGCGGGTGGCCGATGAATAGAGAAGGAAAGCTCGATGAAGAAATCCTGTCACTCTCAGCTTCAC
>CAYHPU010000061.1:0-6839 GCA_964358525.1 uncultured Gammaproteobacteria bacterium
GGTGGGGGAGGAGGTGGTAGTCGTTCCTCTCTCTCGCCTCCCCTATTAGGGGAGGGTTGGGTGGGGTTTTCCCGTATTTCATCAAGTGGGGGTCGCGCTGGAGGTGGGGTTATTCTTTCGCCCTCCATATCTTCCTCTCTCTCGCCTCCCCTATCAGGGGAGGGCAGTCTACTGACTGGGGTGGGGTTTCTTTCTATATTGCTATATTCCTCTCTTTCTTTTTTCTCTTCCTCTTTCTTTATGTCCTCAAACTCTTTCTTTATCTCATCAACTTTTTTGTCATACTCTCTATCAAATTCTTCATTCTTCTTAAACCACTTGTCCTCTCTTTCTGCTGGTGAAATCTTCTGAATAATAATCTCCTTTTCCGCCTCAAGAATTTCACTCTCGTTTCCTGCGGAAACTGGTTCTTCTTTTCCCAGTTCTTCTTTTCCTTCAGGGTTAATAGTGCGCAGTTGTACGCCAACTGTATTTTCTGTTGTTATGATTTTAGAAATTCCCAAAAGTGTCCGCACCCCAAACTTCGTTCCGCGCACCGTCGCTACCGCGGTCGGTGTAATAACTTGGTACGTTTGAACTCCTAATAATTTCTGTACCCGGTGCCACGTGTTTCCCAAAAACTGTTGAATTTTAATACCCATTGAATCTGCGTTCAATGTAATTTCAGTATTCTCGTCAATAGATATTTGAGATCCATTCTCAAGTAGTACCTCAGCCGTTCCAATTCCCGTCTTAACCATGCTTTTTGAAGGTAGCGCTGCAGAACCGGTAGCCAAAACCACATACGCATCAATTGTACTTTTTCGATATTCCACCACCCCGCTTTTTAAAGTCAAAACAAACGGTGTTACTTCTTTTTTTTCTGGAAGATTTACCAAAGTTTTTTTCGTTCGAGTTTGAGAAATCAGCACCATAACAATAACCACAGATAACAATAGAACAATTCCCCCAATAAAAACTACTTTCTTCATTGCCCCTATTCTACACCTTTTGATCTTTAAGCCCAACACTTAACCCGACACCCTTCCAACTGCCTTACCCTAACCCTTACCCTTCTTCCCTTGTTCTGCCTTCAAAAACTCATTCTCCCCCAAGCTTTTTACAAATGCCTCGGTAACCGGTACCGCCCGTTCCCAGGTGAGTTCAAAAATAGAACGAAAGGTTTTAGCAAAAGAGCTACTGTGGAGAACCATTCCCCACGCTTCGTCGTCCTCAACGCAAATAATACTAACCGAGCCTTCCCGCATATATATTTCCTGCCGAAGCGAAAAGGCAGAGTTTTCAATATATCGAAATTCGTTACGGAGCAAATATCCGTTGTCACGTCCGTATTGGTATGAAAGAACGTGCTTTGTCCACTTATTTAACGGAATTATATTTTTTGCTCGTTCCCCGCCGCCGCTTTTTCGTATTTCTATTTCCTTATCAATAAGGTCGTTCATAGTTTTCTTTCCAATCGCATTCATGGGCATTAAGTAGTTCCACACATACGTTTCCTGCTTTGTATTCATGGGGTCCCGACGCAATAAAATTTTTCGTGCGCCAAGAACTCCGGGGTAAAACTCAACCGAAGCGTTCGCGTTATCTCCCTGGAAATTTTCAACGAGCGGAGAAAGCACATCTACAATATCTACCTCAAGTTTTTGAAGTTCATGTTTTCGTTTGGTAATAATTTCGCGGAGCGTTGCAGGGTTTTTTGCTCGTATTTTTGTTTGCTGCTTCTCAAATTCCCCTGCTTCCTTTATAGTAAGTAAGCCCTTTAGTGCCAGCCCCGTTAGTACATCGTATACAGTAGTTCGCGGTATCTTTGTTTCTCGGGAAAGTTCAAAGGGCGTTGTTTCTTCGTGTTTAAGTACGGCACGGTAGACAAGAATTTCTTTCTCTGAAAGGCCAAACCGTTCAAGTGTCTGATAAACAAAATCCCGCATACAAGTATGATATCACTGCCGACACTGTCCGTCAACTTTGACATTAATCTCTATGCAATGTATTATACTTTTTAAATGGGGGTGTAGTTTAAGGTAAAAACACTTCGCCGCAAGGCGAGGAAGACGAAGGGCCGTACCCTTCCGCCTCCACCTATGGACATACAAAATTTTGTAGAAAACTACATTAAAAAAGTTCCTCAGTACGAAGTTTCTACTGAAGACAAAAAGAAAATACAATTTCAGGGTATTGAATCTCTTATATACGAGAAACTATCCTCAGCAAAATTCCGATCTGCAAAAATACCTCCTGAATTACAACAAAAAGTACAAGAGAAAATTCACCTCTGCGTTACTAACAATTTGCCTATCCATATTACCGTGCCTTTTGGGGGTTATAAAAAATGGCAATTTAAAACAGCCCCCCACATAGATTTTTCAGAAGTATTTAACCTTTTGCAGCTTCGAGAATATCTCGCACCAGTTGCAGCTCTTTATAACAAAGGAGTTGTGCTTGAGTATTTTTCCGATGAAATCTTTGTATCGGCAATGAATAACATTCCCCAGGAAGATGTTGATTTATATAACAACGAATTTACAGAACTCATTTCGTATCTAAAACTCTATTTTCCACAGAATTTTCAATGTAAATATTCTAAAATCCGAGATTTCATTTCTCAAGAAGAAATTTTTAAACGCTTTGAAGAAATAAAAAAAGATTTACGAATCAAATGGAAAACACTACCACAAGAAGAACAAAAGAGGCGACTCGATAAAGCACGTCGGAACTATAAAGGAGAAGGAATCGATGACAAAATTATCTTTGAGGCAAACCTAATTCACGATGCATTTTTATTTGGAGATTGGGACCCCGATATTCCGTGGGCGTTTGACAAGCATATGATAGCCGTTGGTTTTCGTTATACAAAAACCTGGGGGATACCTTTAATGTCTACCCGTTCCTCGACTCCTCAATTTTGGGTCGCTACAGGAATGTTGTATAAGAAGGAGGATACATATGTCCCTTCGAGCCTCACCTATGAGCAGTATCTAGAGCATAAGACAGACCTACAGGAAATCCCGCTTTCACTCTTCCCTAAAACATTTCCACAACTCCAATCTATGCCTACTCTTACATTCTCTAACTAACTTTCACATAATCTCCAGAATGAGATACAATGTAATTTCATGAAGCGGAAAAAACTTCACCCGAAGTATTTTCTTCAGAAAAATAGATCTACTATTTACCTGATCTTTGTGTCCCTCCTTGTTCTCCTCGTTCTCGGCGCAGCACTCTATAAAAAACTTGGCTATAAAAGCAGAGCAGAAGAATTGGCATCGCCAGAAGAATCTAATACAGAGATAATTGGTGGGTCAAGAGCACTTATGAAAGACTGGCCATTTTTGGTGCTCCTTACTTATTTTTCTGAACTAGGACCAAAAGTAGACATATCTCCCGATCATTTTCACTGCGCCGGCACGTTAGTTAGTCCCGAATGGGTACTCACCGCAGGTCATTGCGCCGGAAATGAAATGTATTCAACAGTATATGTTGTAGGCTATAACGAATATGGCTTAAGGCAACTTATTAAAACCGAATCATATCCAAAAGCGAAAATTACCAAAGGAAATCGCTTTAATACGCCCGACATTGCATTGCTCAAATTATCAAAAAAACTAAATATTGAAACGGCTCGCCTTCCCGAAAAAGGAATGTATTTTCCCGAAAAAACAGTAGTTAAAACCGCGGGTTGGGGAACGAGTGGGTTTGAATCAAAGT
Organism: uncultured Gammaproteobacteria bacterium; assembly: GCA_964358525.1. Classification (GTDB taxonomy): domain Bacteria; phylum Patescibacteriota; class Microgenomatia; order UBA1406; family UBA1406; genus CAYHPU01. The sequence continues at coordinate 3,706 of CAYHPU010000061.1, forward strand.
CTTTTCTATTTGTTATTAACTTTGCTGACTATTCAAAACCCCTCTATCCCACAACGTTGCTCGAAACCAAATTACAAATTAAAGATCCAGGAATGTGGAGTGCGTTCAGTTTTGATCCCTCTCTATATTATTACACCGGTAGTCCCGACGAAGAGGTGAGAAGCACTTGTTACGGTGATTCTGGAGGGCCTTTGGTGTATCCGGCAGATGGAAGAAAAATAGTAATTGGAGTAACGGCAGATGGAGACAGTAAATGTGACAACTACAGCTATTTTACTAGGGTGCAGGAACAAATCGACTGGATACAAAAAACGATGATAGATAATAAGTAATATTTCCTTGTTGCATTATAAATTCATGCGCGGTAAGATAATTATCGAAAGACGTTAATTATTCCAGAAAACACTGGAAAAGTCGAGAAAAGAACAGTCCAGTAGTAGGACTTACTAGATTTCTCCGGGGTCGCCCGTAACAGCAAAAAGAGATTATTGTAGGGTCGAGGTATTCTCGACCGCGCGTCATACAATAAAGTGAGGTGGCACCGTTCACAAAAATGAACCCTCACGTGCAAGCCAACGAAGTGGTTTGTACGTGAGGGTTTTGTTTTAGGGACAAATTGTCATTGCGTGTAGTGTCCTTCTCGCCTCCCCTATCAGGGGAGGCCAGCCTACTGGCTGGGGTGGGATTTATTTCTTGTAATATTATTAATTTCAAATAAATGTATGAAAGAATTTAACAAGCACCGTGTTCTCAGTAGCGAGTTACAAAAATACATTGGTAAACTGGTTTTTCTTGAAGGCTGGCTCTATAAAAAGCGCGAGCTTGGTGGCATGACATTTTTAGTCCTGCGAGATAGGGCTGGTCTTGTACAAATCCTCGACGAAAAGTCGGAAGAATCTAAAAAGCTAAAAGGCCTTCAAAACGGCACCATTCTTCGTGTTGAAGGAATGGTTGTTGAAGAAAAACGCGCAACGAGTGGTGTAGAAATCCACGAGCCAAAGCTTACCGTACTTGTCCCTGTTGTAGACGTAACTCCAATCGAAGTAGATAAACCCATAGACCACAAACCAGAAAATCTAGATACGCTTCTCGAGAACAAAATCATCAACATGCGAAACGTGGTGGAGCAGGGAATTTGGAAAATCCAAGCGGGCATAGGTTCACGCATTCGTGAATACTTGAAAGAAAATTCCTTCACCGAATTTCATAGTCCCAAAATTCTTGCAGAAAGCACCGAAGGCGGCGCAGAAGTATTTAAAGTAGACTACTTTGGTCGTGAAGCAACCCTTGCCCAAAGCGCACAGTTTTACAAACAAATAATGGTTGGTTCCCTAGAGCGCGTATACGAAATTGGCGCAACATATCGGGCAGAACCAAGCGCTACAACGCGACACATGACAGAATTCACTACGGTAGACGTTGAAATGGGTTTTATAAACAGTGTGGAAGACGTTATGGAAATGGTACAAGGGCTGGTTAATTCTGTTTCCGAGAATATTTGGAAAACAAATAAAAAAGAGCTTGAAGCACTAAAGTCAGTGCCGCCTGTTTTAAAAGATAAATTCCCCATTGTTAAGATGAAAGATCTTCACGAACTTTATAGTACTCAAACCGGTGAAGATACAAGGCGCGAAAAAGATCCCACCCCGTCAGAAGAGCGGTGGATTTGTGAATACAGCAAAAAAGAATGGGGAAGTGAGGCAGTGTTTATTACCGGTTTCCCCGCGTCAGAAATGAAGTTTTACCATTTCAGAAGCGAAACAGATCCTACGGTGGCCGAACGCTTTGACCTACTCTTTCGGGGGGTTGAGATTGTAACAGGGAGTCAACGCGAGCACCGCTATGAAAAGATTCTTGAGCAATTGAAAAGCATGGGTGGAGATCCGCAACACCCTGGTTTCAAATATTTCTTACAATGTTTTCAATACGGTATGCCGCCACACGGTGGGTTTGGTCTCGGCCTAGAGCGCTTAGTTGCTAAAATAATTGGTCTTTCAAGCGTAAAAGAAGCAACCTTATTTCCAAGAGATATCAATCGCCTTGCGCCCTAAGAAACCCCACCTCGCCTCCCCTAATAGGGGAGGATTAAGGAGGGGTTTAGTGTACGATATCAATGAATATTGTAGGGGCGGTCTTTAATTCGCCCGAATAAATGATTCTTACCTCCCCTCCGCCAGCTGGCGGATAGGGGAGGTGCAGGTGGGGTTTTAATTAAAATTAAAGGATTTATGATTTATTTTGACTTTTGCCTTTTAACTTTTGAATTAATTTGACATGGACACACTAACCAAAATCATCTCCCTTCTCGATTCTTTACAAATCAAATACACCCTCTCCGAGCACGCCCCGGTAACTACCAGTGAAGAAGCGGCACAAGTCCGTGGCACCCACACAGGTACCGGCGCCAAAGCCATGGTAATAAAAACTGGCCAACCGCCTAACCTTAGCCTTAGCCCATACTATCTCCTCGTCCTCCCTGGCAACAAAAAAATCGACTGGAAAAAAATAAAAATTCTTCTTAATACAAAAGACGTTTCTCTTATTTCGGAAGAAGAATTGAAAACAGTAACCGGAATAGAGCGGGGAGGGGTGCCTCCGTTTGGAAATTTACTAAATTTGACAACAATCTTTGATGTTGAAATAGAAAAAATCGGCAGTCTCAATTTCAATGCCGGCTCACGCACCCACACTATTTCAATGGATTCAAAAGATTTGGTAAAAGCAGTATCCCCCGAGCTAATTGCAAATATTACAAAAGAATAATGCCTTTGTCATCCCCGCGAAGGCGGGGATCCGTTTTCATAACTATTTATTCCTACTCCTTGTTAATTCTCCAATGCACAGTGCTGTTGCAACACTCACATTTAAACTCTGTACAAACCCCCGCATAGGAATATAAATAAGTGAGTCACACATTTTTAGAGCAGTTTCAGAAAGACCCGCATGTTCGTTTCCCACCAGTAACGCAACCTTTTCAGGCCATTTAAATTTATACAAATCAGTGGCTGTTTCGTTTAACGCCGTCCCCACAATCTTGTATCCTTCTTTCTTCAAACCTTCTAAACATGAGATTGTTGGATTATCTAACCCCTCCTCGCCCTCCGATTCGGAGGGCTCGCCTCCCCTATTAGGGG
>CAYHPU010000062.1:0-6668 GCA_964358525.1 uncultured Gammaproteobacteria bacterium
AGATTAAAACAATCCAAACACATATTTTCACCTCCACAATTTGTCACTTAACTCAGATAAGTGGATATCAGGAAATTAAATTAGGAGGTGCAGCAATGACTGCGCCAAAAAAGTATACCCAAGAGGAACTAGATAGGGCGGTTAAATCCGCCAAAATGCCATGGCAGTGGGCTACTGTCATGACTGGAGTTTTCGGTTTGTTGATTGGGGCTGTCATCATCGCGTTTGCAGCCCCCCCTCGTGAAGTAGTGCGAGAGGTCCGTGTCACGCAGGTTGTGACGGCGACGGCGTTGCTCACAGCAACGCCACCACTTGCCCCAAGCGCGACTCTTGCTACCGTGCCGTCGGCAACGCCGACTGGCACGCCCTCGAAAACTGCGACTTCTACTCCTGTGGGGCCAGTTGTAACAGCTACACTCAATGTTTCGCCAGTCGCGTCGTTTACTCCGGTGCCGGCAAAACTGGTCTCAGTGGTAGTAAAGTCGCTGAGTGATTCACAGATTCAAGTCGAAGTTCGGCTCACGGGCGGAGTTTTGCCACGAGTTGCATACTTGAACGGCGAGGACATCGTGTCTGATGCCACTACTCCCGATTGGTATGTTAGTCGGACGTTTAACGTCAAGAAAGGCGAGACCTTGAACATCCGTTTGAAGGTTTTTCCAAATATTGATCAGGAGGTCCCCGTCACGAATCAGTGACAAACCTCGGAGATCGGGTAGTGTGTGTTTCTAGCTGCCCGTATCTCTTTTGTTAGATTTTAGATCTTAGATGCTAGATAACAGATTATTAAATTCAGATTGACACGCTTCGCTCGCAATGACAATTATTTGACAAGTGCAATTTTCGTCAGTACAATTCATTCACATGAAACTTTTTCTTAGTTCGTCCACTACAACTATTTGCCCCTAGGGGAAGTGATTTAGTGTGAAGAATACACAGCGCTCCCCAGAAAGGGGAGTTTTTTTTTGCCTTTGCAAAAAAAGGAATTAACAATTTTCAGTTTAGATCTTGATCCCCGCATTCGCGAGGATGACACAGAGAAACAGATCCCGGACTAAATCCGGGATGACCCGCCTTCGTCGAGACTTCGGCGAGGCGAGGCAGACCAATTATAAATTTAGTACAATCAGACATATGGAAAATAAAAATAGTAAGGAATATTTACAAAACCTTCGCCATTCGTGCGCGCATTTACTCGCTAAAGCCGTGCTCGAATTATATCCGGGCGCACATAACGCCATTGGTCCGTCAATTGACAACGGCTTTTACCAGGATTTCGATATGGGAGAGCATGTAATATCGGACGCAGACTTTCCGAAAATAGAAAAGAAGATGCGAGAAACTCTTCCCAGTTGGAAACATTTTGAATTCGGCGAAGTTACCCTAGAGGAGGCTCGTAAGCTTTTTAAGCACAACCCATACAAATTGGAACTTCTTGAGGAATTTGCAGAGGAAGGTAAAAAACTTCAAACAAATAATCCAGGCAACTTCTTAGATCTGTGCAAGATGGGGCACGTTGAAAACCCATCAAAAGAAATGAAGCATTTCAAACTAACAGCTTTGGCCGGCGCGTATTGGCGTGGTAGTGAGAAAAATAAAATGCTTACGCGCATATATGGAACCGTATGGCCAACGCAACAAGAATTAGATGAGCACTTAAAAATGCTTGAGGAGGCGAAAAAGAATGATCATCGCGTACTTGGCGAGGAACTAGAACTTTTTACGATTTCTGAAAAAGTAGGTCGCGGTTTAATTCTATGGCTTCCAAAAGGGAATATCATAAAGGAGCAACTTGAGGAATTTGCAAAAGAAACTGAAAAGGCACAAGGGTATTTACGCGTTACCACACCAAACATTACAAAAGCAGGGTTATATTTTACTTCAGGTCACCTACCGTATTATAAAAAAGATATGTATCCACCAATGACACTAGAGGACGGTGAGGAATATTTTTTAAAGCCTATGAACTGTCCGCACCACCATATGATTTATGCAAATCGTCCGAAGAGCTATCGTGAACTGCCATATCGACTCGCTGAGTACGGGACATGCTACCGGTACGAAGCGTCAGGCGAACTATTTGGACTTATGCGTGTACGAGGATTTACTCAAAACGATGCACATATTTATTGTAGTGTTGAACAGGCGGTTGACGAATTTGTGAATGTCATGAAGCTTCACGAATATTATTATAAATCGTTCGGGATTGAGAAATACCATCTCGAGCTGGCATTACGCGATCCGAACAATAAAGAAAAATACCATGGAGACGACAAAATGTGGGAGCTCGCTGAGGAATTAATGCGAAAAGCAGTAAAGAAAGTAAATATTCCTATGGTAGAAGAACAGGGGAGTGCTGCATTTTACGGACCCAAAATAGATTTTATCATTCATAGCAAAACGGGCAGGCAGTTTGCTGTTTCAACAAACCAGATAGATCTTTTTATGGGAAAGCGATTTGGACTTACGTACACTAGCTCGGATGGATCGGACAAAACTCCCGTCATAATTCATCGTGCGCCACTTGGTTCACATGAACGGTTTATCGGATTCTTAATTGAGCACTATGGCGGTGCGTTTCCCTTATGGCTTTCTCCCGTTCAAGTAGCAGTTTTGCCAGTTTCAGATAAATTCATCGACAAAGCAGTGAGCGCCCAGAAATCATTACTCGCCGCGGGTATTCGTGTAGAACTTGATGGTTCTGCAAAAACGTTAGGGGCTAAAATCCGTGAATGGACATTGCAAAAAACACCCTACATCTGTATAATGGGTGAGAAAGAGTCGGAAGGACAGGTATCTGTTCGAAGTCTTGACGGAAAAGATTTAGGAATGCAACCTCTTTCACGTTTTATAGAAGGTTTACAAATCGACATTGGGAATAAGAAGACCTAGTAAAAAACTCCTACTGAAGCGAAGTATTAGTATAAATGACTATATTCGCGTTAGCCCGCTTCGGGTATTATCCGACGAGGGAGAACAAATAGGTATTTTGACCAAAGAAGAGGCGCTTTTAAAAGCCCGAACTGAAGGACTGGATTTAGTTTTGGTAACCGACAAGGCAAATCCACCCATTGCTCGAATCATTAATTTCAACCGCTATTTATACTTGCTCGCTAAGAAAGATAAGGGAGAAAAGAAGGGGAAGACAGATATTAAGGAGCTGAAAATAGGACTCTTTATGGGAGAGAGTGACAAAAACAGAATTGTGGCGCGAGCGGCGGAGTTTATAAAAGAAGGACACCAGGTAAAATTGAGCATGTGGCTCAAGGGTAGAGAACTCGGAAAAGTATACGAGGCGAAGGCGAGTTTTATGAATTTTTTAAGTAAAATAGATCGTGCAAAAGTAATGGCTGAACCGAACTTACAAGGGAAAGTTCTGCGCGCTGTTATAAGCTTTGACAAAACAAAACATGGTGAAACAAAAAACTAAAAAGTCTGTAGTAAAACGATTCCGCATTACTAAACATGGGAAAGTACTGCACCGTACACCAGGCGGTAGGCATAAACGTTCACAACGTTCAAAGTCCCAAATTCGAGCGATAAAACGTCCTAAAAAATTATTTCAAACAATAGCAAAAAAAATTCGTAAAATATTGGGTTATTAATACACTATGGCGCGCATTAAACGAGGTGTCGTTTCACACGGTAAACACAAAAAACTTTTGAACCTTGCAAAAGGGTATCGCATGACGCGAAACCGTTTAATAAAAGTTGCAAGCGAGGCAGTACTTCACGCGGGTGAATATGCATTTCAGGGTCGAAAGCAACGCAAACGAGAAATGCGGAGCCTGTGGATAATACGTATAAATGCGGCCCTCCGTGCAATGGGTATAAAGTATTCTGCTTTCATTAATATGATGAAACTCAAGAAAGTAATTGTAGACCGTAAGATACTTGCGCTACTTGCTCAAAACGAAAAGACGTTTGCAGCGTTTGTAAAAGAAATAGCTAGTAGCTAAATAACTAAGGTTTACCCCTCGCCATTGAATTGCTCCGGGTATATACCCTTCTAAGCCACTTAACAACTCTTCGAGTTGCAAACTGGCGTAAGAAGGGCATACATGCTATTATATTCAAATGGATATTAATTCCGTTCAATTTTCAGTTAAATCTTTTCAGACAGAGCTAGATGCTGTATCCGACGGTGAAAGTCTAAAGAAACTAGAAATAGAGTGGCTTGGTCGTAATGGAAAAATTAATGAGTGGCTTACTGAATTAAAGAAAATTGAAGACAGAAGTGAGAAGATAGAATTAGGGATGACTATTAATCAGTGCAAGAGCGAAATTGAAGAGAAGATAAAACAGATTCGGTCCAACGTCCCACGTCTAACGTCCAACGTCTCTTTTGTGGACAATACGCTACCTGGAATAACTCCAAATGTCGGTCACTTACATCCAACGACCGAAGTAATTCGTAAAATGAATTCTTTTTTTCGATATTATGGATACAGCGTATACGAAGGACCAGAAATAGAAACAGAGGAGTTTAATTTCCAGAAACTGAATTTACCAAAAGATCACCCAGCGCGCGAACTTTCCGATACGTTGTATATTTCCGAGCTGGAAGGGATATTACTCCGTCCGCATACTTCATCGGTGGAAACGCGATGTATGACAAGCGAGAAACCACCAATCCGAATTATTGTACCAGGGAAAGTATATAGAAACGAGACAACTAACCTAACTAATAACTCAATGTTCTACCAGTACGAAGGGCTTTGTGTTGATAAAGGAATTAGTATGGCAGACTTAAAAGGGACACTCACTGAATTCGTGAAGTTTTTATATGGAAATAGTATTAAAACACGTTTTCGATGCAAATATTATCCACAGGTAGAGCCGGGCGCAGGACTCGATATTCAATGCACCTTTTGCAGTGGAAAGGGGTGTCAAACGTGTAAACATCGAGGGTTTATTGAAGTTCTTGGTTCCGGAATGGTTCACCCGAATGTACTCAACGCATGTGGAATAGATCCGCAGATATGGTCTGGTTTTGCCTTTGGTATGGGGCTCGATCGGCTCGTAATGACACAGTATGGAATTACGGATATTAGAAAGTTATATAGGGGAGAACTTGTTTTTAGCTAATAGCTATTAGCTACTAGCTAAGATGAATAAATAATATGAAGGTACCTTTAAATTGGCTTAAGGAATATGTAGATATACCAGCAGATGTTTCTGTGGTCTCCGATCTTTTTACTGCAATTGGTCATATGCAGGATCACCAACCAGAAGTGGTTGTGGGCGATACGGTACTTGACCTGGAAGTTCGCCAAAACAGGTCCGACTGTCTATCCATTCTAGGCCTTGCTCTTGAGCTTTCTGCCGTTTCAGAAAAGCCGCTCCGAGTTCCGCGCGCCTATGAGTCTGAAATGCCAAAGGCGCCCCTGAAATCTACTATTGATATCAAGGATGAGGATTTATGCTACCGGTTTAATACTGTTACTATCGAAGGAATCTCAGTAAAGGAATCCCCTGAGTGGTTAAAGAACAGGCTTGAAGCGTATGGAATTAAACCGATAAATAACGTAGTAGACATAACAAACTATGTTATGGTTGAAATTGGTGAGCCGCTCCACGCATTCGACCTTGGAGTGTTACAAAAACCGGTACTTATCATTCGCCGCGCAGTAAAGGGGGAGAAACTAGCAGCGTTAAACGGCAAGGTACTTAATTTAACGAGCGAGGATCTTATAGTCTCAACAGAAAAAGAACCAGTAGCGCTCGCTGGCATTATTGGAGGAACAAAAAGTTCAATAACTTCTAAAACAACTCGAATTTTACTTGAGGCAGCAACATACAACCAGGCAGGCATTCGTCGAACATCACTTCGTCACAGTTTACGGACAGAGGCATCTCTTCGGCATGAAAAGTTTTTACATCCCTATCTTGCTGAGCAGGGATTGAAGCGCGCCATAGAAATGATTTTAGAAATTTGCGGTGGGATACTCGTGGATCACACGGACTGTTTTACCAAAAAGAATGAAGAGACAAAAGTAACTATGCGAATGTCTCGACTAGAGTATCTCTGTGGTGTTCACGTTCCTTTTGATACCGTCGTGGGTATTCTTTCTCGACTAGGATTTGATATTACAAAAAAATCAGAAACAGAACTCACCTGTATTGTTCCGTATTACAGAACAGATGTGCAGCTAGAGGAGGATATTATTGAAGAGGTACTTCGAATTTACGGATATGAAAAAATTGCAAACCATTTGCCGTATTCCCCTTCACCTAAAGATATTCAGTCCACGTCGTATGTTCAGGATGAAGTACTGCGAGACCTAATGGTTGCGGCTGGTTTTGATGAGCAGATTACTGAACCGCTGGTATCTGAGATAAAACCGAATCGCATCCCTGTTGTTCTCCAAAATTCCTTGAATGTCGAAAAATCAATGCTTCGAACATCACTAAAGGGGAACCTAATGCTTGCATTAGAAGAGCAGAAAAAGTATCGGAAAGACAGAATTTATTTATTCGAAATTGGGAAAGTTTATTATCAATAGAATAAAGAATACAAAGAAGAAAAAACTCTTTCAGGAATTATGCAGGGAATCGACGTATCTTATTCAGGTATCAGGGGAGTTGTTGAGTATGTTTTTCGTCGACTTGGTTTTATGGTGGACAATTCACTCATTTCTATTGAAGCGCTTTCGGGGCATAATAAT
>CAYHPU010000063.1:0-6270 GCA_964358525.1 uncultured Gammaproteobacteria bacterium
TATCAACCCCAGAAATTAAAACTCTCAGAACAGGAGAATTTTCTTTCGAAAAGCATGCATCCCTCATCTCAAAAACAGAAACTGAAACAAAAAAAATTGCTCGAGAATTGATTATTCAGTTTAAGGATTCTGCAAAAGAAAAACCTCTGGTCATTGTTTTACAGGGGGAGATGGGAGTAGGGAAAACAATTTTTGCTCAAGGAGTTGGAGATTATTTGGGAACTAAACACGTTGTCTCACCAACCTTTGTCACCTATTATGAGTACGATACGCACCATGATTTGATACAGAAATTACACCATTTTGATTTGTTTCAAGTGGACCGAGAAGAAGATTTGCAGGTTCTCTCAATTCCGTCTTTACTCTCTCGTCACAACCTTCTTGTGTTTGAGTGGGGAGAAAAATTAGGGTCTGTTTTTCAGCTTTTTGATCCTAAAAAGGCCACAGTATTATTTATTTCAATTGATTCAATCTCGTTTACTGAAAGAAAAATTATCATTAATAAGCTCTCATGATTATTCTCTCAATAGATACGAGCGCCGACGAAACGAGTGTAGCTATAACAAGTGGAAGAAAAACGATAGCGTCTGTCCAATTTTCACAGATTCCTATTCACAAAAATTATGGGGGAATTTACCCAATCCTCGCAAAACGAGAACACCAGGCGAAGATTGTGCCAGTGATTGATCATACGCTCAGAAAAGCTCGAACGGAGATAAGTCAGATTGATGCATTTGCTGTAACGTTTGGACCCGGGCTCCCACCAGCGCTTGAAGTTGGCGTTCAAAAAGCAAAGGAACTCGCTTTAACGTATAAAAAGCCACTCATTCCAGTAGACCATATCGAAGGACATATTTACTCTGCGTTTGTACAAAACAGAAATGGAAATCCTGCTCGCGAAATGAAATTTCCTTGTTTGGCACTTGTTATTTCTGGCGGACACACAGAGCTTGTGCTCATGAACGATCACATTGATTATTCGATAATCGGTACAACGCTTGACGACGCCGCGGGCGAAGCGCTCGATAAAGCGGCTCGAATGCTTGGATTTCAATATCCCGGCGGCCCGATAATTGAACAGTTTGCTTTGAAAGGAAATATAAAAGCAATTCCTTTTCCTATTCCTATGTTGAAGTCGGGTACGCTCGATTTTTCATATTCAGGAATTAAAACAGCTTTTAAATATATGCTTGAAAAAATGTCCCCAGAAGAAAAGATAGCTGCATTGCCAGATCTTTGTGCAACGTTTCAAAACAGTGTATTTGAAAGTATTAAACAAAAATTTAGAAAGGCAATTTTAAAATATAACCCTAAAATAATTTCAGTCGGGGGAGGGGTTTCCAGTAACGTGTTATTAAGAAAAAATTTAAGAGAGATAGCGAAGGAATGTAACAAATCTATTTATTTTCCGCCGTATAAATACTTAAACACTGATAATGCCGCAATGATTGGAGTAGCTGCTTTTTATAAATATGAAAAAGGAATTTACCTAACCGACCCTACAAAACTCGATCGAATCCCCCGCGCTAATTTAGATTCCTGGATTGATGCCTAAGGGAATATACGATATACTTACGGTACCTTTTCTGCCGAGATAGCTCAGGGGTAGAGCAATCGTTTCATAAGCGATGGGCCGGGGGTTCAAATCCCTCTCTCGGCACAAAATATGAGTTTACTTAATTTTTTTATTGACGAACTCGGTTCTGCTGATAGAAATGAGACACACTCCTCTCACTATATATTAAGTGGCTGCATGGTTAATGAATATTCTCGTGAATCATTAAGAATGAATCAGATCAAATTAAATTCAAATATTGGGGAAAAACTAATGTAGTATTTCATTCACGAGAAATTGGTAGAAAATCAGGAGAATTTTCGATTTTTAATACAAAAAACATCTATTCTGAATTTCAGAAAGACCTTTTTTCTTTTTTAAGAGGTGGGCATTATCAGCTTTTTGTAGTGGCTTTAGATAAAAATAAATCATTAACACAGAATTGGACTACTGACAAGAATTACGAGGAAACAGCTAATAGACTGATCAAAAATTTTATTTTGTCTTTATTAGCTAATGGCAGCAAAGGAAGGTTGGTGGTTGAATCGGCTACTTCTAAGCGAGATTTTATCTTTCATAAAATTGCCAGTAATTTTTTATCCAATGGAATGCCTTCATTAAATGTTAAATCAGAGGAAATTCAAGATGTTCTTACAGAAATATCATTTGTAACAAAGAAGAATCTCGATATAGAAGAACAAATAGCGGATATCCTCGTTTATGGAGCGAAATTAAAACTACTTGGTAAGAAAGTAGTTAATCCAACAGATTATGATAAAAATGTAATAAGAATTATGAATCAAAAACTATTTAAGATGGATCCAAAGACCGGGTTAAAAAAGAAAAAGTACTACTCCGAAATGAAAAGTTTTGAAATCTTGCCCTAGATGTGCAAAAAAACTGGTTCGGGGGAACACGCTCCCTTGCCAGTCTTTAGCAAATGTATTTTAACATAATATTATTTATGATTTGTCAATAAGTTGAATAATGAATAATTTACAAGCTTTGATTTTATCTGCAATTCTAGCATTCTTTTCAGGAAGTAGAGTCAATCATCCTCCCCAAAATAAAATATCAAGTAACCCCATTACCAGGGTGACAATTTCTATAGGCGTTCCAACCCCAACTTATATTCCTACTTCATCAATTACTTCAGAACCCCCAGAGGAGAAATTGGCTCCATCTCATTTTGAGAGTGATCCAATAACAATCTGTTATGCTCCATCTGGAAGTAATTGTGAAGGGCAGTCTTTAAAAGTTAGAAGAAGCGAGTGTCATTCAAAGGGATTATATAGTTGTTGCATGATAAATAATGAATGGATATTAATGAGTACCGACACATGTATTATTGAGCAAACAATCTTGCAAAAGAAAATAAGCGATATAAAGAGACTAATGGATAAAAAGGAAGAAATTCAAGTACAGGCACGAAACGCTGAAGCAGAAGCTATATGAAAGTATAAACAAAAACATCATTGATTCAAATACTCAAATCCGAATCTCTGATGAAAAACAAAAAAGGGAGTTTTATAATATATGCGTTAACAAGATTAATGAAAAGTATTCCAAAAGAGATGGAGGAATTATTGGTCAAAGCGGTGGTGTAAGTGGAGGAATATATTATGGAACTAAGAACAAGACATACCAAGATGAACTTTCTGAGTGCAACATATTACTAAGATAAAAGCTCAAATATGTAATTAAGAAAGACAATAAAAAACATTGTTGTTTGTTTAAATTGTATAATTATTGCACATGGAATTTCATAAACTAGTGCGCGATCGGATAGAAAAAATTATCCGTAAACAAGGTAAAATACCTGTTGTCCATACAGCCAGTGATGACGAGTATTATCGAAAATTAAAGGAAAAACTGCGCGAGGAGGTAGAGGAATTTTCAAAGGACAATTCAATTGAGGAACTGGCAGATCTTCTCCAAGTCATTTACACCATCTTAGATTTCAAAAAAATCCCCCGAGAGAAACTGGAGGAAGTGCGTCGTGCAAAAAATGATGAGCGGGGTAAGTTCAATGATCGTGTTATTTTAGATGAAATACGCTGAGTCTCCTGAGTTTTCCTAAACGTAGTTTTTCCCTTGTTCTAGTGACTTGACATCCAGGGTTATCAATTAAAGTAAAACAATAAGTGGAATAAACACTATTCCAAGTACCATAGTAAATGCTACAAGTGCACTAGCATATTTTTGATCTAATTCATGCTCAACTGAAAAGGCAACGGCTAATGTTGCTGCTGGAGATATTGCAGAAATTAAAATTACTTTTTGACCAATGCCGCTAATAGAAAACAAAGAGGTTAGAATATATGCAAACAAAACCGATACACCCATAACTACTCCAGCCGATAATAACAGTTTGAGAAAATTATCTTTACTTATAAAATACTTGAAATCTAAAAGAATACCGATAGCAATAAATAATAATGGATTAATAAAACCAGAAAGAGTTAATTTTAATTGAGTAAAAAAGGAAGGTAGACTAATACCTAATAGGCCAAAAATAATGCCAAACACAAGTGCAAAAATCATGGGATTTTTTGTAAAATTAAAGATTCCTTTCTTTAATCCTATTTCTCGTTTATTTCCTAAATAACCAGTTATAAGATATACCACAGTCCATGCCATTAGGCCGTTACCAAAATCATACATAAATAAGTATTTAAGATTTTCAACCCCATAGAATGCCTGTATAAAAGGTAGGGCAAAAACAAGTGTACTCGTTATGCCCGCTGCAGCAATAAGTGTACCTGTACTTTTATTATTAAACTTTAATATTTTGCCTATCGCGAAACTGACAAGTATTAGTAAAGTTTGTACTAAAACTGAAATAACTGGATAAATGCTTAAAGACAAGTCTAATTTGGTCGTTGCAAAAGATAGGAAAACTAAAATGGGCAATGGTAAAAAGAATAAAAATTTGATCACCTTTTTTGCAAAATCCTCTTCTACTATCTTTAGTAATTTCGAAATATGACCTATGAAAATAAGTAGAAAAACAGAAATTAAGATTTGAAAGGTATTTATATTCACTGCATTATTATACTAAATTGAATACAAATGGATCAGGAAATAAAATATGTTGAATCTATTTTGTTTTGGATAAAATGAATTCCTTCTTCCTCAAGTTTCTTTTTTTGAATTTGCCAGCCGCCAAATGCGTATCCGCCAGCAAGAAGTCCGCCTTTTTTAACGACACGGTGACAGGGGATTGTTTCGGGCGATTTATTCGAGTGAAGCGCATATCCAACAACTTGGACATTTGTTATCCCACATAACTTCGCAACGTCTCCATAGGTAGACACTTTTCCTTTGGGTATCTTTTTTACCACCTCGTACACTTTTTGAAAAACACTAGTTTCCGCCATTTATGAGATCTGCAACTTTCTTGAGTTCCTCCATATTTCCTTTTACCGCCTCAGGTATAAACCCGTCGTTCGATTCTCGAGGCAGAATGTGAATATGTGCGTGCGTCACATCTAACCCATACGTGAGATACGATGTAAATAGAGGTTTAATAGCGCTCGCTATTTTTCTAGTAACTGTGTGTACGGTTTTCCACATATCACCAAACTCTTCTTGGGATAAATCGGTAACCCATCGGACATGTTTTTTAGGAATTACAACCGTGTGTCCTTTTGCCCGGGGAAAAATATCCAAAAAAGCCACGTATTTGTCATCCTCATAGACTTTAAAGCATGGAATTTTCCCTTTTATTATTTTGCAAAAAATACAATCATCCATATGGTTAGTTTTTTATAATTTGTTTAACTGTTTTTATTATAGCTGCTTTGTCAATTTCCGTAAATTCCATTAACTTTTCTACGCTCCCACTTTTTGGTAATTTTCTCACTGCAAGATTTGTCACCTTGATATCTTTTCCAATTAGCGCTGAGTTGATAGCTTCCCCCAGTCCCCCCTCAAGATAATGATCTTCCACCGTAACTACTCGTTTCGACTTTGCGGCAAGACGTAGTATTGTTTCTTCATCAAGTGGTTTTATTGAATACGTGTCTATGACAGAAATAAGGATACCTTCTTTTTGTAACTCCTCCGCGGCTGCAAGCGCCTCAAACAAGCATACACCAACTGCACAGATAGTACATTCTGCTTTTTCGCTTTCTAAGACAATTTGTGATCCTCCTATTTTGAATCTCGTATCCGGCGAGTAGAGAACTTTTGTTTCTGTTTTTGCCGTCCGCATATAGGAAATGTGACTGTAATTACTCATGCACTCGAGTAATTTAACTGTAGATACGGCTTCAGACGGTTGAAGTACAACGCTGTTTTGTACACTTCGAAATAGAGCAACATCCTCAAGCCCCATTTGAGATATGCCATCTCCATTCGCACACAGCCCACAATGCGAACCAATAATACAGAGTTTACTTTCGTTGTAGCTCGCCATACGAATTTGGTCGTGCGCACGCGATAAGAAAGAAGCGAACGTAGATAAAAAAGGAACGTATCCATATCTGTTTAATCCAACTCCAACACTTACCATATTCTGTTCCGCAATAAACATTTCAAAATAACGCTGCGGAAATTCTTTGGAAAATAACTTCGCCACCGTTGAATTAGACATTTCTGCGTCAAGTGACACAATCTTTTCATTCTTTTTACCAAGCCACACCAGTCCTTCTCCAAATGCTTCCCGTGTTGCAATTTTGTCCCCCTTTTTATATTGAGGCGGTTCAAACGAA
>CAYHPU010000064.1:0-6131 GCA_964358525.1 uncultured Gammaproteobacteria bacterium
ATTCTTTTGTACACTTCTTCATAATCAGAAACCATTCTATCTACTGTAAACAGTGCTTCAACTCGCCGACGACAGCTACTGCGCGAGATGCTACTTATTTTCTTTACTGCTAGCTCAGCTTCACTAATATTATTCACAACGTAACCTGTTTTGCTATCTTCAATTATCTCTGGTATCGATCCATTATTCATTCCAATAACCGGCGTCCCACAAGCCATAGCTTCAATTAAAGGAATACCAAAGCCTTCTGGATACGTATTAAGGTGAAGTAGGCAAGTGGAGTTTTGAAGTAATAATTTTTTTTCTTCATGAGATATTTCTCCAAGATATTCAATAGTAGAAGAGAGGTACGGTTTGACTTCCTTTTCAAAATAGTCTTTGCTATCGTTTGGGATAAGTCCCGCAAATTTTAGTTTTATTCCTAATTTTCGTGCAATCTGTATTGATAAATGGATACCTTTGTCTGCACAAATCCTACCAAGGTAACAGAAATAGTCCTGTGGTGAGTTTTTAAATGTATACTCCTCAACGGGTATTCCGTGGTAAACATTTGCTGCCCAGTTCATTTTAGGGCCATTCTTTCTGTCGGCAAGGCTTATTGAAACAAAGTGCGTATTTGAATATTTATTATATATTTTAGAAACTCCAGAATTCGTAAACCCGTGGATTGTTGTAACAACGGGAGTCTTTATTAGCTTTGAGAAGACGAGCGGGTACGCGTCATAGTGATTGTGAATAATATCGAACTGTTCAGCCTCTTCAAAGGGAAGTGCTGAATGTAAGTACTGAAATACTTTACCGTCCAAAGTTTTGTCTTCTTCAATTGGCCGAGGACAGATAGATCGTAGTTTACCTGAAGTTAGTGAATCTCCAGTGGCGTATAAGGTAACCGAGTGACCTCTCTTAACCATTCCTTCCGCAATGTAGCTTGCTATAATTTCATACCCACCATATTTTCGAGGCGGAGTTCGCCAGTGGATAGGAGCGAGTATTGCTATCCGCATGCGTCAACCTTGTCTAGTGCCAGACAGGCGAGAGCATAACTTAAAATAGATTCAGCTCCTTCATTTGGATTAACTCCCCATTCTTCTAGTCCGTCCAGAACACCGCCAGTACGAGGGTTTAGCAAACTAATTTTCAAAATATTTCGACCGCTATACCACTCCAGGGCTTTCTTGGCATATTCCAAGTACTTCTTTTTACGAGTAACTTCATAGGCAAGACAGCAAACTTCTACCGTACTTCCGGCTTCAATCGGCTGCTGCCCATATAACGCTTTTTTTTTGTTTTTAGGAAACCATCCACGGTACCCAGGAAAGGAAAAACAATCTTTCGAAGTGTCGTACGTTTGTTCTAAGAGAAAATCGAGTGACTCTAGAGCAATCTTCAAATATTCCTCATTTTTAGTTTCTCTATATGCAAGTAGCATACCTAGTGGAAGTCTCCCATTATCGTAAAGGAGCGTATCTTCGTACCAACACCACTGTGGAGTTGAATGACTCTTATAACTTGCTACCAGTTTTTCAGTAAGGCGAACGAGTTCGACACGTAGGTTAATTGGTAGACTAATGGGCATATCTCCTTTTAATTTCTTGCGCATCACGAGTTGGGGCACAAGCTCTGGGGTAGAAACATCAAATTTCAATCGGTGCGTAAGCGCCGTAATTACTTGGGCAATAGCTCTGTTTTGCTCTACTCCTTCGATTAATAATGCTTGCTGATCAAATACGAAAGCTGCGGCCAATTTCTTACTATTAGTTGGTGCAAATAGAGCGGTTTCACCTAATGCTGCCATTGCCCGACCGAATCCCTCTCCACATCCAGAGTCGTCTTTCCAGGTAAAGTCAGCATTCAAGTCCTGGTGAAAACCTTGCGGACTTCGTGCAGAAATAAGAAATTGAAGGTATATTGAAGAATATCTATTAATATATTCCTCAGATTTTCGGCTATTGAGTCGAAGAAAAACCTGGAGTGCTCGCGCGTTGTCGTCTGTAGAATATCCCTCAATACGGTCGGGAGTACTAAATATGCAGTGTTCTAGTATTCCAATAGTATCAGTTAGTTTTTCTATGTGTGCCAGTGGAAAGACAAGTTTATGTGTCATTTTTACGACCAGAATTATTTGTGGCTAAAACTGTTCTAAATAACTCCAAATACTGAGAAGCAACATTAGGCCATGTCATAAGCCTCCCATACTCATAGGCCTTCCTTTCAATTGCTTCTTTTTTATCTTGGTTACTCCATAAACTGATAACTGCAGAAGCAATAGCCTTTGAATTTTTAAACGGCACCAGCACACCTCTCCCTTCAGAAAGTATTTCCTTTGCGTATTGATAAGGAGAAGAAATGCAGGTTTTACCAGCACCGACCGCGTAGGCAAGTGCGCCAGACGCGGCTTGTTCGGCATTAAGATATGGAGTAACATAAAAATCTAATGTTTTTAACCACAAAATTAACTCTTCAAGCGTTAAATACTTATTAATAAAACGAACATTTTTTTCTATTCTTAGTTGTTTCACCTTCAGTTTAAGAAATTCGCGGTACTCTTCACATTTCTCACGTACGTACACGGGGTGTGTTTGCCCAATCACCATATAAAGGACTTCAGGATATCTTTTTGCAATTGTGGCAACTGCTTCAAGGGAATACTCAATACCTCGACTTGGAGTCAGGAGGTTAATATTCCCTAAAATGAGGCGGTCAGAGAAATGTCTCTTTTTCTTGTATGGCGTCGTTGGGCTGTATGGTAAGTCAGGTGTCCCGTGTGGGATGGTGACAATCTTTTCGCCGGCAACTCTATAATCGTTCACTAATTTCTCTTTTACTTTATTCAGCATAACAGTAACTGCAACGGATTTATTAATAATCCTCTTAAGTATAATTGCATCTATACTGGTGGAATCAGAAACTACCGTATGCAATGTTGTTACCAGTGGGATATGCAACGCGTCAATAAACGGAAGGACATACTCGCCATTTCTACCACCAAATATGCCGAATTCGTGTTCAAGACAAACAATATCTGCTCCAGACTGATTAATATATTCTGCAGCCTGTAAATAAGTAGCTAAATTATTCTGCTCAATCTTATACTTAACTTCCCAGGGATACTCTAACTTGTCAATATCTAGATTTAATACCATAATTTCTGCCAAAGCATAGGGATTCAGAAGATTAACAGCGTTTGTAAGGTCTTTTGTGAAAGTGGCAATACCACAGTACCGTGGTATATATGAAGAAACATAGATTACACGAATTGCACGAGTTCTGTTTGTTAAGTGCTTGTCTAAATTCTTCATAAACGTAAGTAGGCTAACATTATACCTTAACGAGAGGTCACACGAGTGCCAAAACAGATCCTACACCAATAGTTGCAAGGCCTATTACTTGGTCGGACGCGCCATAGTAAACATAAAACTGATCATTTTTCTCTACAACACCACAGGTGAATACAACATTCTCTACGTAACCAAACTTTTCATAGTCTTTTTCCGGCTCAAATACTGGTTCAGGTGAACGATACAACACCTTACTTGGGTCGGTGAGGTCGAGAAACATAATGCCAAGTCTATAGGTATTCGTGTTGTCAATCCCGTGGTAAAAAAGCAGCCATCCTTTGTCTGTATAAATTGGAGGAGCACCAATTCCACTACGTTTGCAATCCCAATAACCGGGACGCTCTTCAAAAACAAATTTTTTATCTGTCCACGAAGTAAGACTGTCAGACATCGCAAAGTACGTTTTTCCAAGGGCCTCCCTGTATAGTAGCCAGTATTGCCCGTTAATTCTCTGGGGGAAGAAACTAGAATCCTTTCCTACTATGTCAGGAATAATTACATCGTAATCAACGAACGTTTTAAAATCCTTAGTTGTTGAAAGAGCAATTTTTGGCTTCTTTGCAATACCTTCTACCCAATCTGGATTTGCCTCAACTTCGTGGTCTTCAGATACTGCTGTGTAGGTCAAATAGTAGGTGTCCTCAATTTGAACAATCCGGGCGTCTTCAAAACCAAGAGTTTCATCAGGGTGACCTCCACCATAGTAGAATGGATTTAGGAATCTTTCAAAATTAATACCGTCTAAGCTAATCGCCAGGCCAAGACGAGAAATCGGATCCTTCAATCCCATGGCGCGGTATATTAAATACACCCAATCTCCTACCATAATAGCGCCCGGATTAAAAACCAACATATTTTCCCATGGTAATTCAGTAGGCCCTAAAATCGGATTCTTTTCATATCTTTGCAATTTTAATGTGGTCATATTTTTTTAGATTATTTATATCCCTGCGCCTGGATTTCGAAAAGTTCAGCATAGAGTCCTTTCCTGTGCATTAATGATTCGTGGCTACCTTCTTCAACAATTCTTCCTTCATCCAAAACTAAAATACGGTCGGCATTACGAACAGTTGAAAATCGGTGAGAAATGATAATTACGGTCTTATCCTTTTGAAGTTCATTAACCTTTTGAAAAATTTCATACTCTGCTTTCGCGTCTATTGCGCTCGTGGGTTCATCAAGAATTAGTATTGGTGCATCCCTAAAAAAAGCTCGAGCAAGAGCCAATTTTTGCCACTGACCACCCGATAAATCTACTCCATCCTCAAATGTTTTGCCAACTATTTGATCTACTCCGTTTGGTAAATCAACCAGATAATCGTATGCTCCCGACTTTCGGATTGCAGCTCTCACCGCATGTAAATCGTTTCGTTTTGAAATATCGCCAAAGATTACATTCTCCTTGAAGGTAAATTGATACTTAATAAAATCCTGAAACAAAGCGCCAATCTGTTTATACCACTCTAAAATATTGATTTCTTTAATATTTATACCGTTAATAAGTATTTGGCCCTCTGCTGCATCATAAAAACGAAGTATAAGCTTGATAATCGTAGATTTACCGGCTCCATTTTCCCCAACGAATGCTATTTTTTCGCCTGATCGTATGTTTAAGCTAAATTTTTTTAAAATATATCGCTTAGAATCAGGATATTTAAAAGATACATCCTTAAACTCTAGAAGTGGGACACTCGGTTGAGCCGGAAATGAAATACTTGTTACTGATTCTGGTAATGATTTCGGATATTGTAGTAGTTCAAAGTACTGATCTATATATTTGGTTCGCATGCTCATTGAAGAATATTGATCCAACACTCCTTCGGAGCTTTTTACCAAATTTAAAGTCTGTTGAAAGTAAAGTGTAAATTGGCCAATAGCCAATTCACCACTCAGTATTGCCGCTACATTAAGTGCTTGAGTAAAACAAAAAGCCCCTAACTGTACAAAACCGGAGAAAATAAGTATGGGAAGTGTCTTCGTATAGGCCTTTGCATATCTTCTGTAGTAGGAATGGTGTGAATGCTTAAATTTGTCAAGCAGAATGTGTTCATTTTTGAAAATTGCTACTTCTTTTGACGTGGAGGGGTTGGAAAAAGTATAGCGAATATACTGAAATAATCTTTCGAGAATACCTCTTTCCTTACTCATAAACTGCCATGTATCGTCTCTGTATTTATCGAGAGAAAGGTACAGAGGTATTGTAGATAATACTATTATAGGAACAAACACAGGAAATTTAGAAGAAACGACAATTGTTGCAGTAACAAATTGGGCCACCATGTTCACGAGCTGTATCATTCTATCAAGATAACTAGACATTGAACCCTTTACTCCGTTCATTTGAGCAAGTAAATTCTGGAATTTCGTGCTCTCAAAAACTGCAGGATCCAAGGTAGTTAATTTTTTATCAATGTGCATTTCAATCTGATCGTTAAATGCAAATTCATATCCCGGCCCACGAATTATAGATACGAAATAGAGCGTAGCCTTAACTATGCTCGCCAAAATATACAAATAAATTATTAAACGTATATCTGTAAATGTGAGGTGTTTTGCAGTTGAAAATAAATCTAACAAACGGGACAATAAGTAAACCTGAACGAGTGGAAAAAATGTTCTGTCATATACACTCTGGACAATGTATAGCAGTGCCCAGTTACCGTTTGCAGCATAATAGATATGAAAAACTTTGAACCCATACCTCAATGTCTTCCGCATACATATATAATAGCAGATTAGATTCGTTGACAAAATTCTCTCGTAGGTCTATTATTTCGGTAATGATTACCGATA
>CAYHPU010000065.1:0-6091 GCA_964358525.1 uncultured Gammaproteobacteria bacterium
CACATGAAACACATAGTCGTTGCCTCAACTAATCCTACGAAGCTTAAGGCTACAGAAAACGCCTTTAAGCGTGCTTACCCGAATGAGAAATTTAAAATAGCAGGCGTTTCTGTTCCTTCTTCAGTTTCTCACCAACCAATGTCAGACGACGAAACAATTGTGGGCGCGTACTCTCGCAGTATGAGCGTCGAGAAGGTAGTGCCGCAAGCGGATTTCTGGGTTGGCATAGAGGGAGGTGTAGAGATTGTAAAAGATGGTATGTTGTGCATGGCCTGGGTCGTTGTTCGTTCAAAAAAAATTACGGGCAAAGCTAAGACGAGTGCATTTTACATTCCACAAAAAATGGCAAAACTAATTCAAAATGGTGTAGAAATGGGGGACGCGGACGACATGATATTTGGAAATATTAATTCTAAGCAAAAAAATGGTACTGTTGGTGCGCTTACAGGCAACCTGATTACTCGTGCGAGTTATTATGAAGATGCTGCACTCCTCGCACTCATTCCTTTTATGAATAAAACGTTATATACTACGCGCAATGAATAAAAAATACGATTATCCGGAAGTGGTTGTGGGAGTTTTTATTCAGAATAGTAACGGCGAATTTCTGTTTGTCGAATCTTATAGTTGGAATGGAGTGCTAACCATTCCGGGTGGACACATTGAGATGGGAGAAACTGCAATCGAAGCGGTTAAACGTGAGGTTAAAGAAGAGACAAACTTAGACATAACTGACATTAAGTTTCTGAGATTTGTCGAAGCAATTTTTGATCCTGCATTTTCTACTTCGCGACACCTACTCGGGTTACACTTTACTTGTAAAGCAACTTCAAACGAGATTCTACTAAACGAGGAGCATAAATCATTCAGATGGTTTTCACCACAGGAAGTTCTTGACTCCTTCATTATTAATGAAAGGAATAAAGGTTCATTCAAATTGATAAAACGAAATGCAAACTAAAATAGTTCCGGTAGTCATTGCTATTATTGTCAACTCAAAAGGGGAATATCTAATGACCCAAAGAAGTGATATTGACCCTGAGGACAGAGACCTTGCAAAGAATGGGTTGCCCTGGCAATTTCCTGGCGGGGGAATGGAGTACGGTGAATCTCCCGAAGAATCAATTCTGCGAGAAGTACGTGAAGAAACGGGACTCAGTGTAAAGATTTTGGGATTGTTGCCGAAGGTTTTATCGGATGCTCGACATAACTGGCAAGGTGTTTTTTTAACGTATATGTGTCGATTGGTTGATGAAAACCAAAAGGTAGTTATCAACGAGGAGGCATGTGCGTTTCAATGGGTAACGACTGATAAAGGAAAAAAGTTATGGTGTCTACCGAAAACAGATCTTATGCTAGACGAAGCAGATTTATTTATAAAGCAGTATGACAATAAAAAGTGATAATACTGCGCTCCTTATTTCCGACTTCCAGATAGATTTTTGCTCGGCTGAAGGAATAGCGGCAAAACTGGGACGAGATATTTCTCCCATTTTGGAAATGCTTCCTCGTCTTAAGAAATTTTATCGTTTTATTAAGCGAGAAGGCATTATTGTCATTTTTACTCAATTTATTGCACGGAAAGATATTTCACCACAGAATATGAAAATTAACAAAAATAGGGCAGAACGTTTCCGTCTTTGTTTATTAAATAGTAGGGGAGCGAAATTTTACTACTTACAGCCAGATGAAGATATGGTGATTCAAAAAAAATATTATGACTCGTTTGCAGAAACAGAATTGAAACAATTCTTGAAAAAAAAGAGGATCGATACGTTATTAATCACCGGTGTACGCACTGAGCTGGGGATTGATGCTACGGCGAAACGGGCCGTTGCAGAAGGGCTTAACGTAATCATTCTTGAGGACTTAACAGCAACCAATAAAGAAAATTCAGTAGCTCACAACCAATTTCTCAAGGTCTTTGACCGCTATTATGGCGATGTAATACCGAGTGAGAAGGTAATTGAAATGCTAGAATAAGTAGACATTATCATTCCCGTGAAAACGGGAATCCAGTTTTATCTGGATCCCCGGATCAGGTCCGAGGATGACATTGCTCATACGTATGAAAAAGTCAGCAAAAGTACTCAACAAACAAAACGAAAAGTTAGACGTTCTTATTGAAGGAAGTGAAAAGTCACCCGTAGTTGTGGTTTTCTCTCATGGACTTGGGGCGGGTAAGGGCGAAACATATAGTTACTTTTCTGATATTGCGAAAACCATTTCGTCTGAATATATAACGGTGAGGTTTGATTATTCTGGATATGGGCAAAGCGAAGGAGAGGAAGTAGACGTCACTTATTACAAGCAGCGTGACGATCTATCTTCTATTCTAGATTACGTATCTAAAAACTTTTCAAACAAAGATATCTATATTATTGCTCATTCAATGGGAACGTTTATTACTCTGCTATTGAACGATAATCGTGTTAAGAAAGCGGCGTTAACAGGAATTCCAAATACAAATACGGAATATATTGTTAAAAAAGTTGCAGAACGTATTCGATCTCGTGATGGGTCTCATTTTGATGAGTTTGGGATAACTCTTTTTCCTCGGAGTAACGGATCAATTCAAAAATTTGGTCCAGGATTTTGGAAATCACTTCGAGAATTCAAGCCAATAGAGTATTTAAAGAAATTTTCAGAACATTGTGAAACACTGGTCATACATCCATCTGAGGATGATGTTGTTGGAAACGAGCACATGGGCGCATATAAACTTATTAAGGGATTAAAATATATTGAAAGCCCAGGTGATCATTCATTTCGTAAGAAAGTGGGCAGAGCAAAAGTTATAGGTTTGATCTTGCAGTTCTTTAAAGGTCAGACCTTGTAAGGTCGGACCTTTTGGGAAAGCCTCTTGCAAGTTTTAGGTATTCATGTCATTATATTTGCATGAAAAAAATAATCTTGTTCCTTCTTTTAACTCTATTCGTAGTTCCTACTGTTTTTGCAGCTGCTCCGAAAACAAACTTGTTTAAATCTATTACAGACGCGCTAGCACGCTCGTTAACTTTAAGATGTGATTACAAGGAAGGAAAGAACTATATTACTGCATATATTAAAAAAGGTACCGTAAGGGTGGACTCTACTCAAATGGGTGGTGAGGGAAATGGCAGCGTTATTCTCAGAAATTATCGCATGTGGACATGGCTCAATAAGAAAAAAGAAGGGTATGTATTTGATATTCCCAAAACTAAAGCAAATAGCGTAGAAAGACGAGATAAAGAATTAATTAGTGGCCTTGAGAAGAATAAAAAATACTGTAAAACTGCAGTTGTTGCAGATAGCAAGTTTGTGCCTCCGACAGATATTAAGTTTGCTAATCTTTCAGAACAGTTGAAAAAGTTGAAAATGAATATTCCCAGTATTCCAGCAAGTGAAAACTAAAAAAATTATTTTTGTTCCTTAGAGGATCAACCTCATTGAGGTTGATCCTCAATAGAATTATGTCTAAAGAAATAGCGTACTTAACAATAGCAATTTTATTTTTGATTGGTGGGGTGTTTGTGTTTTCACAGATGCCAAAAAAGGACGTCCTAACAAAAGAGCCTCCGAAGAATGAAAAATTAAACATAAATCCAACACAAGAAGTGGCACAACAAAATACAAAGCAAAGTGACCTTCCGACAAATGTACTAAAGGAAGGAAAGATATATTCTGTTATACTTCGTACGTCAGAGGGTGATATAACATTGAAACTGAATGCTTCAGGAACTCCAGTAACTGCAAATAATTTTCTTTACCTTGCAAAAAAGAAATTTTACGATAATACAATTTTTCATCGGGTAATAAAAACGTTTATGATTCAAGGAGGCGACCCAACAGGTACTGGGATGGGCGGGCCGGGGTATAAATTTAACGATGAAAAGTTTACGGGGGACTATACAAGAGGTACTGTTGCCATGGCAAATTCTGGACCAAATACTAACGGAAGTCAATTTTTCATACTACACCAAACAGCGCAACTGCCGAAAAATTATGTCATATTCGGTATGGTAACGAGCGGGATAGAAGTAGTGGACAAAATTGCTGAGGCGCCGGTGACAGCGAATAATAGTGGAGAAAATTCTACCCCAGTAAATCCAGTAAAGATTATTTCGACGGATGTGGTTGAAGAATAAGTTACTATGTCATCCTCGCGTCCGCCAACTGGCGGAGCGGGGATCCAGTTCATTCGTAGATTCCCGACCCGCTTCGCAGCGAGGCGAGTCAGGTCGGGAATGACAGAATTATTTCATCCCATATGTTATACTTACGAAATGAAATTTCAAGATAAACTCGAAAAACAACCTGGTCGAACAGTAAAAATTATCGTAACACTCCCGTGGAATGAGATTCTTGAGGAAAAGGAAAAAGCGTTGGAATCTATTTCCAAAGAAACAGAAGTAAAAGGTTTTCGAAAAGGTAAGGCACCGCTGAAACTAGTCCGTGAACAACTTGGCGAGGGTCATCTTCTTGAAGAAGCAACGAAGCATTTCTTAAACGACGTATACCGTGAACTTATTAAGAAGCACAATCTCCGTCCGTTTGCAGAACCACGCGTGCAACTTCAGTCAGCTGAAACGGATAAAGATTGGGTTGTAGAATTTTTAATTGCAGAGGAACCGCAACTAAAAAAACTCCCTGACTATAAAAAAATAGCAGAGAAAATTAAATCTGAAAGCAAAAAAGACGCAATTTGGGTACCAGGAAAAGATAAGGAGCAGAAACCGGAGGATCTTGAAAAAGTGAAGAGCGAAAAGTTACAAAAGATATTTAATGAGTTAGTTCAACAGACAGAGCTAGAACTTTCTCCTCTCATTATTGACGAAGAGGTAAATAGACGTTTAGTAAATACGTATGATGAAATCAAAAAAATGGGTCTATCCATAGAACAGTATATGCAGGCAAAAAAAGAAACTGCAGAAAGTATGCGAGAAAAGGCAAAGTCTGAAGTGCTAGATATCTATAAAGCTGAATATGTACTTCAAAAAATTGCTGATGAGGAAAAAATTGTCGTTGAAGACAAAGATATGGAACCTTTAATGAAGACCGCAAAAGATGATGCACAACGGGATGCACTAAAGCAGAACATGTATATGTATTCCCAGCTCATTCGAAAGCAAAAAACATTAGATTTCCTGGCAGGTTTGTAGCGTCAACTTAGTACAATTAGCGCTTGACTTTTGTTATAAGCCTATAGTATAATGCGCCAATGAAAACCTCCCAAAAGTCGGGAAAAGCTAGTATACTAGAACAACTTCGTGGATTTGGTGACGATTTATGGGAAAGTGGCACGAGTGCGGTTAAAGATTCATTTTCCGATGTAGACGGTCAGATTTTCGGTGGGAAAAATCAGGATAAAGCAAAAAATTCCACAGACCGTTTTCCCAGTCAATTTAATGATAAATTTGGTGGCGTGGACAACCCTTTTGGAACTGGTATGGACCCATTTGCAGAGTTTGGAAAAATGCCTGAATTTGGTACTCAAAACCCATTTGAAAAACAGCAAAAAAAGGAACCTGTTCGGATAAGACGACAGGAAGTTCTTTTTAATCGACAGGAGCAAGGCATTATGCAGGAAATGCGAATGCTTCTGAAAGAGGTTAAAAAAGAACTAGACGCTGTAAAGGTGCAGGAAGCAAGTTTAGTTTCGGATATAACGAAGTTAACGTTAAATGACTCAAATGAAAAGCCAGGAATATATCATTTACGGTTCTTGGAATTTATAATTAAATTACTCCGCTCTATTCGAAAGAAAATTTCTGAGGGTCGTATGTGGCTGGATGCGAGTTATCAAAAGAGAAAACAAAAAGGATTTTTAGGTAGAGCAAAGAAACATGGTACTGCGTACTCTATGTCTAAAGAAATGAGCCAATCTAATCTGCCGGGCTAAGTGGACGTTGGAGGACTTGAACCTCCGACCTCTCGGATGTAAACCGAACGCTCTAACCAACTGAGCTAAACGTCCAGAAAGTAGTGGAACGCAATAAATCTTCGATTTAAACGTTCCTACCACGCTTAAATTTTTGTTTCAAAATTTATTGCGTGGGGTGCCGTTCATAATTTGGTACCCAGAACTAATACTTTATCTTGTTTTAGTATA
>CAYHPU010000066.1:0-5997 GCA_964358525.1 uncultured Gammaproteobacteria bacterium
GGTGTGAGCGTAACATGTGGCCATTGTATCAAAATGGTTTTTATAATAAACTACCTGTATGTCCCCCAAGCTCTCTCCTCAAAGTCTAGAAAAAAAGAAAGTTCACGTGGCGTTAATATGGAGCCATTTTCATATCATATTAACGATATATTGACATTTAAACGTTAATCTAGTAAAATAGTAGCATTATATGAACAGAAACCGTCTACAGGTAATTTCAGAGTTATTTAAGGAATATCGTCTAAAAAAAGTAAACAAACAGCCACTTCTTGAAATGGTAGATGAAGTTGAAATGGCGGAGCGTGTATACAACTCAAATGCTATAGAGAACTCAACACTAACCCTACCGGAAACTGAGAAAATCTTGATGCAAATCGAATCTGGCAAACACATGTCACTCAGAGAAGTATTCGAGGCAAAGAATTTGGCACTTGTTTACGGATATGTAAAAAAAACTGCACCTGAAAAGAGCTTAACTATGGATATGTTTTTGCTTCTTCATAAAATGCTTCTAACTAACATACGAGATACTGTTGCTGGCCGGTTTCGAGAAGGAAATGAAATGGTACGAGTTGGTACTCATATTGGGGTACCATCGGAATTTGTTTTATGGCGGCTGCGAGAAGCTATGGCGCAATACGAGTCAGATATTGTTACTGCGGAAGTTCATAAGATAGCTCGAATACATGCAGAGTTTGAAAATATTCATCCTTTTGTAGATGGAAACGGGAGAATTGGAAGAGTAGTAAACAACTACCTTCTTATACGTGCAGGCTTTCCGCCGATAATTGTTAGGAATAAGGAAAAACAAGCTTACTATAGTGCTTTAAGAGCTTACGATGCGTCGCACAATATAAAGCCAATGATTCGAGTTTTTGAACTCGCACTCCTCGAGTCTTTGCATAAACGATTGGCATATCTAGATGGTCTGCAAATAATAACTCTTGCAGAATATGCAAAAGCCAAGTTTCTATCCCAACACAATTTGTTAAACGCTGCTCGCCGTCAAACCATCCCAGCCTTTAGGGAGAAGGGGGTATGGAAAATCGGTAAGAGCATTTAGTTTTCTGCTAAACTATTTTTATGTCCCCTAAGCTCTCTCCTCAATTACTCGAGAAAAAGAAAGTTCATGTGGCGTTAATATGAGGTCATTTTCATATATACCCGTCTTACGCTGGTTTGTCCCGTTCGACGGGATTAAAGCAGTTTAGAGGGGTATATACCCGGAGCAATTTCAATTGCGAAGGGTATAATATTAACGCTCTATTAACATTTAAACGTTAATCTACACAAGTTTGTCGAGGTAATATTTTGCGGAGCTGAGTAACTTTTCAACATAAGGTATAAATTCTTTGGCAGACTTGTATACTTTTAAAGCTATTTCTTCTTTGTATGTATGAACAGTCAAATTTCTACCATCAAGAAACTCAAACCATGTAACAGGGTTGTCTATTAAACCTAATACGGCTGCTTGGCGGAATGCGCTTCGGGGACTTTCTGCAACAAGGCCGTCAAGTTCTACTATGCTTTTCATTAATTTCCACGATAGTTCAAAAGTAAATTCAAATCGTTGAATAGTCGCGTCCTGATTTACGGTTACTTCGCTTGGAAGCGTGGCGGCTTCTTTTAACCGCTCAAGAGCTTTGTGTAGATCTTCGTATTGTGCATGAGATTTTGTCATGGTTCTAGTTTAACGCTATTGTCTTTTGCAAAGCAACTGATTTAAATGAATTCGTAGTCGTCGAGAAATCAACAATATCTACAGAATAGGGGATGTTGGACTCTTCGAACGCCTCTTTTAAATCTCCAAGTACAGACAAGGGGAGCTCTCGTGAACTTTTTACACCAATATCTATATCGCTAAATTTTTTGCTATTTCCCATAGCTCGAGAGCCGAAAATAAACACCTTATCTTTTTTTGGATCTAAAAACTTAAAAACAGTCTTTGTAACTTCCTGCAGTGTTGATTTGTCCAGCATGGAGTAATTATAACCCTTCTATTTTAGGATTGCATTATAATGTTTTGTATGCAACCACCGCTTTCTCTCCAACTTCTATACCACTCTTATACTGGTTTGTCCCGTTCAACGGGATCAAAGCAGTTTAGAGGGGTATATACCCGGAGCAATTTCAATTGCGAAGGGTATAATATTAACGCTATATTGACATTTAAACGTTAATCTACGCAAGTTCGACGAAGAAAACTTACAAAGAGGAGGTTTCAGCAAGTAATTTTTCTATTTGTTTTTTTAAGGTTGGCAAATCTTCTTTAATAGTATCCCACACCAAACCCATATCAATACCGAAGTACTCGTGGACAATAATGTTCCGCATAGCAATAATTTTATCCCACTCAACAACAGGATGGTTTTCCATATATTCATTATCTAGGTTTCGTACAGCCTCCCCGATAATAGTAAAATTACGTAGAACAGCGTCAAGAGTCTTACGTGATACTGAAAAATCTTTTAATGAATCTATGTCGACAACAAATTGTTCGATAGCTTCAATTGAGTCAAGAATGTGTGCAAGAAATATTGTATTATCTTTCTTCATAGAATATTTTTTGTCCGGGTAAAATGTACTTTTTAAGAAGCGAGTGGATACTGTTATACGTAATTACATCAACCTGTTTACCGAGAATTTTTTCCAAATCCAGCTTAACTCCCGCCAAGCCAAAAAGAGTCATTTTGGCAGGTGGTTCGATAAGTATATCAACATCACTGTCAACCGTCTCTTCACCACGAGCATAAGAACCAAAGAGTGAAGCTTTTTTTATGTGATATTTTTGTAGCACCGGTATGGTTTTGGATATAATCAAGTCCATAAAACTATTATAGCATGCGTCATTTTTCTGCTACACTTCCTTTATGTCCCCCAAGCTCTCTCCCCAACTTCTTGAAAAAAAGAAAGTTCCCAAAGTGCTAATTGCTGGATTAATGATAGCTTCTCTTCTCGGTTGGGGAGCATGGAAGAATCTAGACAAAATAAAGAATTACTACCAAATTCGACAGATCTTTCCCACGCAAACAAAGGCTACCTCGGTAATAGATGGCGACACATTCACTATGAAAAACGGTCTCACCTTTCGTCTACTTGGTATAGACGCCCCCAATAAGGGAGCAGAGGGGTATAAAGAGTCAAAAGCAGCGTTGTCAAAACTGGTGTCAGACAAAGAGCTTTCTATAGAATACGACACGTATCAGGACGATAAATTTGGGAGAGTTTTAGGATACGTCTGGGTTCCGTGTAATGAAGAATTGATTGCGCTCTGTCACGAAAACAAAGCCCTAGTAAACGAAGTTATGGTCAAAAAAGGGTACGCGGTGCGCGTTGTCTATTCAAAACGCAAAAAACTCAAATACGATTCGCTTCTTCAAAGTAGCCTACTTGATAAGTAGGCTACTTGTTGAGAATAAAACTAAATCAACGGGCTAACCCTTTTAATTTCCTTTACCTTGTCAAAATCTTTGTCAAACGAGCAAACATCTATTTTGTTCTTATATGCATAAGCGGCAATAAAAGCATCTATAAAATCTATATTCTTTTTTTCATAAAACGAAATACTTTGGAGAAGAATATTTTTTTCTAATATCTCAAGCCCCTCAAAAAGTAAAATAATTTTTATTTTTTCAATAATTTCAAGTTTGGGTAGTTCATAAAACGAGCTTAAAGTAAATATTATTTCAGCAATAACAATAGAGTGTGTTACCAAATGTATTTTTCCACTTTTAGCCTGTATAAATAATGCATGAGCCGCTCGAGATTGAGTTGTATGATCTACAAGTAAAAAACGTAAAAATACATTAGCATCAACGAAAAGAGACATGTTATAGTCCTTCTTTGGCAGTATGTTCAGCCAATTTTTTTAACATTATCTTTCGAACATTTTTTGTTAGTGGTAATTTTCTATATTTAGTTTTAATTGATCCGTATAATGACATAATATCGTTATCAATCGGTTGTGCAATTATTCGTTTTGCTTCGATAGAAAATATAAGCCGGCTCGAAGGTACAAGTCCGAGAATGTTGCGTATTGCAACTGGAATGGTTATTTGACCTTTATCGGTCATGGTAGCAGCGTATGTCATTTCCTTACAATATATAATACTCCTTACATTTTGTCAATAGTAAGATATTATCTATATTTCTGTGATGTTATGAAATTATAGTTTTAAAATTTATTTGTGATTTGTAATTTGTGATTTGTAATTTTCGGTGAGGTATAATCCACCTTATGCAATCTCCATTCATACCTCACGGTAAGTCTTTTACTCTCAAAGCCTTTGGAAACAGTATGTACCCGCTTCTTCATGACGGTGACGTCGTGACCTACAAAAAAACACTCTTTACTAAATTGGTAGAAAACGACCTGGTTCTTATAAAACAAAAAAACAAATTCATTACCCATCGCATTGTCTATAAAACCAAAACCTACGTCGTCACCAAAGGAGACAGCAATCCCGAAGCGGATGGAAAAGTAAAGCCAGTGCAGATTTTAGGTAAAATAGTTTCGGTTAAAAGAGCCGGGAAATCATTTGACCCAGAGGCTTTGTATCTTATGCAATCCACATTATATTTTCAAGAAATCGTTCGTATCAAAGCCGCGCTTGAGAAGCAGAACATAGAATATGTTTTTCTTAAAGGTTTGCCGGTGCATTTGTATTACGAAAAAACCCACCCCCGCCGTTTTTATTTGGACGCCGATATTTTAGTGCGAAGAGAAAATTTTACTGCACTCAAAAAACTGCTCATCAAAAATGGTTACAAGAAAGCTAATACCGAATTAAGTTCAGAAGCGTGGTGGCTAAAGAATAATCTAGTTCCCGAAGTATCATTTACTAAAGTGGTGCACGGAATGCGCATAGTCTTTGACATCCATTTTGAAGCAGTTTTTCTTCTCACAAAACTCGGAAATCTTAATGCGCTCTATCATTCTCAACTCGTAAAGGACTTTACCGATTACCTTTTTATAACTAAACAGAAAGTAATTATTCAGGGAGAAGAATTTAATCTGCTTTCAAAAGAAGCGCAGCTTGTTTACTTATGTTTGCATTTTTTTCATCACAATTTCCGTGGCATATTTCGTCTTCAATTTATCCAAGTAGTGCTTGAATCAAAATCATTAAAGTGGAATATGGTGCGTTATATTGTGAATTCTTTTTACCTAGAGAATTTTGTAGATCCAGCGTTAAAACTAGCAAAATCACGTGATTTTGGTTTAGATATTTTCTCAGACGCGAGTAGAGTCGAAGGTGGTATTTCTCGTTTTTTGACCATCTACAAAATGTCCCCCTACCCCTGGTATCGCAAGATTTTTGTTTTTTTCGAGCCGCAAGTGATACTCACAATAGCGTGGGTATTGTGGAAGAAGATAGCTATAAACAGGTCTTTACAAAAGACCTAAATAGTGGTACCATTCATTTTATGAATTCTATTACAATTTCTCAACTAAAGGTAAATCCGTCGAAAGTTATTTCAGATTCTTTTGGATCTCCGGTTTCTGTTATGCGCCGTAATAAAGTAGAGGCGTATGTACTCGGTAAAGACCTGTATCACCAAATGGTTGCGTTTATAGAAAATTCAATAGATCAGCAATCGGTACGGGAAACAGATTTTACAAAAGGAACAGATATTGAGGAAATTGCCAAAGAGCTTGGGATATGAAAGTATTGCTTTCATCTCGTGCAGAACACGAGCTTAAAAAAATTTCAAAGACTGATCAAATAATTATTATTCACAATATTCGTTCTTTTAATACAGAAGACTTCCGGCAGAAAGAAGAAAGGCTAGTAGGTTACAAGAATGTTTATCGTATTCGAGTGGGAGATTATCGAATTGTATATCGACGACTAAAAGATGAAATATTCATCACTCTCATTGCCCATCGGAAAGATGTATACCGACTACTATCAAGACTCTTTAATTAAGACACTATCTTTTTCTTCTTCAAATCTGTAAGCAACTCTTCAACATCTTTCTCTGCCTTTTTCTCAG
>CAYHPU010000067.1:0-5894 GCA_964358525.1 uncultured Gammaproteobacteria bacterium
GTTGCCCGAATAAAACTCGGTCTTGCAAAGGAGCTGAGACTCGGAAACTTAGAAGCAAAACGCGACTGGGGTTTTGCGGGAGATTATGTAGAAGCGATGTATTTGATGATGCAGCAGGAAAAAGCGGATGACTTTGTGGTTGGTTCGGGTGAAAACCATGCCGTTTCAGAATTTGTAGAAAAAGCGTTCGCTGCGGCGGGGCTAAAAGATTACCAACAATATATAGTTATTGACCCTCGTTTTAAGCGACCGGCAGAGGTACCAAATTTGAAAGCGCGTGGTGATAAGGCGAAAAAAGTTTTAGGATGGAAACCGAAAGTTACGTTTGACCAGCTCGTTGAGATGATGGTGAAGGCGGATATTGAGAGACTTTCTAAACGATAGTTACTAGTTAATAGCTAGTAGTTAGGATATGGCACAAATAAGTTTATATTTGGATATTGAGATTTGTTTGTGATTTGTAATTTGTGATTTGGAATTTGGTATCATACCCTCATGGCGCTCCGAACGATCTCAATTATTATTCCCGTCTACAACGAAGAGAAGTATATTCGCGAAGTTATTCGACGAGTTATAAAGTCGGACACTTTAAAGCTGAAGAAGGAAATAATTGTTGTAAATGATGGTAGCACTGATAGGACTCTTTCAAATGTCATTCCCGCGAAGGCGGGAATCCAGAAAAATAGAAATGGATCCCCGATCAGGTCGGGGATGGCAGTTCAGGTTGTATCACTAAAAAAAAACAGCGGTAAGTCGGCTGCGGTGAAAGAAGGAATCCTACAATCACATGGTGATATTGTTCTAATTCAGGACGCAGATCTTGAATACAATCCAAAAGATTATCCGGCGCTTCTCTTGCCTTTTTTTGATCAAGATGCTGATGCGGTATATGGGTCGCGGTTTATTACAACCTCATCTCGAAGAATTCTCTACTACTGGCATTCACTCGCGAATATGCTACTAACGACATTATCCAACATACTGACAAATTTAAATTTGTCAGATGTTGAGACTGGCTATAAGGTTTTCAAAGGAGGTATGATAAGAAATGTCGCAAAAGATTTATCGAGCCAGCGCTTTGGATTCGAAGTTGAAGTAACGGCAAAACTCGCAAAGATAAAAAAACTTAAACTGTTTGAAGTCGGAATTTCATATACAGGCAGAACGTATGTAGAAGGAAAGAAAATTAAATTTGTGGATGCGGTTTTGGCGGTTTATCAGATTATTAAGTACAATTTATTTACTTTGTAGGGGTCGGGTAATCCGACCCGTACAATAGTTTGGGCGGGGGAACCCCGCCCCTACATACATTTATGACGGAGCCAATTTTAGAACCACTAGCTCGTTATTTTCGTTTTCAGCAAAGCGTACCTTTTTTGCCTAATGAGAAATTACTTACAGTTCTTGACATCGGGTGTGGACCAACGGTTCCATTTTATGACTTCCTGCTAAAGTCCAAAAGAAAAATAAAAAAATACTGGGCAGTAGACGTACTCCCTAAGTCACTTAAGTCACCTAAGGTTCTTAAGTTACTTAAGAATACAACAGATATAAAAACAAGTTCTTGTGACCTCGTTGTTTCTTTTGCAGTGCTCGAGCATGTAGACGAGCCAAAAAGAATTATCAGCGAGTCTATTCGGGTTCTCAAAAAAGGTGGAGTAGCTATTTTTACATCACCATCCAAAAAAAGCAAATGGTTGCTGGAGTTTCTTTCATTTCGTCTGGGGATGATTTCTTCCCGCGAGATTAAAGAACACAAGCGCTATTTTCAGATAGAAGATTTACTAAAACTGGTAAAACCGTATAAGAGGTTAGTAGCATTTCATCACGAGTATTTTGAGTTGGGGATGAATAATTTAGTAGTTTTAAGGAAGGTCTGACCTTTGAAGGTCAGACCTTTAATGATGGGCACATGTATCGCTCTACTTTAATTGTAGCCGTAGCCTACATACTCATATTTGTCTTTACTGTTCCCTTTCAAACGCCCGACGAGCCTGAGCATTTTGAAAGTATCATTTGGTTGTCTAGAGGGGTATACCCGCGTGCGCTAACGAAACCTCTCCCTAGC
Source organism: uncultured Gammaproteobacteria bacterium (assembly GCA_964358525.1). Classification (GTDB taxonomy): domain Bacteria; phylum Patescibacteriota; class Microgenomatia; order UBA1406; family UBA1406; genus CAYHPU01. The sequence goes on from CAYHPU010000067.1 coordinate 2,069, forward strand.
CCTCCCCTCATAGGGGAGGCGAGAAATAGCAAATTGATTGTTCGGGATTTGATTGATCTCTATTCGTGGAATAAACTGGTGAAAGATAAGAACCTGAAACCAGATTTTAAGAAGATCGTCAGTTCACCACTTCAGAAAATGAGTGCAAAAAAATATGTTGACGATCGAAAAAATATTCCCGCCGTTTCTACTCAATCGTATCACCCACCTTTATATCATCTGACGGGGGCATTGCTCTATAAGACTTGCGAATTGTTAAATTGCTCAATTGTTCAAGCATATTATCTTACCCGACTTACGTCCTTATTGTTCCATATTGGTTTACTGTTTATTGTTTACCGTTTACTCGCAAACTGGTACATTTGGTTGGTCTTTGCCCTCAATCCCCTTCTTCTCCGAATGAGCGTGGGAATAAATAATGATATTGCGGTTACGTTTTTCTCAGCGCTTACGATCTATTTATTATCAAAGGGAGGATCCTTCACGCGCTCGCTTCGCTCGGGTGATCAGGATGACCCTTCGGCAAGCTCAGGGCAAGCTAGAAATGTAGTTATTCTTGGGTTGGTGACGAGTGCGGCAATTATGTCAAAACTTTCCGGGCTATTCCTCTTAATTCCCTGTCTTTACGTACTTCGACGCAATTTTCGTGCATTTTTTTTGTTTACCGTTTCCTGTTTACTGTTTATAGCTCCCTGGTTTCTGGTCAATCTCAATCTCTATAATCAACTCGTGCCTACGTATGCTCTTTCAGTAATTTGTAAGCAGATACCCCTAGTTCCAATCTGGCAGATGCCGTTTAAAACATTATTTGAATTCCGTCACACCTTTTATCACTTCGCCGGTTTCTATGGATGGAATGAAGTTTACCCTCCTAAATTTGTGTTTACTGTTTACGGTTTACTGTTTATTACGTCTGTAATTGTTGGAATTGTTATTACTCTGTCATCCTCGGGTTCGCCAAGGGCGAATGCCCGGGGATCTAAAATGGTAAAACTGGATTCCCATTTTCATGGGAATGACAGTATATTATACTTAGTTAGTATAGTATCCTTACTTGGATTTCTGGGTGCCATGTTTATCTGGAATTCAATTAATGGCGGATATTGTGATATTCAAGGTCGGTATTTACTTCCGATTTTTGTCTTACTTATATATTTTCAATCGTATCTCTTAAATCGTAAATCGTTATTTTACTTCTCGGTATTATATATTCTGTATTCTATATTCTCAATTCTGATTCCTCGCTACTATTGAGCATAATGGTATAATTCCATATGTCATCCTCGGGTTGAGCGAAGCGAAATCCCGGGGATCAACAAAACTGGATTCCCCCAAGGGGGCCATGGCCCGCCTACGCGAGAATGACAGATATAAATTTCGGGTGACAAGTACACATGGATTTAAAACAACTTCAAACACAGCTGTCAAAAAAAGAATTAGATCTTCGCATAAAATTTCACACGCTTACCATGCGTGAGAAAGATATTCTCGCAAAAACGGTGAAACTGACGGAGGAAGTTGGTGAACTGGCAAACGATATACTGGCAACATTATCGATACAACGGAAGTCAAAACTTGAGGAATTTGATAAAACAAATTTGTACCAGGAAGTTGCGGATATTATTATATCTACGATAGTGCTCGCTAATATTTTACGAGTAGATGTAGACCGAGCAGTAAAGGAAAAAATGGAGAAGATTGTGAAGGTGTATTCAAAGGACCGTGAGAAGTAAAAATTTTATAAACCCCACCCCAGCCAGTAGGCTGGCCTCCCCTATCCGCCAGCTGGCGGAGGGGAGGCAAGACTTCCGACTCGGACGTCAAGAGGGGTAAAACTGTTAAATGAAAAATGGTAAATTGATAGCAATTCTCCTTTTCGGGTTTGCGTTCCGACTCATCGCTCTTGATCAGTCTTTGTGGCTAGACGAGGCGATAGTTGCCAAAGTTATCTCTACCCACTCGTATTTAGAAATTCTGAGATATTTCTCCCCGCACGATTTTCACCCGCCGCTTTACTATTTTATAATGAAAGCGTGGACAGGAGTATTTGGGCTATCGGAGATAGCGCTTCGTATACCGTCTGTCCTGTTCGCTTTGGGATCTGTCGCTGTACTCTATTTCGGTTTTGGTATGTGGCCAGCGCTTTTCCTTGCTGTTAATCCGTTTTTCGTTTACTATTCGCAGGAGAGTCGTATGTATGCTATGGCTACATTGTTCATAACTTTAGTGCTCTATTTATTGAAAGAAAACCCCACTCTGCCCTCCCCTATCAGGGGAGGTAAAATAAAAGAGGGCAGAAAGTCTAGCCTCCCCTATCAGGGGAGGATTAAGGTGGGGTTTCTTCTTGGACTATTTCTATCTCTTGCCTTTATGACTTTTTACGGGACGATTTTCTTCTCCCTCGCCGTGCTTATGTATCTATTCTTCAAAAAGCAGTATCGTATTGTGCTAACTACCATATACTGCTTACTAGCTACTATAATTTTGCTTTCGCCTCTACTCTATGGACAGTTATTGAATGCAAAATTATCTCTCGCTTCAGTAGTGAATTGGAACTTGGTACTTGGTAATGTTACGTTGAAAAATTTCATATTAATATTCATTAAATTCATGTCCGGGAGAATTAGTTTCGAGCCGAAAATAGTCTATTTTGGCTTGGCAGGGTTGTGGTCACTGTTCACGTGGTTATTTGTTGTTAAAGGTGGACTAAAGGATCGCAAATTAAGTTTCCTCTTTCTTTGTTGTTTGTTGGCTGTTGTCTGTTGGTCTTTTGTTTCCCCTATGCTTCAGTACTTCCGCCTGCTCTTCTTGCTTCCGTTGGTTATGGTGTTGCTGGATAGGGGAGCAAATAATGCGGTTATAAAAATTATAATAGTTATAACCTTTATAGCGTGGAGTTTGGCTTATCTACTAAACTCCACGCAGCACCGAGAGGACTGGAAAAGTTTGGCACAGAAGCTAGACTCGAAATTTCCGGTGGTTATGATAACGGACGCTCGAGACCCACTGGATTACTATAGCAGGAGATTTACGATATACGATTTACGAAGAATAAGAGAAATGCCGAAGAAATTTAAGGAAATACAGGTGATTAATTACAATATGGAGATTTATGGGATAGATTATAGGAAAAAGTTACAGGAGAAGGGTTACAGGATGGTGAAGGAATATACAGTGCGGGGAATTGCTTACGAAATATATTCAAAATAGTTGTTTTACCCCACCTTTATTTCCTCCCCTATTAGGGGAGGCGAGGAGGGGTTTTACGGAGAGAGCGGTGGAAGATGGAATTCTTTTTTACGCCCTCAACATTCTTACTTGATCAGGCCGTAGTGCAACCTGATATTTTTGGCTGCCTGATCAAATAAAGTTCTCGCCTGTTTTTCTTTGAGGTCAAACTGCTCAGAGAGCTTCTTGAGAAGTGACTCAACATTTGCTGGCGAGCATGGCTCCCCAATCTCAATGCTTGTTTTCCAAGACTTGCTTTGAGCCCAGCCGGGTTCTGCGTAATTAACATTTCCTCCGGCTTTACAAGTGTTGGCAGATTCGGTGATAGTGACCTCAGCAAATGTTACTGAGGTTGCATTACTTGCCCCGTCGGGGCGAACTCGTGACTTAACTGTCACGTCGCCACTCATTACCAAAACAAAAGTTAAGATCACCGTAAGTAGCCCAATAACAATCCACTTCCAGGGAAGTGGATTCCGGCCCAGGCTTGGGGCCGGAAAAGGACGAACTGATGCAGTCATTATAGTTTCCTCCAATTAGAATTTTTTTTCCATCTTCCACCACATTATTTACAGGTCGCTTGGGCTAGGCGGCCTGG
>CAYHPU010000068.1:0-3078 GCA_964358525.1 uncultured Gammaproteobacteria bacterium
CTACACTTCAATAACTTCGGTGAAAAAGATTTGGGGAACGAGAAGACGAAAAAGAGGGTTCTAATTTTTTCCTATCCAACTACCTTACCCATCTTAACTATCAACTATTATCTATTAACTATTGTTTCAAAATGTTCTACAATAATTACATGCGCAGCATTGCATACATTTCTTTATTTGTTTTATCATTCATATTTCTTCTCTTAACTACTAGCTATCATCTATCAACTATTACCTACGCCCAAACCGCCACCGTCGCCCCCACCCCAGATCCCTGCGCACTGCAACGAATGGGAGACGCACTGTGTGACGGGCGAATAGATAGTGCCGATTTTGAACAGTGGCGAAACGAATATTTCGCCGCGCTCGCCACTAAAAAAGCAGACTTTAACAAAGACGACAAAGTTAATTTAGTAGATTTTGAAGTATGGAGGAAGGGGTTTAAAGGAGAATAGTTCCCATGTCATCGACCAATTTTCAATTGTCACACAATCTCGCCTCCCCTATTAGGGGAGGATTAAGGTGGGGTTTTGGTAATTGAGATTTAGGATTTGGTTTGATATTTGGATTTTGAAAATTGACATTAAAATTATGAAACATATATTTCTCTTTCTATCAGCGCTCTTATTCATAATTTTGTCATGGTTTTTTGTAAACACATTCATCTTCAAATCCCGAGCGTCCGAGGAAATCCTCCAAATTTACCCCGAAAACCAGGCGCTAAACGCCGTAGTCGGCGAACCATTTACTACAAAAGTAATGCTCCAAGGCCCTGCAGGCAAAAAAGTCTCGGCTGCAAAAATAGAAATGTATTACGATAAAACAAAATTAGTATTTCTCGGAACAGAAGAATCAGACACAAGCTGTACCACCCTCGAGCACCAGATACAAATAACCGACGATACCGCAAGTAGCAAAGTTGTCTGGTCAAAAGTAAGTTTCAAAAAGAAAGATGATCTGCCCCAAGGTTTAATATGCTTTGGAGTGCTGCGGTTTAAGCCTATTGCAGCAGGCGACGTAGTAATAGCTCCGGTAATCTCGACAACTATAGAAGCAGTCGGCCCCAGTGACACGTTTGTTATTCGCACAAACGAAAAAAGTAATCTTACCGTAACAATAAAAGATGCCGATCCTACCAATTCTATGTGTATTCCCCATAAAGAAGTATTTGCCGGAAACAAATTTAATGAAACCATATTTAGTAAAGCAGGAACGTTAAATGCAAATGCGGACTCGCTCACTATTCAAAATGGGCAAATGCAGCTTCAACGCGGCTCAGGCCCTCTTACCACCAATAACGACTTTTCAATAGGGCTTACCACAAAACAAAAGCTCCCCACTACCGAATACACCTTTGAAACCGAACTTAAAAATCTTTCGCACGAACCGGGCAAAGCAGCGGTAGCGTATATCGACGAAATGTACTGGATAAGTGCTACAGATTATCAAGTACTCCGTATTAGCTGGATTTATGAACGAGATAACACTATGCGTATTCAATTCCAATCGGAGAAAAAGGGAAAAGACATACTGTTGAAAAATTTGCCCATTCCAATTACACCAACATCAGTTCTTTCAGCGGTCAAATTAAAACTGGCGCGCTCGGGGTCAAAAATAAGCGGCTATGCAGATATTGGGACTGGTTACCAACTTCTTGATACCTTTACCATATATGATGTACGCCCACAACAAGGCACTCTGGCGCTCTGGGCAGACAGTCCCACCAAAGCGTCGGTAACAGTTAAAAGTATTCAATTTACCTGCGGAGAGAATACCAAACCTGCTGCGCTTTACAAATTCAATGAAGGCACGAGCACCGTTGTTTCAAATAGTATTGATACCGTGTATGCCGGCACCTTTTCCGGAACAGGAATTCACTGGACCAGCGGTAAAAATGGTATGGCGGGAAATTTTGAAGGCGACGACGATTTTGTGGTAGTGCCAGACGCAGACATATTTTCTTCTCCCCAATTTACCGTTTCAGGCTGGTACAAATGGGATGGCAAACGATATGCAACAAGTACCAATAAAGATTTTGCGGCACTCTTTTCAAAGGGTGTTTACAGCACAGTGACCGATGAATATGCGCTCCTACTTCATCGACTAGATACCTCGGTTGACACGAATATGTCTTTTTATATGAACGGAGCAAAAGTTCTCGAGTATCCAAACTCAACATTAGATACGGCATGGCACTATATAAGCGTAACATACGACGGAACAACGGCAAAACTTTTTATTGATGCGAAAAAGATTGCAGAAAATGCAGCTACGGTTGTACTCAATAACTCGACTTCTCCATTTTCAATCGGTGCACAAAATAATGGCACGCTTCCATTTGGAGGGCTCGTAGATAATTTTTCATATTACCCGTATGCGCGTACCGAAGCACAACTTGCAGATGATATGAAAGTCGAGAATGAATACACGGTACCAGAGCCCGCACCAACCACCACTCTCACAGGCGTAGCTGGATCTCGATTAGAGCTGAAACTTCATCTCATGGGCGTGCCCGATAAACCAGCCAAAAATCAAACAAGTGTAACGGTTACGCTGACGAAGAAAGATGGCACAGATCCTAAGAAATTTGAAAATATTTTGCTCACCGCTGCGTCCAGTAACGACTGGACCGGATTTGTAACACTTCAAGATGTTGCGCCTGGTGAATATTACGTACTTATCAAAGGGCCCAAACACTTACAGCGAAAATTCTGTCATTTGGTCCCCGAGCCGTCAAGCACTGGCGGAGATAACTGTCCAGCTGGCGCCGCAGGCGTGGCACTTGGCGCGGGTACTGTTTTACTCGACGCCGCAAAAGTACCGCTCGCCCCTGGCGACCTTGCGCCACAAGACGCAACCTTTAACGCAAACGATATTTCAAAATTTCAAAAGCATTTATTTAAAGTTGATAGTGGCGCGCTCGACCTTGCCGATGTTAATTACGACGGAGTGGTAAACGGAAACGATTTTGCGATACTATTACAAAGCATGGCGAAGAATTTTACGGATGAACTTTAAACCCCTCCTCGCCCCGCCCGCCTCGCTACGCGAAGCGTTGCGGGCAGGCTCCCTTAGGGG
>CAYHPU010000068.1:3088-5871 GCA_964358525.1 uncultured Gammaproteobacteria bacterium
GGAGGATTAAGGTGGGGTATTTGAAAATTAAATAAAATGGACCCAAAAAGTAATCTACCACCACAGCAATCAAGCAATTTAACAATTGAGCAATTTAACAATCCGAGTCGTAATCGTATCTTCTACGTTGCCCTTTTTGTAGTAACCGCCCTTTTTGCAATCATCTCAATCCGCACCGTCTTCTCCCCACAAAAAAAAGATAATCAAGTAACTTTGTCATCCTCGCAACCCACCCTGTCATCCTCGAGTTCTCCTTTGTCATCCTCGGGTTCGCCATCGGCGAATACCCGGGGATCCAATATACTTCCCAGTAGGGGCGGGGTTCTCCCGCCCAAACAATTAGCTAACAACCAATCCGGTATTGCGCTTTCCCTCACACCCCTCGATCAAACGGTCCAGATAAATACTGAATTTTTTCTAAATGTAGATTTCAACCGTTTAGAATCTGCGCCCGACGCGGTAGACGTTATCCTCCCCCACAATGTACAAATGTTTGAGTTTATAAAAGCACAGTCAAGCCATATCGGTTATGCGCTCGTGAGATCTATGACGCCTGAAGGTTTAATTGTCCTTTCATTTGTAAAAACGGGTGAAATCACATTGTCAGATGGTTTCATTCCTAAAGATTTCCTCCGCTTAGGTCGCGTCACGCTGAAAGCACTCAAAGTAGGAAAAGAGACTATTACACCAGTCTACAACTCGTCATCTGTCTCAACGCTTGTATCATATCAAGATAAGGTCGGCAACCAACTATCAGAAGTTCAAGGAGTGACAATTGTTGTACAATGAATGGTTGCTATAGTTAATAGTTACTAGTTATTAGTTAGGAAATAATATGAAAAAAACACGTATTCATCTAACTACTAACTATTATCCAGTAACTATAGCAATATTCATTCTCTTAACTATTAGCTATCATCTATTAGCTATTAATGTTGTCCACGCCGCCAAGCTCGAGTTCTCCCCCGCCTCTGGCGCCAAAACTGTTGGCACCGCATTCCCTGTGCAAATAAAAGTAGATACGCAAGGAGTAGATACAACGAGTACCGACGCGGTGGTAAAGTACGATAATACACTTCTCTCGGTTGATTCGGTAACCTATGGCGCATTTTACGAGACCGTACTTCACAACGACACTGCAGGAAAGCTCTCTATTTCGGGTATGGTGAGCAATCCCGGAAAAGTAGTTACTGGTACGGGAATTCTTGCAACAGTCAATTTCAAAGGTCTTGCAAATGGCTCTCCCACGGCAAGCTTCTTGTGTACCGCAGGAAAAACGGACGACTCGAATGTAACCAAGAATGATACAAATTCGAGCGATATTTTGGACTGTAACTCACTGTCTGGAGCTACCTTTACTCTATCCGGTGGCTCCGCCGCTACCACCTCTCCCACGCTTGCCGCAGGAACATCCGGTGGAACCACTGGCACCAGTTCCTCAGGAACTATTCCGAGCGCAGGTGGCATAGACGACATACTCGCGCTCGCGCCAAAAATCCTTATTGGCCTTGTCTTCCTCGTCGCCGGAATCTTACCATTTGTCTTGTAGATACTTAATAACCCTTAAATATCACCCTTAAAAATCCCTTTAGTTTTCCCTTAATATCCTTTAATTTTCCTGTAGGGGCGATGCATGCATCGCCCGCACAATAATGTTTGGGCGAATTTTAATTCGCCCAAACCACTTCCTCTTACCTCCCCTATCAGGGGAGGCCAACCTCCGCCAGCTGGCGGATGGTTGGGGTGGGGTTTCCAAAAGGTCAGATCTCTTCAGGGTCTGACCTTTAATGAAAATCCGCAGACATCTTAACTACTATCTATTAACTACTAACTATTTATACGCTATAATACCGAAATGAAACTACCTTTAATAATTGCTCCCCACACAACACTCTCGACCTCTGCTGTGCCAATAAAAACAATCGACAAGCGCATTCTTAAACTTATTGAAGATATGAAGGACACCCTCAAAGCCTGTATAGATCCTGTTGGCGTCGGCCTCGCCGCTCCCCAAGTTGGCTACGGTGTACAGCTTTTTATTGTCAAACACCCGCGCAGCGCACCTATTGAAGTCTTTATAAATCCAAAAGTTCTGGTCGTTTCAGATAAGACAGCGGTGGATAGCGATGTGCTTGAAGGCTGCTTATCAGTTCTCAATCTCTGGGGGCACGTTGAGCGCGCAACGAGTATCGAAATGGAATTTCAGAAAGTAGACGGCTCCTTCACCAAGCAAAAGTTTACTGGCTACAAAGCCCACATCATCCAACACGAACTGGACCATTTGCGGGGCGTCCTATTTACCCAAAGGGTGATAGAACAGAGCAGCGAGTTATTCAAGGTGGAGATAGTAAAAGGAAAAGAAAAATTCGTGCCGGTGGAAGTGTAAAAATAAATTCGAAGCACGAAATACGAATAACGAAACAAATAGAATCAAACTCGAAATTATAAACATACCTCACCTCGCCTCCCCTCCGCCTCCTCCGGTAGGCGGATCGCGGATAGGGGAGGATTAAGGAGGGGTAAATTTATGATTTAGTGCTTCGAATTTCGAATTTACTAAGTCTTACAGTTCTGTCTTCATTCCCAAAAATCGGAGTACTGCTTCTTTTTTGTAGCGTCGGTCGCCACGAGAGTTTATGCGAAGCGCAGGGAGCTTGCCACTTTTTCCCCATCGTTTGAGAGTTATTTTTGAAACACGAAGCAAGTCGGCTACTTCTTCAATGGTTAAGAGCTCTGGTAAGTCGTCGAAAGAGAGGTTTTGTTTTTTAGATATAAGGTTTGTC
>CAYHPU010000069.1:0-5675 GCA_964358525.1 uncultured Gammaproteobacteria bacterium
ACTTTTTGTAGTACGGTCCCATATTCGTTCAAGAATTTTAATCGATTCCGTGCCAGGTATTGTTTTTTTTGTAGAAACATACTGTCAGACGACTCATTGTGTCGATACACCAATTTAGTTGAGGTTCCAACAGAAAGACCTTTATTTGTCGCGCGCTTACAGTATTCAACATCTTCGTAGTACATAAAATAATCTTCCCGAAGGTACCCAATTTTTTTTATGCACGCCGGTGATATCCCCATAAACGAACCTGAAACAAAATCAACAGGGGAAAATTGTTCTTTTGGTTTTTGTTCTCTCATCCCGCCGCTCATGTACCATCTATCAATCTCACCACCATAATATATTTTAGACTTATCTTTGATAACTCCGCCGAAAATAGAGAATTTTGTTTGTGCTGCGAGAATATCACCCTTCTCAATTTTCGTAAATCGTACATCGGGATTGACAAGTAAAATAGTGGTTGGTTTTCTCTTTAATGCCTGTTTGATTCCGCGGTTTGCTCCATGGGCAAAGCCTTTATTATTTTTCGTGTTGTCAATAAAAATTATGTCTTTTTTTGGAATACCAATTGTGGTGAAGTCAGACAATAAGCAATCAATAGTTTTCTGCGGAGTCTTAAATAGGACAACTACGGGCACTATCATTTCATAAATAGGAGTGACCAATAGGTAATAAGTTCCATATAGGCAAACCCAATGTCGAGGGGTATTCGGAATAAGCCGTCTTTGTATCCGTGGTCTTTGATAAAGCGAGCATAAAACATATGAGGCGCGTAAAGAAATAATTTTGAGAAAGTTATTTTTTCTCGATTCTCTTTTTTTTGTTTTGCTTCACGAAGTGCATAATTGGTGAATTTTGAAAACATTTGGGGGAGTGATCGATATGAGTAATGGAGGATTTTATTTTTTAGAAGCCCAATATCGCTTTGGTCAGATTCTATATGTTCATGGACGAGAGATAGTGTCATTTTAGACGTCTTCTTGTTAAACAACCTGATCATTTTGTAATTTTCTCCCCCGTATCTGACTGGCTTTCCAAGGAAGTGATTTTGGTAGGGGATTCTGAAAGCAGTATATTTTGTTTTCCTAGATAATATCCTTTTGATTTCACTCGCTAATTTTTCAGATACTCGTTCGTCGCTGTCTAAGATAAGAACCCATGGGTTAGATGTTTTTTTTATGGCATACGTCTTCTGCTTACCTAAGTTTGGTTCGTGGTGTTTGTATATTTTTACATTGTATTTTTTTGCAATTATGAGAGTGTCATCGGTAGAGAAGTCATCTACTACGATAGTCTCAGACGACAATCCGGTAACCGATAAAAGCTCATCTTCAAGGACATCTCCTGCGTTTTGGGTAATAACCACTGTCGAGAGCTTCATACCGCCTATTATGCCATAAAATGCGGCATATAAGCAGTTGTATTGACAATACCACGTCTTTATACTCTACCGATGCCTTGTTTAGTATGCAAAAGTAAAAATATTGAGAAGAGTTGGAAAGTAGGGAGTCACCAATATTATCTGTGCAACACCTGTGGATCGCTATTCTTAAATCCTTTTCCGGAGATCAAAACTATTAAAGATACGTATGATAATTTCAAATATGAAACAGGCTTTATCAATGAAAGCAAAATTAGATTACGTGCTCGTGACATTATCAAAAACTGCCTTAAATTAAATTCTCAGGCAAAAAATATAGTAGACATTGGATGTGGCGCTGGGTTCTTGCTAGATGAGGCGAAAAAAACAGGCCTAAAAGCTGTTGGTCTTGAGCCTTCTACAAAGCTAGCAGAATTTGCGAGAAAAAAATATAAGCTTGAAGTTCGAAGTTCTTATGTTGGCAGAAGGTACAGTCTCTTCAGTGGCAGAAAATTTGACATCTTAATTCTTTCACACGTACTCGAGCATGTCGAAAACCCTCAAGATTTTTTAAAGAAAGCAATTTCGTATTTATCTAAAAATGGAATTCTGTATATTGAAACTCCAAACTATAGTGGATGGCTGGCCGAACGAGAGAAAGAAAATTATACGTTTCTTACTCCTCCCGAACATATTTGTTTGTATTCACATAAAGGATTGCTAACAATTCTTCAGCAATTTAACAATTTAACAATTGAACGTTCTCCAACCTATTCCGAACAGGAACATGTAGTAGGAATTTTCAAACCAAAGTCTCGTCCTATCATCCCGGATCCGCCAGCTGGCGGATTCCGGGATCTGTTTCCTAATAAGTCAAACACACCACTTAAGCTACTTAAGAAACTTAAGTACCTTTTAGTCCACTTCTTACTTGCCCCCTTGCTTTTACCTCTTTTTAATTTGGGTGGGAAAGGCAGCTATTTAGCCTTTTATATTAAGAAGAAATAGTCAAAATGCGGTGTATAAACCGTTGTATGCTTCCTACTATTGGAATAGTCTTAATTACGTGAGGTATTTTTTTATTTTACCTATTTTCTTCTTTTCCATCTATTTCCTTCTATTTCCTTCTTCCTCTTTTTCCGATTGGTCCAGGTCTAGTAGTAATCCTTTATCAATCACAAACAACTACAGCGGGTGGAACGAAACCCGGAAATACCAAACGTCAGTTCTGTATGAAAACGGTTCGTATAAAATGTGGTACGCAAGTTTTAACAATACGTCGTTTAAGATTCTTTACGCTACATCAGCTGACGGTTTATCGTGGGTAAGTATCGGGCCAGTTTTTGAAAGTGAACTATATGTTACCGATCCAACGGTTATAAAAGATACCACTGGTTATACTATGTGGTACGCGGATAGTAATGCGGGATACATAGAAATTTATCGTGCTATTTCTACAGACGGAATAACCTGGCAACGTAATCCTGAAACGCCGGTAATTTCCAAAGGAACAGGATCAGATTTTGACCGGGCTTCCGCATCGGCTCCATTTGTTTTGAAAGATGGTTCGGTGTATAAAATGTGGTATTCGGGACACGATACCAGCGCATGGCGTGTTGGGTATGCAACATCTCCCGACGGAATTAGTTGGACAAAGTATGCACAAAATCCCGTTCTTCAATATGCCGATTCGCCAGATGTTCAAAAAACAGACAGTGGGTACGATATGTATTTTCATCAAACAGGCCCCTGTTCTTCAAACCAAATTTATAAACTAAGTTCAACAGACGGAATAAATTGGGGAGACGAAAATTCAAAGGAAACAATAATTTGTCCAACTAATTGGTATGAAAGCCGGGCGCTCGCGCCAAGTGTTATAAGCGTAAACGGGCAGACGCGGCTGTACTATACCGGCATTGGAAATGATGGCAACTGGCGCATTCTTCTTGCTACTTTCGGCAGTCAACAAGTAAGCCGTACACCAACAGTTTTGATTCCGGGTTTTTTAGGGTCTTGGAATAAAGAGGCACTTCTTCATAAACAAACAGTAAACTGGGACACGTGGATCTTAAGTCCTTTTGCACACGAATACGATGGAATAATCCAAACCCTGAAAAATATTGGATACGTTGAGAATACTGATCTCTATATTTTCCCCTATGATTGGCGCAAAAACGTGGACGACGCGGCAAACGACTTAAAGTCTTTTATAGATACAAAAGTAGTACCAAATCATGCAAGTGAACAAGTAAACATTATCGGTCACTCCTACGGCGGGTTGGTAGGGAGAATTTATACACAAAAATATAATCCGCCATTTATAAATAAGGTAGTTACGGTTGGTTCTCCACATAGTGGTGTTGCTCAAGCGTATAAAGCGGTAGAAGCAGGTGAAATTGAAACAGAAGATAGCTTGCTTTGGCTTGCACAAAAATTAGTATTACAGTTATTTCGAGATGGGGCTAAAACAGATAGGCAAGTAATGAATGAGCAGTTTCCCAGCATTAAAGATGCGTTACCACTCTATAATTATTTGGAAAATCTTGTAAATCCCAGTATTCAAAACACAAGGCTATCCACGTACCAATCAATACTCTCTACTGTTCTACCGAAACTAATTACGGTGTCTGGGACTGGTTTTCAGACGTTGTATCAATATAAAGTGGGACTCAGATCAAAATTAGATCAGTTGTTAGACTTGTATCCCGACGGCCGTCCAACGCAAACGTATACAACCGATGGTGATAGTTTAGTAATTAAAAGTAGTGCAATTCGTGGTGACAATAGCTATTCACTGTCATCAGATCACGGCGAACTTATTTATTCTTCTGTAGGTATTCAAAAAATTCTTGAAGTTTTAAATATCAGTTACCAGCAAAATCAAATTTCTATTGGAAACAAAACAATAATAAAACCATCTCTTATTTTTCTCGTTTTTTCTCCGGCGACTCTTGAGGTTCAATATGGAAATACCACGTATCCTGAACAGGAAGGAATGGTGCTGGTTGAAAACGCCATAAGCGGAAATTATATGGTACGGGCGAAAGGAACTGCCCAAGGGAGGTATACAATTCTCGTTGGCTCACTTGGTACGCAAGTGGATACGTGGAAAAAAATAGAAGGCGAAATTACAAACTCAAATCCTTCGCAAGAAGTTGACGAATACACCGTTTCTTTTTCAAACAGTTCTCCCGACAAACACCCAATAGACAATCAAAATCTTCCCTCTCTAATTATGAACGTTATAACCGTTATAAACGATATAAACGTTATTCTAAATAATAGTTCTCTTAGTAAAGCCAAAACAAATTTAGAACTCGCAAATACTTATTTGCAACAAGGCAAAAAAGGTTTTGCAAAAAGCGCGCTTGAAAATGCACAGACGCAATTACTAACTGCTCTTTTTGTAATGCCGGACACGTATCGGGAGCAGGTAATTACAATTCTTTCAAATGTAGAAAATATATATGACCGTGCACTATTTGGAAATGGTGGATATTCGAAAAGCACGTTGCAAAAAGATCTGACTACTCTACAAAAGGCGTTAGAACCCGCGCAAACATATTTGCTATCTAAAAAAACAGCAGGAAAAGATGTACATATTCAAGTTCGGTACATTCAGCTAATTACAGAAAAAATACAAGATGCAGCTTCTGCACTTTCGATAAATAATTTGCCAAAAGCATTTATTCTCACTCGCTCGAGTAAGGTTATTCTCTCCAAATCCCGTCAGTAAAGCCCATAGTGTGCGAAATGGTATAATTATTCCACTATGTATTGTCGTGACGGCGACAATGCAATCACTGAGAGCGAGGTAAAATGTACATCCTGAATTTGAAAAAAGTGCTACTTGCTTTGGTAGCACTTGGGCTCTTGGTTTCATTAAGCTGGGTACAGCTCGGCAGAGACTGTGTATACTTCGCAGTCCCTACCGGTTTACCAGAGCCCATTAAGGAAGTAATAGATGTACTCTTGGCAGTAGGGATGGCCAAGAGTTCAGAAGGAAACGAGTACATTAAAAAAACCCAAGGAGGGTGTCCATCCCCTGGGGAAACAGGGGATAAGGCGGCATATAATGGCAGCCCTCAAAAAGGGGGATTGACGCCAATATCACCACCAACACCAATAGCGACGGTGGTGCTGCTCTTTGCAGCAGTAATCATCGCCGCAATCGTGATGTTTTACCGCTTCCGACGGCGGCAACCGTCGGAAGCGTGGTAACAGGTGTTCCGTCAACACCGTGCTACCAAAACGGTCCCGCACTCCTTCTTAGGGGTGCGGGACTTTCAACTACACCAAGATTCTCAAATAA
>CAYHPU010000070.1:0-5641 GCA_964358525.1 uncultured Gammaproteobacteria bacterium
TCGTAGAAAACATCAATGCCTTTCTTGCAAGTGTCGGACACGAAAAAATCTCCCGCGTCACAATCACCTCGACCATGGGACCAGGGGTAAAAGTAGAGATAGCATAACCTCAATTTTTATCCTATAACATTGATCTGCTCCTTTATTAGTGTTAAAATCCTCCACATTACATTATATTCGGAATATTTTTGTTACATATGTCAATTCTTGCTGAAATTGATCGACACCCAGCTCGTAACCATCCCGGTGGTGCAGCAGGCATGTTTCTTAGTGAAAAACAGCGCACATACCATACAGGAGATAGGGATAGTATCCCCCCAATTCCAGTTGACATATCCCAGCTACATGTAGATGCTGACGAAGACTCAATTTTTGTGCTTGATAGCATACTTAATGCGGGGAGAATTCGGCTTTCAGAGGAGTATCAGTCTCCTGAGTATCGCGCCTCAACGAACATATTTAACTTCAATACCACTGAGGGGCTTACTGCACATATGAGAAAATTATCCCACGAACTTGAGATGGATCGATACAGTGATCATTCAATTGCTTTTATGCAGCTTTCAGGCGAAATGATACAGGAATCACTATGCCCAAAACCGCACAGTGAACTCCAGTTTAATCCTGCTCTTTGTTTTGACCTACTGTTAACACCAATACAAGACCACACGCACAATAGGTTTGGCGTATTCAAAGCACTCTATCCCAAATTTTCTGATATTTTTATGCATTCCTTTCCGATTGCAGAACTTGAAAAAATTCCTTCACGTGCCCTCAAAACAAATAAATTTAAACAGGCCATCAAAAGAATTCAAAAAAAATCAATTCCCGATGATACCAAACAAATCACCGTTTCAGAGGTCATTAAGCAAGCTCTTGAACTTAAATCTTTTCGAGACGAGGAATATTCTAATTCTCAAATGAGTCTGAGTCAGATATTTCAAGAAGCACTCGCTATTCGCCAATGCTTTTCACCAAGTGGTCAACAGTTTAATAGATACGCTAAAACAGATGATGGTCTCGCACTTCAGTTTGAACTTTCCTTACTCCCAACTCTCGGAATAAATAAAAATATTGGGGAAAATACTAAAGAGCTTCGAGACCGAAGGCGCATGTCATTTGAACGAGAAAGAGCAAAACAGATTCAGGAAAAAGTCCGAGCTCTGCTCCAAAACACAGAACGACTTGTTGATCCTCACGATTTTGGTTTGGAAATTCAACCAAAACTGACTGCGCTTGTTCGCCAAAAAGTAACGAATAAATATATCGGGGCTGGAATGACAGAAGAAGAAAAACGCCAAAAGCTTGACCGTATTCTCGTCGTGCTTCCAGAAGCCATTCGTGCAAATCCTGAAGGGTTTTATGAATACCAAAGAGCACTCATCCGCGAGATAGCATGGAGACTTGGAATTCCATTTGATAAAGAAATTCCTGTACCATTTCCGTCAAACCTCCGTTCCCCCATTGAACAAAAATCGTTTCGTGAACAGGAAGCAATTCTCAAAAATTATAGAGAAAAAAAGGGCGGGAGAGACGTGTCAGACTGGCACTGGCTCCTCCTCTATCCGGAAGTTCAGACGGTTTTTTTTGAAATGCTTCCCTACTGCGGTGTACCACCAATAGCCGGATACGAAGCTTCTGACACGGGTGAAAGGCGCATCGCTTTTCCCTGGGATCCTCCACGTGATGCAAATCAATCGAAGTGGTCTATGTGTCACGACGTCGTCAATCAACTGCCATTTCTCAACCACTGGGATCTGGATGAAATGAAAAATAAACTCACTGTTCCTTCTGAATTTATCCTAAATCTTCTTACGAACGGGTATACACCCATGCTCACTCATGGCATAGCACGAATGATATTTCTGGGCTCTGATAACTTTGGCATCGATTCCCGTGCATACGTCGCGTATAAAAAATCACTGTATGACATACTTCCAAAACACGATGTTGATATACTTATTCTCTCTATGGGTGGTAATATCGCCTCGCTTGCAGTTGCGGTAGCCAAAAAATATCCGGTTATCCAATCAATCATGAATATTGCCAAAAGCATGAACCCGGTTCTTTTCATCGAAACGACAAAGTCCAAAGAAACACTCTTTCACGGTATAGAGGCATGGATGGGACGCGAAGTAGGACAACCAACTCCACTTCTCACACTCGCACTCCTTGGGGTCGCAAAAATCCGATCTTACGGTCTGATTCCTGAAATAAAAGAAGTTGCCACCAGACGCGTGGTACTTACAAAGCCGGTAGATATATTTGGTGGCCTAATCGAAAACACAAAGGGCGTTCCAATTGGAAAAACAATGGAGAAAGTTATTCGATTTGTCTCTGACGAAGACGCATTCCCACATGACCAACCAATTGCATACTGGCTCCTGTTCAGAACATTTGCCGATGAGGTGTGGATGAAACGGGATGTTGACTGGGGACAGTTTGACCTTATCGTCACAAGACTTTTGGCGCTCTGGCCAAAACTCAAAAACAGACTCGATGATATTCATCTTGAAGATCTCCACAATGAAGCACTCAAATCGCTTCTGAAATCTTTTTCAGAAAAAGAGAATGGATTTATTCGCACATGGGACCTCCTCTCGTATTACGAAAATGAACAAGTAGGAAAATTCGAACTCGCTGGATTTTTTCCGTCGCTTCACGCCCTAAGTAAGCATCCGAATATATGGCGGAAAATACTTACGTCGCTCCGGCAATCAACTGTTCTTGAACACGAAGATGAAATTGGTTGCATCGCAAGAGCCATCTGTCGAAACGATGAAGCACGTACAATTCTTGCAAAACTCCACAGTCAACAGAGCGTAAATATTCAAGATGTCGAAAAATGGATAAAAACAGAGACTATATTTTATCCACAAGTTAAAAAATAAACTTAAAGTAATTGCCTCAATCTTAACGTTCTCGTTGGATGACGAAGTTTCCGTAAGGCCTTTGCTTCAACCTGCCGAACTCTTTCTCGTGTAGTCACCATTATCCTCCCAATTTCCTCGAGGGTATGATCAATTCCATTTTCCCCAAACTCACCTATAACAACTCCAAACCGCAATGCAAGAACTTGTTTCTCCCTATCTGTTAATATGTAGACAGCCTGAAGTACTTGATCCCTTAGCATGTGTTCATTCACAGCATCCTCTCCGGCATTCGTAGCACCTTCGTCTTCAATAATCGCTATCAAACCTTCGTCTTTCATTTCACTATCGTCATCATCAAGCGAAACTTTGTAAAGCGACATTCGATACCGTAACAACTTTTTCACATTAAACCAAGCACCGCGAAATTCTCCTAAAAAATATTCATCGTCAATTTCTATAACTCGATTTTCCTGAATATATGACTGTATGTCACCCATTGAAGGTGTATTATGATGAGGATGGTTGTGCTGAATTATCGATATGACTTGCCGAAGCACATCTATTTTTGGAGCGATTAAACCGTCCTTCTCCATGAGAAATGAAAATGCAAGATCTAAACTCGTTGGTGTCTTCCCAAGCTCAAGTGTAAGAGCGTTAATACGTTTTTCCAAAGCATTGAGAGTGTCATATCTATTTACAGGAAGCTCCAATGCGCTTGCCTTTGCGCGATCTATTCCCTGTCGTATCCAGTAAGTAGCATACGTAGAAAAATGATACCCGAGTCTCCAGTCGTACTTTTGCACGGCTTTCATAAGACCGATATTTCCTTCCTGAATCATATCGACAAACCCAAGCGGACCTCCCATGCGATGTTTTGCAATATTTACCACCAGACGTAAGTTGCCGCTCAAAAGCGCCTCAGAAGAGTTTTTTCCGAGAAATACCATTTCATCAAAATTCTGCTGCCGTTTTTCTTTATTTCTGACTCTTGGAATCTCTTTTGCAACATGACCAAGTTCAACAATTCGAAGCAACTCCCGCTCTTCTCTTCTTGCGAGAGATTGACCATTTTTCGCAAAATCTCTCCGCGCTTTGAGCGCTTTTTCAATTCTCTTGTGTATTTGTATCTGTACCTTTTCTTTTAACGACGTTTTTTCAAGTTCTTTTTCTGCCGTTACGCCATCGAAAATTTTATACAACATCGCTCGTCTTTCTTTCGAAAGCCTTCGAACAAGTTCTCGCTTCGCATCATGCGCCTCCTGAATAGGATAACGGCCAGAAAGCAGCAATGATGCAACTTGTCCCCTCTCTATTGCCTGGGCATGCTTTATTTGTTCTTCAAAGTTAGGCATGGGATAATGGGCAACTTCTGATAGATATACTTGAAGAGCTGTTGCATCACCTGCGCCTTTAAATAGGTACTCGTTTCTATCCCTATCGCCTTCATCTACACTTTGGCGGACTCGAATTAATATTTTTTTGACGTCAGCATCGGTGAGCGCTTGTGTAAGGATAGCCAGCTCGTCCTGATCCAATTCTTCCAATTGCGAAACATCAATTTCTTCAACATCATCCTCTTTTTTGCCCTCGCCGTTGTCATCAGATTCCTCAAATTCGTCTAATAAGTCAAGCTCGTCATCACCAGACTCATCAACCATCAATGGTGAACTTGAATGCAATGTACGACTACTCGTTTCTAAGGCTACTCTTTCTTGTTCTGCACCCATGGGGGGATTATATCAGAAATACCCTATAATTCTCATTTTCAGAACTCATCGGATACCAGATTGTCTTCTCCTCTCCGTCAACCGCAACTGTCGCTATCTCCCAGAGCGGGTTTCTTTTTGTATTTTTTGCCTTCATATTCCTCCTCGTTTGATATTCATCTAAATAATCCATAACTATTACCTCCCTATCCATATATCCTCCCGCGTAAATATTTCGAGACATACTTATTTATATATTGATGAGATGCTTCTTCCCGGATAATCTGTTCTCGAATAATATCTTCCACCTTTACCTCTTCTGAAACTTTTGGATTGTTTATTATTGGTCCCATATGTTTCCTCCTTTATAGAAACTATAGAGTTTGCTATGGGACAAAGCTTGACGTGTATATAACAAAATCCTGAAGATCCTGAGGGCTACTGAGTGAGACAAAAGCCGCGTTTTTTATGTGTTGCGAGCTTTTCTGAGGCAAAACCGATGCTTTCTAACTTTTTTCTAATCGTCGAGACCACTTTGTCTATCATCCAATCTGAATACTTTTCAAAATACTCTTTCCCCCACAGAACCTGCCCTACCTCGTCACGACTTACAACATCCTTCTCATGCAGGAGGAAGTGAACAAGGAGCTTAAACTCTTGTGGGGTTAAAAGTTTCCCACATGCGACCGTCCCGTAATAGATCTGATCCTGCTCCTTATCGTATATAAGATTCTCTTTTGGTATATGAAGTCCGACAAAAACTGAAAATAGCTCACTGAATGTCTCATACGTCTTCTTCTTCCCGACTTTTAGGATTCCACTTTGCAAGAGATATGTGGCTTTTGCCTCCTGGCTTTCGCTCAATTGACCGGTACGCACTGCAGAAAGGACCATAATCCGCTCATCTTCCGTCAATCTCTCCCAAATGTCTGCACAGATCATCCGAAGCTGCAAATCATCCACTAATTTTGATCGGACTAACGTACTATTCTTTTTTTCTTCTTCGGTTAACCCAGAAAGTATAGAACATGAGTATTTCAGTAACTGGGATGCCCTCCAGCA
>CAYHPU010000071.1:0-5634 GCA_964358525.1 uncultured Gammaproteobacteria bacterium
TTACGGCATCAAAAAAAATTCAATATCTATACCTGTCTGCTGCTTTTTCCCTGTTTCTGCAGACCATAATTGTTTATTGGCAATTTCTTAAACAGGGCAGCATAGGCTTATTTATTGAATCTAAACTAAACTCAGGTCTACCTTCAGATATTGATGCAAATATCTCTCTGTTTAGACCGTCCGGAACACTGCTTTTTCCCAACGAGACTGCACTAATTCTTCTTATTCTCCTTATTTTTCTCTATCCCAATATTGCGCAAACAAAAAGTAAATTTCAGCTCATTATTTGTTTCATGGCTGCTCTGGCTATAATTTTGACACAAAGCAGAACTATCTGGTTTGCTCTTGGTATTTCTGGAATTTTATTATTCTTTCGTCACCGCAAACAAATATCTCATTCTATTTTATTTCTTGGTTTCAAAAAAATACTATTATTCAGCGCTATTATTATAGTCGGATTATCCTATGTGCTGGTTCCCCGAATATTATTGATAAGTAACATTTACGCAGAGGGGGGGGCAGTTCCCACTCGAATTGAAATGATCAATGAGGGGATTGAAGCTTTTCTGCAATCACCATGGATAGGATACGGCATTGGCACTAATGAATATATTTTACATTCTTTATTTCCGGATGGGGTGATGAGTTATTTTCCTGCAGCAGTACACATGGGGTTTTTACAACTCATGCTTGAAATTGGAATTTTTGGCTTCTCAGCTTTTATCTATCCCATATGGTATATTGGACAATCATTGCTATCCGAATGTATAACATTTGGATTTTCCAATAGAGCAATATCTTTTTTCCTGGGAGTATTCACATTTGGTGCATATTACTGTTTCCATCCTCATGTTGGTATCTTTGAATTTCCCTATCTCGGGTTGATAATGGGGCAAGGGTTGATTAGTATATATGAATATGATTCAAATAATAAAAAATTTCATTAAACGTTTGCGAATATCTCCTGTCGATATATTTGCTCTAATTTTTTTCGGCATTATATTAATAACAGTTTTTTTATTTTTCTATCGTAAAGGAGAATATGTAACTATCCGGGTAAAAGTAATAACAAATGAAACAGGAATCTATACCAGAGTATACCCACCCTCTTGGTTTGCAAATCGCTTTGAAATCGGAGACAAGGAAATAGACGCTCTTGGAAGAACGAATGCTGAAATTATCAATATTGATCGCTACAATATATCTAGCGACAGGGTCGCTACGTTTTTAGATATAAAACTTAAAGCCACATACAATAGTAGAACAAAACAATATACGACCAAAGGTAAAACGCTCACATATGGTACTCCTCTTCAGTTCGCTTTTTCAAAAATTGCATTTGATAGCTTTGTCACAGAAACACCGCAGAAAACCAAAAAAAACGATGACGCAAAATATGTCACTGTCGTGGCGCGCGATAGGGGAATAGATACAATTCTCGATAAAACCGTCGAACCGGAAGTGTATCAATCGATAAAAAAGGGGGATCGGATATATAATTCAAACAAAACTCTTCTTGCTGAAGTCTTAGAGGTTTCGCTGGTTCCCGCCGTACGCGTCACGCAAACAAACATGGGAATATTAACGCTTCAACAAGACCCATTATATAATAATATTGTTCTTACTCTGTCAGTGCGAACCAATACAATAAATGGTGAACTATATATGTTTGATACCCAACCGCTTAAGATCGGAGAGCGTATCCCGTTAAATTTTTCGCACGCCCTCATTGCTCCTGTTATTATTAAGATTCCGTAGTACTGATAAAATTCTATTTGAGATATATTTCCAGCTATACTTTGAGACAAGCTTTATTGAGTTTAAGTGAATTTTTTTCTCTTCACCTTGAGAAAGAGACAATACTCTCTCTATGCCTCTTGCTATTTCCAAGGCTGAACCAGCATGCAAGATTAACCGTGAATCAATGCTCTCTAGTATATGACCCATAGCCCCTACTGGAGTTGCTAAAAATGGAACACCACTCGCCAATGCCTCAAGCATAACAAGCGGAAAATGATCTACCCGAGAAGGCAACACCACGAGGTCTGCTAAATTATACATTGATGGAACATCTCGTAAATCTGGATTCAAAAAAGTTATACCCTGTATATGATAATTATGTATATATCGATGCAATGATTGTTCATGCTGTTTTTCTTCTTGAATAAACCCTTTTGGGTGTACGATAACTAAACGCGAATCTTTATTTCGATTTGTTAATAATTGAAATGCCCCGATGAGTGATTTAACCCCCTTCTGAGGATGCAATCGACCAATATACATAATTACGTTTGTCTCATCTTGCAAACCAAATCGAGTTCGGATTATTTTTTTTTTATTTTTTGAAATCGAATGAAAAACTTCTGTATCTATTCCGTTTGGAACTATAACTATCTTATTTCTCAAAAAATTGTATCGGTCGGTCAATTCTTTGAATGAATACTCAGAGGGGACGATTATGATATCTAAGGCACATAAAAATATATAGTTTAAAATAAGTATTATCCTTCGTAAAAATATATGTACCAGTTGTCGAAGTGGTGTAAGTTTTAGATTTATCGGTGGTATCCTATTGCCTTGATAATAAAAACACATACTATATTTTCTAAAAACCTTAAATAAGCATGCCATAAAACCAGCAGTATATGTGGTTGTTATTATCCAACTATATTTTTGTCTATCGTTAAAAAATTTTAAAAACCAATAAATTAAATTTTTCGTTAACCATTTGAATAAATACACTGGTTCTGAATCGTAAAAAGTATCGCTCGAAAACTCTGTCACTTCTAATCGCTTGTCTCGTTTCAATTGTTTTATAACTGAACGAATAGCCAGGGTCTCTCCACCTCGATTAATTTCAAAGCAAAACAACATCGCGTATTTATTATTGCTTACTTCAGATAACATAGTAAGATACTATACACCATGACCACGATCGTGTGTATTATACCCACAACTGCAACTGATGCTATTTATCCATCGCTACACCGATGTGTTACTTCTGTTCTGGAATCATGTATTCCAGATATTAGCGTTATCATCATTCTGACAACAACAAATAAAAAACCACAATTAAAACAATTGCTAAAACATGTTGATCATATTATTCATGTCGACAATAACCCTGGATTTTCGGATTTAAACAATGAAGCTTTGAAATTTAGTCTAAAAAATATTCCATCCGCATATCATCTGTTCCTAAATGACGATGCAAAGGTTGATAAAAAATTTTTCTCTATATTCAACGCTATTTCCATAAGAGTAAAATCATCTATCATAGTTCCTATAATTTATAACTATGACAATGTAATTGATTCTTTCGGCATCGAATATTTTACTTCTGGTTTTCCAAAAAACGCAGACAAAATATCCATTATAACTTCGCTTGCTTCCGCCTCATGTTTACTAGTAAAAACCTCTCTTCTGAACAGAATTAATAAAAAATACGGGTTTATTTTTAACCAACTTCTTTATTATTATATTGAGGATGTTGAATTTTCAATAAGAGCCATAGCTATAGGCGGAAAGATACATAAAACCAATGAGCTAATTGCTTATCACGTAGGCTCTCTTACGAGCATTAAAGAAAGTTATTTCACATACTATTATTCGTTTCGTAATATTCTTTGGGTTATTATCATGACCTGGCCGACAAAAATAATCATCACTCACCTGATGAAAATTGTTATTGTATACAGCTGGTTGCTTTTTACGACCCATTTCAAAGGGAAAAAGGGAGTTCCAGGCAAAATAGCCATTGATACGATCAATCATTTAAAACAATTGTTGTGTATGAGGAAAAAAATTCTTTGTACGTATCAAAAAAATTTTAATTTTAACTCCCTTTTTTCGCCCTATATGTTCCGTACTCGAAGAAGGAGGATACCTATTTAAAAATTACAGCGAATCAACTATTTCTAAATATTTTTTTAACATTTTTCCTTCAGTAAAAAACGACACCCTCTCAAGCGATAATCGAGAATATTTTTTGCGAGATAATTTATGAGTTAGTAGGTCGACTAGTGCCTGACTTAATTTTTTACTATCGTGCATGGAGACGAGTAATCCAAATTTTCCGTTGTCCAATATCTCCGATGGACCAAAAGGGGTATCCGTGGACACAACCGGAATACCCAGTGCCATTGCTTCGATAATTACATAAGAAAAACCTTCATAATTAGACGAAAGTACGAAAACCGATGATCGTTTTACATATGGATATACATTTTTTTTCCAACCTAAGAAAACCACATCTTTTTCTATGCCTAATCTTTTTGTTAAAATTTTCAGATTTTCCTTTTCTTCACCGTCTCCCAAAAGAAGAAGCTGTACACGAGAAATTTTATTCTTCAGTATTTTAAAGGATCGAATAAGCGTATAAAAATCTTTTTGTGGTGCGAATCTGCCTATGGAAATAATATTAATTTTTTTATTAATAAAAAATAATTTATCCTGAGGCTTAATTTCTTTATTGCCGAGATGTCTAATAGTATCTACGTTTAATCCGTATGGTATGTGCAAGACGTTTTTAAAAATAAAAAAATATTTTTTCAGGTCTTCTGCTGCGCCCACAGAGACACCAATAATATAATCGACTCTGTTAAAAAAAACAGCACACAAAATTCTCAGCATCCATCGTGTAACGCGTGATAATTTATAAAAAGTCACAGCCCCAATATTATTGTGAAATGTTAGAATCGTATGAACGTTTCTGTACAAAGTCTGGGTCAATACAGCAGAAAAAAGACAACAGTGAGTATCTAAAGCAATGATGATGTCCGGATGGAATATACCAATCTGTTTTTTAAACCACAGAAATTCATGCATGAGTGTACGAATGGTTTGTACTGAAAAATCATAAAATTCTCTTTGTTGAATTGGACCAGGATAGTAAGCCACCTCGTTGTCTGCGTATGAAGTCATGTGAAAAAATTTGGGTTTTTTCAGTATCAATATCCGCATTTTCTCAACACTGGTCTTGTTTTTTATTTTTACAAACTGCGAAAGAAACGTACCTGTCCCGCCATCAATATTCTTCGCAAAAATCAGAATCTTTTTATTCTTCTTCATATCACTATTATAGTCGTCGTGTCCGCGTAATATCATCGGCGACATAGCCGGGCGGAGGGAGTTTTTTAAGATCTGTCAGCAACTGCTGACAGTGAAGAGCGGCTCTTGCAGTTTTCATACATTCATTAATAATAGCTAGTGCTGTTACACGATCTTTCAAGATATATAGTTCTAAGCTTGCAAGCTCATGATGGAAAAATCCTATTTCAGGCGACATAAATCTAGCTGCTATCCAATAATCTCTTGTTGTTATTGAGTTTACTGAAAGCATAGATAAACCAATAAGATAGTATGTTTTGGCTATATATAAACGAAAATTGTTTTCATCAACAAGCGCGGGGAATCTTAAAAGTGTATTTGCGTCTGCATTTGTCAGATTTGCCGCTGGAAGCGTATTTTTATATATTCTCCAGGGTACAAATAATCTATTCGCGCGATTTAACACGGAGACCACTTCCTTGCCATGTCGTTGTGTAAGTAAAAAATTAATGTATTGTGTTTGAGAAATTAGATTTTGGGGGTCATATTTATTTGCAAGATAAAAATGTGTCATTGCTTCTTGGG